>CALFIY010000096.1 GCA_937877595.1 uncultured Prevotella sp.
TTGTTTAAAACATATCTAAGTGTTAATCAACAAATTAAGTTAAAACACTTTGTTTCGAATTATGAAACATGGATTTGTAACAGTGGCTGCGGCCATACCTGCAGTAAAGGTGGCCGATACGACGTACAATGTAGCCGAGATGGAGAAACTCATAGCCCAGGCCGACGGCGAGGGTGCTGAGATAATATGCTTTCCTGAACTGTCGATAACAGGCTACACTTGTCAGGACCTGTTTAAGGAGCAACTGCTGCTTGCCAAGGCAGAGGAGGGACTGCTGACGCTGCTCGACTTTACGCGCCAGACGGACATCATCTGCGTCGTGGGCCTGCCGGTGCTGGCCGGCGACCTGCTGCTCAACTGTGCTGCCGTGATACAGCGCGGCGCGCTGCTGGGACTGGTTGCCAAGACCTATCTGCCAAACTATAACGAGTTCTATGAGAAGCGCTGGTTTGCCTCTGCTCAGGACCTTAATCCCACCGACATATACCTTGCCGGCACACCGCTCACTGTCTCTGCCACGCCGCAGATATTCCGGACTGCCGACGGCGTGAAGTTTGGCGTGGAGATCTGCGAAGACGTATGGGCTCCCATTCCGCCCAGCAACAATCTCACCATGGCAGGAGCCGACATAGTGCTCAACTGCTCGGCAAGCAACGAACTGATTGGCAAGCACCAGTACTTGTGCTCGCTGCTGGCGCAACAGAGCGCTCGCACCATTAGTGGCTATGTCTACGCATCAAGTGGATTTGGCGAGTCTACACAGGACGTGGTGTATGGCGGCAATGCCTTGGTCTATGAGAACGGCCATCTGCTCGCCGAGAGCGAGCGCTTCTCATTTCAGCCGCAACTGACGACGGCACAGATAGACGTGGAGCGTCTGCGGACAGAGCGCCACACCAACTCGACATTTGTCAATGCGCAGCGCGGAGCGGTGGCCTCGATGGTGGAGTGTAAGCCAGTGCAGCCACATAACTTCATACTGACAAGGAGTGTCAATCCGCATCCTTTCATACCAGAAGACGACAAGATGGCAAATGCCTGCGAGGAGATACTCAACATACAGATGGCCGGGCTGGCTAAGCGGCTCGTCCATACCAACTGCCAGCGAGTGGTGGTGGGCATAAGTGGAGGATTAGACTCTACGCTGGCACTGCTCGTCTGCGTGCGTATGTTCGACAAACTTGGGTTGGAGCGCACGGGAATACTCGGCATTACCATGCCGGGATTTGGCACTACCGACAGAACCCACGACAATGCCGTCAGCCTGATGCGCTCGCTCGGCATCAGTCAGCGCGAGATAAGCATTGCAAAGGCCGTGACACAGCACTTTGAGGACATAGGCCATAACAGCGCCAAGCATGACGTCACCTACGAAAACTCACAGGCCCGTGAGCGCACGCAGATCCTCATGGACGTGGCCAATCAGACGGGAGCCCTTGTCGTTGGCACCGGTGATCTGTCGGAACTTGCCTTGGGATGGGCCACATACAATGGCGACCATATGTCGATGTACGGTGTTAATGCCGGCATTCCGAAGACCCTCATCCAGTATCTCATCCGTTATATGGCGGAGACGGCAGAGTTTGTGCAGCAGCGCGCCACGTTGCTTGACATCATCAACACGCCGATAAGTCCCGAACTTACTCCTGCCGACTCGCAGGGAAACATCCAGCAGAAGACGGAAGACCTCGTGGGGCCATACGAACTGCACGACTTCTTCCTATACTACATGTTGCGCTATGGCTTCCGCCCCTCGAAAATCATGCTCCTCGCTCAGGCCGCATTCACCGGACGCTACGATGCCGACACGATAAAGAAATGGCTCACCACATTCTGTCGCCGCTTCTTCAATCAGCAGTTCAAGCGCTCCTGTCTGCCCGACGGTCCGAAGGTGGGTAGTGTCAGCCTCTCGCCACGTGGCGACTGGCGTATGCCGAGCGATGCATCATATAACCTATGGATAAAGGAATGCGAGAAACTATAGTCATCTGTCTCCTGGCCATCTTCGTCTGCCTGCCTGTCGCTGCCTCTGACTTCGAGGCCGAGCGCATAGCCCTGCGCGACTCGATCCTGAGCCATGTCACGGGTGCCACGCTCAACCAGGACGAGGTGCTGCTCTCGCGGTTTGGTGCGCGAGGCGACAGCCTGACCGACTGCCATACCGCATTCGTCAAGGCCATGCTTTATGCCCGCAAGCGGGGTGGGGCAAAGATTGTGCTCACCGAGGGTGTCTGGCTCTGTCGGGGTCCGATTCACTTGGTAGACAATGTGACGCTCGTCATCCGCAAGGGTGCCACCCTGAAGTTCATAGCCGAGCCAAGCGCCTTCCTGCCAGTCGTGGAGACCAGTTGGGAGGGCACCTATCTCTGGAACTACTCGCCGTTCATCTACGGCAAGGGGCTCCGCAATGTCTTCATCGTAGGCAATGGCACGATTGACGGCGATGCCGGCGAGACCTTCTCCACTTGGCACGACCGTCAGCAGGAAGGTCAGGAATTGAGCCGACAGATGAACCACATGGGAGTACCCGTCGCTGACCGCCGCTTCGGCCAGGGCTTCTGGCTGCGACCCCATCTCATCCAACTCTACGACTGCCAGAACGTCACCATCTCCAGTGTCTTCATCCGTCGTGCCCCCTTCTGGTGCATCCACATCCTCGACTGTCGCAATGTCATCCTGCGGGGCATCCGCTACGATGCAAAACTCGTGAACAACGACGGTATCGACATCGAGTCTTCACAGGACATCCTCATCGACGATGTGCGCTTCAACAACGGCGATGACAACATTGCCATCAAGAGCGGGCGCGACAACGACGGTT
>CALFIY010000097.1 GCA_937877595.1 uncultured Prevotella sp.
TGACTGGATTTGAAGTGTTAAATCCCGATTTGGTGATTTGTCATTTAGATTCCAAGGCTTCTCTACAGATTGATTTGACTATCAACAAAGGCCGTGGCTATGTTCCCGCTGATGAAAATCGCGAGTTCTGCACCGATGTCAATGTTATAGCAATCGATTCTATTTACACTCCGATACGTAACGTAAAGTACAGCATTGAGCCATATCGTGTTGAACAGAAGACCGACTATGACAAACTCGTGCTTGAAGTTACCACGGACGGTTCCATACACCCGAAGGATGCCCTGAAGGAGGCCGCAAAAATTCTTATTTACCATTTCATGCTCTTCTCTGACGAGAAGATTACCCTTGAGAACACAGAAGCCGAGGGCAATCAGGAGTTCGACGAGGAAGTGCTTCACATGCGTCAGTTGCTTAAGACAAAACTTGTCGACATGAACCTCTCCGTTCGTGCCCTCAACTGTCTGAAGGCTGCCGATGTTGAGACACTCGGTGATTTGGTACAATACAATAAGACCGACCTTCTCAAGTTCCGCAACTTTGGTAAGAAATCGCTCACCGAGCTTGATGATTTGCTGGAGAGTCTGAATCTGTCGTTTGGAACTGACATATCAAAGTATAAACTGGATAAGGAATAGTTGACAGTTGTTTAGACGACAGTTGACTGATTTGTCCGCTTAAAGAAAAACAAACAAATGAGACACGGAAAGAAATTCAACCATCTGGGCCGTACTGCTGACCACCGCCGTGCCATGCTTGCCAACATGGCCATTTCGCTGATCATGCACAAAAGAATCACTACGACCCTCGCCAAGGCAAAGGCACTCAAGAAATATGTAGAGCCACTGATTACGCGCTCTAAGGACGACTCGACCAATTCCCGTCGTGTTGTGTTCAGTTATCTGCAGAACAAGGAAGCCCTGAAGGAACTCTTCGGTCCTGTTGCGCAGAAGGTGGGCGACCGTCCTGGTGGCTATACTCGCATCATCAAACTCGGTTTCCGCGGTGGTGATGCTGCTGATATCTGCTTTATCGAACTTGTCGACTTCGACGAGAACATGCTCAAGACTGCTAAGAGTGAGAAGAAGACACGCCGCTCTCGTCGTTCCTCTGGCAAGTCTGCCGAGGCTGCTCCTGCAGTTGAGGTTCCCGCAGCAGAAGAAGTTGCTGAGGCTCCCGCAGCCGAGGTTCCCGCAGCAGAAGAAGTTGCTGAGGCTCCCGCAGTTGAGGCTCCCGCAGCAGAAGAAGTTGCTGAGGCTCCCGCAGCCGAGGCTCCTGCTGAAGAGGCAAAGGCAGAGTAAGTTCAGATGGTATTATGATGGTCTTGAAAGGCCATCGCCGAATAAAATAAATGCTCCCTGTGTTTCGCAGAACACAGGGAGCGTTTTGTTGTGTCTTTTTTGAGTTGGTACCGATAAAAGAGGTGCTGAACTTCGGTACGGCAAAGACAGAGTCAGGGGTGTTTTAACACTCTGCGCACACTAACAGACATCCCCGTGCCACTGCTGCAGCACGGGGATGTTCTTGTCTTTCTGTTTCGTCCGGTGCCGGCAGGCACCGCCGTTTTTTCTTACTTGGCGTATGCCACGGAACGAGTCTCGCGTATGACGGTGATTTTCACCTGTCCGGGATATGTCATCTCGTTCTGTATCTTAGATGCTATCTGTCCGCTGAGAGCCTCCGTCTCGGCGTCGTCCATCTTGTCGGCGCCGACGATGACGCGCAGTTCGCGTCCAGCCTGTATGGCGTATGTCTTCGTAACGCCAGGGTATGACATTGCGATAGCCTCAAGGTCGTTCAGTCGCTTGATGTAAGCCTCAACAATCTCGCGACGTGCGCCAGGACGTGCACCGCTGATGGCATCACATATCTGTACTATTGGTGCAAGCAGTGTCTGCATCTCCATTTCGTCGTGGTGTGCACCGATGGCGTTGCAGATATCTGGTTTCTCCTTGTATTTCTCTGCTATCTTAGCGCCGTAGAGTGCGTGTGGCAGTTCGCTCTCCTCGTCGGGCACCTTGCCTATGTCGTGGAGCAGTCCGGCGCGCTTTGCCTTCTTTGGGTTCAGTCCCAGTTCTGAAGCCATCACGGCGCACAGGTTGGCAGTCTCGCGAGCATGTTGCAGCAGGTTCTGGCCGTAACTGGAGCGATATTTCATCTTACCTATGATGCGGATGAGTTCGGGGTGCAGTCCGTGTATACCAAGGTCTATGGCCGTGCGCTTACCTGTCTCTATCACCTCGTTCTCGAGTTGTTTCTTCACCTTAGCCACCACTTCCTCGATGCGTGCCGGGTGTATGCGCCCGTCGCTTACCAGTTGGTGGAGAGCCAGTCTGCATGTCTCGCGGCGTATCGGGTCGAATGCGGATATTACGATGGCTTCCGGCGTGTCGTCAACCACAATCTCCACTCCGCATGCTGCTTCGAGTGCACGGATGTTGCGTCCCTCGCGACCTATTACGCGGCCTTTCACGTCGTCGTTGTCGATATGGAACACAGAGACGCTGTTTTCTACAGCCGTTTCCGTAGCCACGCGCTGTATTGTCTGGATGACAATCTTCTTTGCCTGTGCATTTGCATTGAGTTTGGCCTCGTCCATTATCTCGTTTATATAGGCTGCGGCATCTGTGCGTGCCTCGTCTTTCATTGCCTCTACGAGGCGACTCTTTGCCTCGTCGGCGCTCAGTCCCGAGAGTTCCTCCAGTTTTGCGCGCTCCTGCATTTGCATTTTCTCCAGTTCTTCCTGTCGGATGGTGATGAGTTTCTTCTCGTTGTCGATGCGTGTCTGCTGGTTGTCCAGTTCGTTCTTGCGGCGTCCCAGTTCTTCCTGACGCTGGTTGAGCGTCAGTTCTTTCTGCTTCAGTTTGTTCTCGTTCTGCTGGAAGTGCTGGTTGCGCTGTTGCATTTCCTTTTCCAGTTCGCTCTTCTTGTTGAGGAACTTTTCCTTGACTTCCAGTAGTTTTTTCTCCTTGATTACTTCTGCCTCGTTCTTGGCATTTTTCATCATTTCGTTATATTTTCCCGTCAGCACGTAACGGAAAAGCAGAAATCCGCACAGCGCGCCCAGCATGAGCGACACTGCTGCAGTGATAATTACGATAATCATAAGATGTGTTTAGTTATATATATTGGTAGAAAATGTTCTCTCTTCATTTCAGTGCCTCTTCAATCTCCGAGGTAAGTCGTGCGAGAACATTGTCATATGGGGCAGTGTCGTTGTGCGAACGCTCTTTCTGATACAATAGCGCAATGTCCACGAGGGTCATCAGCGATATCGTATGGGCACCCTTGCGCCCTTTATATGCCTGTGCGTATGCATTGTAGCGCTCGGTGATTAGTTTGGCTGCCGATCTGTAGAACTCTTCGTCCTCTCTGTTCACTACGACTTCTATTTCTTCGTCGTATACGTGCAGCCTGATATGTAGTTTGTTCGGATCTGCCATGTGCTTTGCCTGTTCTCCTCTTTCTCTTACTGCTCTTCGCCGCTGAGGATTGCTATACACTTGTTTATGTCACGTATCAGCCTTGACAGTCGTTCCTTGGCACCGCTGAGGTCGCCGTCGGTAATTTCCATCATTTTGGCCATTTTCAGTGATTGGTAGTCGTTCTGCCCTTGTTCTATCTCCGCTTTTAGTCGTGCTATTTCTTGCAGGTTGCTGTCCACGGTTGCCTGCAGTGCTGCGTTTTCCTGCTTCAGTTCTTGGAAGCGTAGCAGCATTTGTCTGATGCGCGTCTCGAAGTTGGAGATAATTTTCTCGTTGGCAGTCATTTACTTCTCACTTTATCTTGCAAAGGTAAAGTATTTCGCGCGCATTCGCGTGCAACGCATTAATAAATTAAGTTTTTTTAAGCAGTAAGTGTAAATCTGCCATTTATGAAGTCGTCGAGTGGTGCGCTGACGTAGGCATTCTGCTCACGTGCAAACTGCATGAGCAGTGCAAAAGTAGCATTGTTTCCGAGAAGCCGGGGATTGCCGAAGAGCAGCAGATGACGGCGTGCGCGTGTCATTGCCACGTTGAGGCGTCGGTCTATGGTCTGTCCGTCCTCCTGGAAAACGTTGTCGGTAAGGAAGCGCAACTGATACGTCCGCTGAACGGTGAAGCCATATATGATATAGTCGCGCTGGCTTCCCTGGTATCGCTCTATGGTGTCGATGGTGATGTCGTTAAGTTGGACGATGCCGTAGGAGGCAATCCATCGGCGCACCTCTGCTATCTGGTTGCGGTACGGAACGATGATGCCTATCGTCTTTTGTGGCTCAAAGCCGTTTTTCTCAGCATGGTAGATGTGTGCCACTGTTGCGGCGATGGCCTGTGCTTCGGCCGTGTTCACCTTGTCGCTCTGCGATGGCTGTTGCGGCTCTATAGCCACGAATGCCATGCGCCTCGACGTTATCATCTGGTCTATTCCGTCTGCGTTCTCTGCCGTCGCAGCCAGTGGCTCTCTCTGGTGAGCCAGCGGCACTTCCGTTAACCTGTCGCCGTAGAAGGCATGGTTGGGAAACAGTGCAATATCATGGTGCATGCGTCCCTGGCGTGTCAGCATGTAAGTGACATCGCTGTTGTGGCGGTATCGGCGCAGCAGGCGTTGGAAGAGCGACTGCCTGCAGTCGTCGAGCATAATGTCGCGCAACTCCTGTTCGCTCACTGTCGACTCGGCCGCCGTCTGTTGTACTACGGCAGGCAACTGCTTATGGTCGCCGATGAGCACCATCTTGCGAATTGCACACTCGCCGCTGGCCTTCGTCAGGCTTAGCAGTCCCATGAGATGCGGCTCCAGTATCTGCGAAGCCTCGTCGATGATGGCCAGTCCGAAACCCTTCTCGGCCAGCAGTGTGCTGTTGGCATTGAAAGCCGTTGTAGTGCCCACGAACACGCGCGTGCTGTCTACCTTACGGCGCAACTGTTCTATCGTATCGCACTCTGCAGCCATGCTGTCGAGCAGTTGCTGCCGGTGCGCTTCGTCGCAGGCGAAGCGTCCGCTTATCCTGATGAAGTCAATGCCTGCCTCGCTGAGTTTCGTGCAGAACTCGTCGACGGCCCTGTTGGTGTAAGCCATCAGCAGTACGTTGTCGTCAGTGGCGAGCAGGTGTTCCTGCAGAGTGGTAAGCAGTCCGAATGATGTCTTGCCAGTGCCTGGCGGCCCTATTATAAGGAAGAGATCGCTTGCCTGCCGTACTTTCAGTGCCAGTTCGTTGAATGTGCCGTAGTCTCCACGCAGTGCCAGACTCTTGTCGCAACGTGGGTCACGTTGCAGAAGCAGCAGGTCGCGCCGCTCCTGTGGTGCAGATAGAAAGGCATGCATTGCGCGGTACAATGCGGCATGCGACGAGTCGAACATGTCGTGCTCTATTGCCCACAGGTGCTCACCGCCGTGCCAGAAAGCACTGCCGCATGCCTGTGCTGCGCGCAGGCTTAGCACGATGCTGTCGGTGCTGATGTTTTCAATGCTGGCTCGGAACACCATGGTGCGTCTCACGTCGGGTTCGCCGCCGTCGTAGGGATACAGTACCACGATGTCGCCGGTGCGGAAGTTTGATGTCTCGTGACTTGTGCCGTCGGCAAACCGCAGCACTACGCGCTCCACCCGTTCTTTCTGTTCGCGTTCCGGACTAACCATTTTCAGACCGCTGTATATGGTTCCGGCCTGCTGTTTTTCTTCCAGCGTGCTCAGCCATTTGTCGGCAAAGCCGGAGTTCTCCTTTGTGTGACCTCCTACCTTCGCCATGAGATGTTCCGTGTGGAGGAAGCGCATCATGCGCAGATAGTAGGCTCGCTCCAGCGGCGATGCAGCGCTTACAGGGTGGAGCAGGGCTTCGATCTCGGGCTTCTGGTATTGTTCCCACAGTTTTCCGCCCACGCCCTTCTCGTTCAGGCTGTCGGCTGTCAGGCTGCAGAGCACGTCCAGTCCGTCGCTGCTGTATGCATATTCGCTTGCCGTTATCTCGTTGCGCAGTTTTATGGCAGCAAACACCAGACTGGGTGCAAAGCCCAGCGGCAACAGTGCGTTCCTATAGCGCGAGTAGAGCAGGAAAGCGTGTAGTGCGCGGTTGTTCTGCTCGTAGGTCTGGCGGTAGTTGTAGCGTATCAGCAGCATATAGAGCAGCAGTTGCACGTAGTGCTTTTCCTGGTATGTCGGCGTGTCGGCGTCGCGCTGCGGAAATCCGCCTTTGCCCGACTTCTGCTCTATCAGCACACGGTGGTCGAGTTGCAGGAAGTCCATGCGCCCCTGCAGTCCCAGCATCTCCGAGAAGAACGACGGTTCTACCATGATGTCGTCGGCGTCGAAGCGTATGTCCTCGCCCTGCAACAGGGTGGGGAGCGTGGTGCGTAGCGTCTGGTAGATGATGTCTCGCTGGGCCATCGCCTTAGCGTGGAAGTCGGCACCGGCGTCGGTGGTGAGCAGCCGCACAGCATTTTCGTGGAAGAAGCGCGTGGCTGTCTCCTTGTAGGGCACGCTTCCGGGCGTGCTGTAGAGCGCTTCGTCGAGCAGTTGGCTCGCCATCTGTCCGAGCAGAGTGGCTGGCGTAGCCTGTTGCGGTCTCAGTTGTGCGAGCAGATGGTTTAGCGGCGAGCGGCCGTAGTTTTCAAAACATGCTGCCACAGCCGAGATATCCACCAGATAGTCGGGCTCGAAGATGAAAAGTTCGGGATACAGTGTTCCCTCCACTTCTCGCGGACGCACGATGTTCAGTTGGCATCTCTCGTTGAGCAGTTCGCGCAGGTACGACCAGTCCCAGTCGGCATATACCGCTTTTTCGCTCGCGCCGCCATAGTGCACTCTCAGTTCGGTGCCGTCCTCCGAGTCGGCCGTGGCGTAGATAAACCTGTCGTCCCACCTGTTTACCACCAGCCTCACGTAGTCAGCCCTTAGCGTGGCCTGTTGCCCGACGGTCTCGCCGTGGGCGAAGAGCCTTGCCAACTCAGCAGGTACGGCCTCTCTGCTGACCAGTTCCACCAGCAGCGCCACTGCCTTGATGTCGTGGGCATAGGTCTTGCCCAGTTTCTCGTCTGTTGTTGCCGACGACTTGCGCAGCCGCGTGCGTGCGGCGTTCACCTGCTGGCGCAGCGCTTTCGGCGCATTGTAGTGCTTCAGCAGGTAGTCGGTCTTGGCAAATGTGCCGTTGAAGCGTGCTCCGGCCACGTTTGTCGTGTCGGCAAGCAGTCGTTGCAGCGCCCCGTCCATCAGCCTGTAGGCTGCATGGTAGTCGGGACGCTGGCTGGCGCTCCTCAGCAGGTCGGCATAGAGTTCGCCTGCTGTTACGGTGTATGGTGATGCTGTATTGTTTGCCATGCCAGGGCCAAAGGTACGAATTTTCCGTGCAGTCCGAAAAAATCTGCGTTGTTTTCTGAACCCCACTGCAGCGCAGGCGAAAATAAAAGCAGTGTTTTTAAAAATTACAGCAGTGTTTTTAAAAATTACAACAGCGCTGGCA
>CALFIY010000098.1 GCA_937877595.1 uncultured Prevotella sp.
AAAAGCAGCAGTAATTTTTTTAAAAGCAGCAGTAATTTTTTTAAAAACAGCTGTAATTTTTTTAAAAGCAGCAGTAATTTTTTTAAAAGCAGCTGTAATTTTTTTAAAAGCAGCTGTAATTTTTTTATAAACAGCGCTGACGGAAATTAAAACAGTGCAGGCTAAGTATAACTGTGCATACCTCCGAGCAGGAAGTTTACTCCGAAGTATGTCATAAGTATTGAGAGGAAGGCCAGGACCAGATTAACCTACAAAACGAGTTGTTTCCTCATAATGTTTTGGGTTTCTTTTCCGACTGCAAAGGTATTGCTGGAAAGAAAAACAGGCAATACCTAAAAATAATGAAATCACGTGAAAATATTGCGTAGAAGCATGAAATGTGCTACTTTTGCAGTGGAAAAAAGAATAAAGGAAAGGCATGGCAGTATGAAAAACATGAAAATGTATGAGCCCGAAGACAGGATGATTTCACTCATCAAGGACAACTACAGCCTTCTGCAGGCACTGGGCTCATTCGGCATAAACATGGGATTTGGCGACAGAACGGTGGGAGAGACGTGCAAGATGAACGGCGTTGACACATATACTTTCCTGGCTGTTGTCAACTTTACGGTAAACGGGCATGGCGACTTCGATAACGACGAACTGCTCGACGTACCGACGCTGCTCAGATACCTGAAAGCCAGCCACGCTTACTATCTTGACTTCCAGTTGCCGTTCATACGGCGCGAACTGGCTGCAAGCATCAACGAAGACGACTCTCTGGGCAGGCTGATAATGAAATTTTACGACGAATATGCGCGTGAACTACACCGGCACATGAAATATGAGGAGAAGACGCTGTTCCCCTATGTTCAGTCGTTGATAGACGGCCATCCTGCCAGCAACTACAACATTGAGACGTTCTCAAAGCATCACGAGCAGACCGACAAGAAACTACGCGAACTGAAACTGTTGATAATAAAATATCTGCCAGCCGACAACCATCTGAACAATCAACTGACGGCCACGCTCTACGATATATATAACAACGAGGAATGGCTGCGCCAACATTCGGAGGTAGAAGACCGTATCTTCGTACCTGCGATAAGAAGACTGGAAACGGCAGCACGGCAGAATGATGTGTCGAAAAATATCTCGACCATGGTGTTCAGAAACGGTACAGACAACGGCGAGGCCCTGAGCGAGCGCGAACGCGACGTGATAGTGGCTCTGGTGCAAGGCATGGCCAACAAGGAGATTGCCGACCATCTGTGCATTTCCGTCAACACTGTGATAACCCACCGCCGTAACATTGCACGCAAACTGCAGATACATTCGCCGGCAGGACTGACAATCTATGCCATTGTAAATGGCCTGGTGGATATCAGCAGCGTAAAACTCTAAAGATTAAGTCTTTAACTTTTAATACTTTAAGCGTATTCTCTTACCTCGCGCTTGCCTTGCAGCACAGCAAGGGCGTTCATGGCAAGAGCCCCCATCTCGTCTTCGCCGGGGAAGCAGTACGTAGGAGCAAGGAAGCCGATGCGACGGCGCAGTTCGCTGACGATATAGTCGGCACGTGCCATGCCTCCCGTAAGCAAAATGGCATCAACCTGACCGCAGAGCACAGCAGCCTCTGTGGCTATTTGTTTGGCAGTATGATAAATCATGGCATCAACGAGCAGTTGGGCTTTCTCATCGCCATGGCGTATGCGGTCCAGTATCTCGCGCATGTCATTGGTGCCGAGATGTGCTATGAGCCCAGCCTTGCCACTGATGCGCTGGAGCAGTTCGCGCTCGGTGAAGCGCCCGCTGAAGCACAGGCGTATCAAGTCTGCCGCAGGAAGCGAACCGGCACGCTCGGGCGAAAAGGGGCCTTCGCCGTCAAGTGCATTGTTGGCATCTATGGCACGTCCGTGCTCATGTGCTGCTACGCTGATGCCACCGCCGAGATGGCAGATGATGAGATTGAGGTCTTCGTATTCGCGACCTATGCTGTGGGCAAACCTGCGGGCAATGGCACGTTGGTTGAGGGCATGCCAGATGCAGATACGCGGCATGAGGGGTGAGCCGCTGATACGGGCAAGAGGCGACAACTCGTCGACAACGCCCGGATCGGCTATGAAGGCGCGGCAGCCGTCTATTCCACGGGCTATCTCGTAGGCAATAAGGCAGCCAAGATTGCAGGCATGATTGTGCATGGCACAGCCAGAGAGCGTGTCGTCAAGCATACGGCGGTTTATCTCATACACACCGCCGGCAATGGGTTTCACCAGTCCGCCACGGCCTATCACAGCATCAAACTGCATGGGAATGCCTGCTGCCTCCAGTTCGTCAACAACCAACTGGCGGCGGAAATCCTTCTGTTCAATGACGTCGCTGAACTGTCGTAATTGTTCAACAGTGTGAGTGATGTTGCGCATCATCAGCGGCTGTTCATCATCATATACTGCAATCTTCGTCGACGTACTTCCTGGATTTACTACGAGAATTCTCATATTAATTATGGTCTTGCAAAAATGGTCAATGGTCAATGAATAATGTTCAATGGTCAATGAATAATGTTCAATGGTCAATGTTCAATGGTCAATGGAACTAACCGCCAGCACAACGCTGTTAAGTTTTGCCTCAGTAGAGTCGCCACGCGACGGGACAACCACGGGAGCAGTAGTGCCAACGAGCATGCCTGCCGTCCGCGCAGCAGCAAAGAGCGTCATCGACTTATAGAAGGCATTGCCTGCTTCGATGTCGGGAAATATCAGAGCATCGGCGTCGCCATTCAGGGCAGACTGTATTCCCTTGGCACGGAGTGCAGAAATGGAACAGGCCGACTTCACGTCGAGCGGTCCGTCTACAACACATGGGCCGTAAAGACCAGACTCTGCATGGGCTATAATTTCTGCGTAGCCGTCTACAAACGGAAACTTGGGGCTTGGTTTCTCCGAGCAATGGATTAGTGCTATGCGCGGACACTCTGTTCCCAAAGCCCTGCAGGTCTGCGCCATATATGCCACCTGCGATTCGCGCTGTTCCTGAGTAGGATAGGGTATCACTGCCGCATCAGAGAAGAGAAGCATCTTATGGTAGGTGGGAATCTCTGCAGCCGAGATATGGGTGAGCACAGCGCCTGGCGGTAGCAGACCTGTCTGCTTGTCGAGCACGGCATGCAGCAACTGGTCGGTGCCGATTAGCCCCTTCATCAAAACATCGGCATCGCCTTGGCGAACCATTGCGACAGCCTGCCTGGCGGCTTCGGCTGGCATGTCGGCATCAACGCCTGTCGTCTGCGCTATACCCATGCTTTCAATAGCGCTCATGGCCTCAAGAGTGGCTGTGTCGCGAGGACATACTACTGCTACGCGAAGCCTTTTGCCGGCACTGCGTATGTTGCTGGTAAGTTGTTGGAAGTTCATGGCACGTAAGGCGTAGAGGGTGTTGTTGATGGGGCAGGTGCAGGAATGTCGCCAGTTTCTTCAGAAGAGGAGGGGAGAGACTGTTGTGGCACTGCATGATGAACCAGGGTGTCGGCGGCTATGGAGTCTGTGTCTGAAGGAATATGCAGATAGCCGCCACAGCCATAGGCCGACTGCGACAGATCCAAATCAGCAGGTTTGTCGAATTTTGCATGGTACTCGGGGAAAGCCTTATCGTCAAGCACTTTCTGAAGGAACGCTCCACAAACAGGCAGAGCCGTGCGGTTGCCCTGGCCTAACTGACCAGTACGGAAATGGATGCAGCGATACTCACCGCCCACCCATGCTCCTACGACAAGTCGCGGCGTGGTGCCGATAAACCATGCATCGGAGTGATTGTTTGACGTGCCAGTCTTACCGCCGAAGTCGGTGTCGTTGAGCCAACGCCCGACAAAGCGGTGAAGGGCAGAACTGGTGCCATGCATGCCTCCCTGCAACAACTGCGTAACGAGGAAGGCACTCTTAGACGACAGTGCCTGCTGCTCACGGCGTGGCGCGCGGTAGATTTCGCGTCCGTCGCGGTCGACAATGCGCTCCACGAGAACGACATCATGCATGCGTCCGCCGTTGACGGATGTACAGTATGCATTGGTAAGTTCCAGCAGATTGACGTCGCTGGCACCGAGGGCAAGCGACGGCGTGGGATGCAACTTGCTCTTAATGCCCATGTCGTGAGCCGTTTTTACAATGTTGTCGATACCTACTTCCTGACCGAGTTTCACCGCTACTGAGTTGACACTCATGGCAAAGGCCTGCTTCAGTGTGATATTCATTCCAGAGAAACGCCCGTCGGCATTGGTGGGAGCCCATAGCACTTCCTTGTTCTGCTGCTTGTCAAACACACGCATGGAGAAGTAGGAGTCCTGACGGGTGTCACACGGCATAATACCTTGTTTCATTGCCTCAGCATAGACGAAGAGTTTGAAAGTAGAGCCCGGCTGTCGCATTGCTGTGACTTTGTCGTATTTCCACGTCTCAAAATCCAGTCCGCCAACCCATGCCTTGACATTGCCGGTGTGCGGCTCGATGGCCACCATGCCGCAATGCATGAAATGTTCCATGTAGCGAATGGAGTCGAGCGTGGAAATGTTGCGCTCTATGTACCCTTCGTCGTAGTCGAACAGACGAACGGGGTGGGGAAGGTTCAGATAGTAGTCGATAGAGTCCTGCTGGCCGTTGTAGCGCTGGGAAAGGTATTTATAGTAGGGCAGTTTGCGTGCAAGGTCTTCAATGAAATTGGGGATTTCCTGATGACGCTCATCGCGCCATGGATTCATGCCTTGCCAGTGGTTGTTGAAAATGCGCTGGGTCTGGCGCATCTGCTCATGCACGGCCTCCTCGGCATAACGCTGCATGCGAGTATCGAGCGTAGTGTATATCTGCAGGCCGTCACGATACAGGTCGATGCCGTTTTCCTTGCACCAGCCGCGCAATTCGTTTGCCACTGCTTCACGAAAGTAAAGAGCCTGTCCGTCGTAGTTGCTCTCCACGCTGTAGTCAAGCACAATATCCTTTACACAGAGCGTATCGTATTGCTGTCGGGTAATGTCTTTGTGAGCAAGCATATTGCTAAGCACCACATTGCGGCGCGACTTGGAATTCTTTGGATTGATGCGTGGATTATAGTATGTGGTGGCCTTCAGCAGTCCGACGAGGACGGCGCTTTGCTCTACGGTCAACCGGTCGGGAGTTGTTCCGAAATACGTTTGCGCGGCAGTCTTTATGCCAAAGGCGTTCGCTCCGAAATCAACAGTGTTGGCATACATCGTAAGGATTTCCTTCTTACTGAAAAACATTTCCAGTTTTACGGCCATTATCCATTCCTTGCTCTTCATTACAAGAATTTTCAGTCCGGGAATGTTGCCAAGAAGGCCAGTGGAGTATTCCGTTCGCACACGAAACATATTCTTCACCAGTTGCTGCGTTATGGTGGATGCCCCACGGGCATTATGATGAGCCACATAGTCTTTCATCGCCGCAACAACACCCTGGAAATCAATGCCGAAATGACTGAAGAATCGCTCATCTTCGGTGTCTATAAGTGCGCGCCAGAACACGGGGCTGATTTCGTCAAACTCCACCGGCGTACGGTTTTCACTGAAGTATTTTCCTATCATTACGTTGTCGGCGCTGTAAAGTTCTGAGGCTTGCGGCGTTTTTGGATGCATTATGGCATCCATTGACGGCGACTTACCGAAAAGCCACAGAAAATTAAGGTCTACCATAATAAGATACAGTATGAAAGCCACTGCTGCCGAAACGAGTGCGCTTATGGTCTTGACATACCATGGTCTGCCGCAATACAGCGATTTATACCAGCGCCAAGCACAGGCAGGAGACAGATGTGATAGGATAGCAGAGTAATTCATAGTT
The DNA here is from genome assembly GCA_937877595.1 of uncultured Prevotella sp. Taxonomy (GTDB): domain Bacteria; phylum Bacteroidota; class Bacteroidia; order Bacteroidales; family Bacteroidaceae; genus Prevotella. The sequence continues at coordinate 5,829 of CALFIY010000098.1, forward strand.
CAGATAGGTATTTCAGTATTTCATCGGTATCACACGGATGAAACCAGCGTATGTCTTCGCTGCGTCGCAGCCATGTGAGTTGTTTGCGGGCATAGCGCCGGGTGTTGCCCTTGATGCGTTCCACCGCCTCGTCGAGTGACCAATGTCCTTCGAGATAACAGAAAAGTTCCTTATAGCCCACCGTGTTCAAAGCATTAAGGTGGCGGTAGGGATAAAGACTTCTCGCTTCCTCGAGGAAACCAATGTTCATCATGTCGTCCACACGGCGGTTTATCCTGTCGTAGAGTTCTCCGCGGTCGCGCTGAAGCCCGATTTTCACTATATCGAAAGGGCGCGGTTTACGCTGCATCGTGCGGAATGACGTATAAGTCTTTCCCGTCTGCAGACATATCTCCAGGGCATGGATGACACGTCGCGGATTTTGGCGGTCCACTTGCTCATAGTGTTCGGGGTCAAGACGCTGCAAATCATTGCACAATGCCTCCAGTCCTTCAGCCTCGTAGCGACTCTTCAGCATCTGTCGGATATCTTCACGGATGGTAGGGATGTCGTCAATACCGTTGCATACGGCATCAATATACATCATGCTACCGCCGGAGAGGATGTTAATATTGCCACTACATTCACCAGAGCCCGACTCGTTGTCGCCAATTAGTCGCAACACGTCCTGCTCGTACATAGATGCGTTGTAGTAGTCGTGTATGCTCTTCGTGCCTACAAAATAGTGCCGCACCAACTGCTGTTCTGCAGTAGTCGGTGCGGCAGTACCAATGCGCATTTCGCGATATATCTGTCGCGAGTCGGCATTTATTATTTCTGTGTTGAAATGCTGAGCAACGGCAATGGTCAGCGCTGTCTTACCCACCGCCGTAGGGCCTGTGATGACAACAAGTTTCTTCACCAATGCATGCTCATACTAAAACGATTGTTCCGCAAGCGGAAGCGTGTTATCTGATGATGCCACGCTTGGAGTTCTCAATGAAGGAACAGATATAGTCTACTTCTTTAGATTCCGGATATTTGGCGCGGGCTTCTGCTACGCCGTCTTTTATCAAACCCTGTCCGTAGATAATGCGATAGGCATCGTGGATAACTTCTATAACATCATTGCTGAAGCCCCTGCGGCGCAATCCTACGAGATTTACTCCAGCGTAGCGGATTGGCTCCTTGCCTGCTATGACATACGGAGGGATGTCCTGACTTGTGCGGCTGCCTCCCTGGAACATCACGTAACTGCCTACGTGAGTAAACTGATGGAAGAGACATGTGGCAGAGATTATAGCACAGTCCTCAACCTCAACTTCGCCGGCAAACTTTGTTGAATTGCCGATAATACAGCCGTTGCCGATTACGCAGTCGTGTGCAACGTGCATGTTTTCCATCAGCAGATTTCCGTCACCGACCACGGTCTTTCCTTTGGAAGCCGTACCACGACTGATGGTAACGTTTTCGCGGATAGAGTTGTTGGAACCGATTTCACATGTTGTCTCTTCGCCGCGGAATTTAAGGTCCTGAGGTTTTGTGGAAATGCTTGCACCAGGGAAGAACTCATTGTTGTCGCCAATGCGCGCTCCAGTATGAACTGTCACGCCGTTGTAGAACTTGTTGTTGCTACCAATAACGACATTCTTATCAACGACGCAGAAAGCGCCAATCTCATTGTTGTCGCCCAGCACTGCCTGAGGGTCGACTACTGCAAGTGGATGTATCTTGTTCATTTGTTTTTAACAATTTGTGCTGTGAATGTGGCTTCTGCTACGACGTGATCGCCGACAAAAATATAGCCATGCATGGAAGAGATGCCGTGACGCACAGG
>CALFIY010000099.1 GCA_937877595.1 uncultured Prevotella sp.
TAGATAGGGGCAATGCGAAGGCCTGAGTATTGGGATAGGCGCGGAGAGAGACTTACTCCCACGTCTTTTTTGTTTCCATACGTTTAATTGATAAGTATTGCTGATTGGGGAGCAGTCGGCAACATGAGATGTGTGTGTTTTTTATATTCATTCATATTTATTTATTAATTAACTAATTTAAGCGTATGAAGAAACATTTTCTTGTTTTATTCTTAATGGCTATTCTGCCGCTGGCAGGATGGGCTGAGGCAGTTAAGGCTACCTTGCGTACAGTTCCGGAAACGTTGTCTGGACTGTATTACAATGGAGGTGAGCAGCCTATCACAAAGACTCTTAAAGCCGAAAATTACCTGTCGGACTACCAGATTAATCATGGTGGTGTTAAGTTTGTCGTGAAGACGACAGAAGAAGACCCGACAGTGGAAGAAAAGACTGCTGCTACTGTAGTAACGACGGGAACTTTCGATGCAAAGGATGCAGGTTACCACTACATCTATTATCAGGTGTTGGGCGATGGAACCGCAAACTATGATGATGGTGACTGGACATACCTTGGTTGTGTTTATATCAACAAGGCAATTCGTCAGGGAATAGCCGAGGCTCCTACTTTCAAATCAGAACTTAAATACACTGGAAGTGCTCAAATACTGATTGAAACTGCAGGTGATCCTAAAGGTGATGATGAGCAACCCATGGAATACCAGATAGAGGGTGGCTCTTGGGTTACGTCAATTGATGATGTTAAGGGCACCAATGCTGGTGATTACGTAGTAAATTGGCGAGTTCAAGCAACCACAAACTGGGAAGCCGCAGAGGGTCAGACCACAGTAAACATTGAAAAGGCTGATGTTGAGATTACAAATCAGCCAGATTTGTATGGTGGCTTGACTTATAACAGGGCAGCCCAGCAGTTGATTAAAACTGATGGTGAGTCAACATTTGAAAGTGAGATTTCCTATAGCATTGATGGCAATAACTGGTCCACAGACATTGACGACGATGTATTGAAGGGAACAAACGCAGGTGAGTATACTGTCTACTATAAGGTTGAGGCTACAGCTAACTATAATGGGATTGCCTCAGCAGAATTAGGCAAAGTTACTATCGAAAAGAAGTCTCTGACTGCTGATGGTATCACAGCAGGTCTCTTTACCAGCACCTACACCTTCACAGGTAGTGAAATTGCCGACTTACAGACTTCATTTAACGTGAAAGATAATGGCGAGCAATTGATATGGGGTTGGCAAAATAACGAAAGGGATATTAAGACAGTCGAGTATAGGAATAATATCAATGCTGCGGCTGCTGACGCCGATGTCCACCCTTACGTTGTTGTAGAAGGTACTGGCAACTATAAGGATCAAATAGAAATCCCATTCACAATCGCACCTGCTGCCATTGAGGATGTAACCATCGAAAACATTGATCCTCAGGAATATGATGGACAAGATATCGCACCTTCTGTCATGGTTAAACTTGGTGACTATGAGATTGATAATAATGAAGGCGGCATCAAAGTAGAATTTGAAAATAACCGCAATGCCGGTATTGCTACTGTAAAAGTAACTCCGGAAATTAGCGGTAGTAACTTCACTGGCGTTGAAAAGACAACAACTTTCACCATTAACAAGGCTACGTTGACTGTTATTGCTGACGCGAAGTCCAAGTTCTTTGGCGATACTGACGACACTGTTGAGACGTCTTATTCTCTTGATGGCTTCAAAGAAGGCGACAATAAGGATAACATAGGCCTCACTGGCGCTCCAATTATTACTCGTGATGATTCTGAGGAAGTTGGTCTGCACACTTATAGCGTTGACGTCAATGACCTGGCTTCAACTAACTATAATTTCGTAGCTGCCTCACTTGAAAATCAGGGCGGTCTGACTATCATAGCCTCTACCGTTATCATCACTCCTAATGCCGTCGCTAATCAGACCTATGGCTACAGACTGCCTGCTGATCTTGGAGTCAAGGATGCATTTGAATTTACGGCCTCTGGTTTGAGGAATGGTGCTAATATCACTGAATTGAAGTATAGTGTTAAGAACAGTGCGGGTGTTGAGCAGGTAGCAGGTGCATTGCTGCCTGTAGGAACATACACAATTACTACATACGATGCTGTATGTGATGCTGCTGGCTACACTCTGACCTACGGCGAAACTACATTTAAGGTTAATAAATATCAGATCAAACTCGTTGCCCAAAATCAGGAAGTAACATTCGGAGAAGGAGAGCCTGTGCTGAACTCGACAGGAGATACGTACGTTAAGGCCTTCGACGACGAAGACAATGACATTACTGCAGACTTCAGCACCATGTTTGACAGTGAACTTGCGCAGTTTTTTGATGATCCTGCATTGATATGGGAGGCAGAGGCAGGCTACGAGAGCAAGCCCGTTGCACACCCTGGCTACATTGTTGTTAATCTGAAGAATTACGACTCGGATAACTTCGAAGTTGAAACCGTGAAGGGTAACGTTACTTATACTGGTCTTCCAACTGCATTAGAACTCACTCGCACAGAAGATGTCTATAATAAGATAAAGGAACACGACGGCCAGACACTGGAAGTTACCTTTACGGACCGCAGCCTGGTTGCTGAGAAGTGGAATGCATTCGTTCTTCCGTTTGAGATTTCTGCTGCAAAGTTGTCAGCCGCTGTGGGCTATGCAGTGTTTAATGTGCTCGACGAGACAAACAGCACGGCAGACAACATCAAGTTCAAGTTGTATATGGGGACCATCCCTGCTAACCAGCCATTCTTGATGAAGACTGCTGAGGATAAGAATATGGAGGATGTCGCAATTTCGGATGTCACCATTGTCGCTCCTGCCACTGCAACTCCTTCGCAGACAATCGATGGTATTGTTGAGTTCACTGGCTTGTATCAGACTAAGACCGGACTTGCTGCTAATGAGCGTACCGTTCTCAGCGACAAGTGGTACACTAATATTCCAAGTGCAACACTCACAGCCTTGACGGCATATCTTAAGACCCTTGGCGCAAATGCTCCTGTTATCACTCTTGAGGAGCCAGACGGCACCGTCACCTCTATCAACACTGTTGAGACTGCCAATGGTAAGAGCAGCATTGAGAGTTTGTACAACCTGAACGGTGTAAGAGTGCAGGGCACGGCCGAGAAGGGCGTCTACATCCAGAACGGCAAGAAAGTAATTGTGAAGTAAAAACAGACGAGTTGACAGAGCCCGCTCGTAGACTTCGGGAGCATGGGCGGGCTCCGCTCTTCTTATCGTCAATGTGTAACGAAAATCTGAAGAAGAAAAAGAAATGAAAAAGATTGATTATCAGACGCCAGAGACGATGGTGGTAGAACTGGAAATGAACAAGCACCTGCTCGCAGGAAGTGATGGTACTGGTTCTACATCAGACCCGAACGATCCGATAGTAGGTGGCAACGAAGGTATCGTTTTCTAATATAAATTTTTTCTGTAATATACGAATTCTCTTGCACGTGCGGCTGATGGGCTTCACCCCCATTTGCCGCACGTGTGCATTTATTTTACCCCACAGCGGCGAGCACCCGTAGATATGTTTTTACGCTCGGAAATACTCAAATAAATTTGGCATTTCACTCGCTTAATCGTATCTTTGTCCGCATAAACTCTATAATTCGTTATGAATCTGCCTGTAATTTTTTTATGTCTGCTCTCCTTGCAGCATGAAGGGCGGCTCTGCGACAATTAGCGTATGCCGAAGAAAGGACTGATAGCGCTGTCGCCGATAGCCGTGTTTGTGGTGCTCTATCTTGTTACGAGTATCGTGGCTCGCGACTTCTATAAGGTGCCCATAACGGTGGCCTTCCTTGCAGCCAGCATATACGCTGTGGCGATAAGCGGGGGGATGCCACTGTCGCGGCGCATCGACATTTTCAGCCGCGGCGCTGGCACATCGCAGATGATGCTGATGCTGTGGATATTTGTGCTGGCAGGAGCCTTTGCCAATTCGGCAAAGGCGATGGGAGCCATCGACGCCACGGTGGGACTGGCCATGACGCTGCTGCCTGGTGACATGCTGATGGCAGGTCTCTTTCTTGCCGCCTGCTTCATATCGCTGTCGATAGGTACGAGCGTGGGAACGATAGTGGCGCTGACGCCTATCGCTGCCGGAGTGGCCGGACACATGGGTGTCGACGCGGCAATGATGGCCGCCGTAGTGGTAGGAGGCTCGTTCTTCGGCGACAATCTCTCATTCATCTCCGATACTACCATCATGGCCACGTCTACGCAAGGCTGTCGCCTGTCGGACAAGTTTCGTGTCAACTCGTACATTGTGCTGCCTGCGGCGCTGGCCATACTGGTCCTTTATCTTGTCATGGGGCACGGCATGGAGACGGCGCGCGACATCCCTGAGGTGGAGACGGTCAAGGTGCTGCCATATCTCGTCGTGCTCGCCACGGCAGTGATGGGCATGAACGTGATGGCTGTGCTGACAATAGGTATTGCCATGACAGGTATCATAGGCATGGCGAGCGGCTCGTTCGACGTCTATGAGTGGCTTAACTCGATGGGCGACGGCATACTGGGCATGGGCGAACTGATCATAATAACAATGATGGCTGGCGGACTGCTTGAACTGGTAAGACACAATGGAGGCATAGACTTTATCATCGACAGGCTCACCCGTCACGTCCACGATAAGCGCGGAGCCGAGTTGGCCATTGCTGCGCTGGTGACGCTCGTTGACTTCTGTACGGCAAACAATACCGTGGCTATACTTACTGTGGGCGGTATAGCAAAGAAGATAGGCGACCGCTACGGCATCGACAACCGCAAGGCAGCCTCCATACTCGATACATTCTCGTGTGTTGCCCAGGGGCTGATACCCTATGGCGCGCAGATGCTGATGGCTGCAGGACTGGCAGCCGTCAATCCCATCGGCATCATACCCTATCTGTATTATCCAATGGCGCTGGAAGTGATGGCATTGCTTGCCATCCTGCTGCGCTATCCTAAACGCTACTCATAGAAAGATGGACATCATTCAGCGGAACTTCCTGCGGCTGCTGCGACTGGGAGCCTTTGGACAGAAAGAACAGTTGGAGCCTATGACAGCATGGAAATGGAATCAACTGTATCACATGGCGCTGATGTACGATGTAGTGGAATGGGTGTACAGGGGTATAGAGCGCAAGACAGATGACTTCTTTCTCGCCCTGTCGCCGTCGCAAATACGCCAATGGCAGGAGGCGGCAGCAAGGAGAAGTGGGGAAAGTGTGGCTGCCGCGGCTCCGGCGATGCTCACCAATCCTCTGCTCAATCGCCGCCTGCAGCGCATTGCCGATGCTGACAGCGGCACTGCCACCTACCACATGTTTGAGGAGTTGCTGCAGACGGCGCGCTGCATACTGACACAGGGCGTAGACCTGCGCCAGCACGTGGAACTTGGCCTGCTGATACGTTCGCAGAGAGATGCAATCGACTACGACAGCCTGCGCGACTGGCTCAGCCAACTCAGAATGCAACGCATAGCCAAACTGGAAGCCGACCTGCTGATAGGGCTTTTCTGCTTCTCTCCGGAAGAGATAAAGTTTGCCGACGGTGGCAAAGGCCGAGACGTAGGGAAGAACATCAGCGACATGTTCCGCGCCACGAAGCGAGAGATGGCAGAGTGGTACTTCACGCAGGGCAAGAACGTCTTCGTAAGCACAAACAATTCCGGTGCCATGATATGGCATGTGCGCCATTCTATGAAATACATGCGCTATTACCCCATGGAGGCCGTGACTAATTTCATGGCCAATTTCGCACATTCCCTGTCGCATATTGAAGAATAGCCTACACATGTGGCGCTATTTTTTTCTGCTGCCGTTTAAACCATAAACATCCCTTCTCGTCAAAGAGGACAGTAAAGAAATTTTTTACGGTAAAAAATGAAACGATATCTACTCCTATCCTTTCTCTGCGTAGCAACAGCATCGACGCTGGCACAAAATAAAGTTAGCGGCACAATAGTCGAGAGCGAGTCGGGCGACCCGTTGGCGCAGGCCACTGTCAAACTGCTTAAGACTGACAGCACAATGGTGTCAGGCGTGGTCTCCGACTATGATGGAAACTTCAGCATCACTGCGCCGAAGGCTGGACGATACATAGTGAAAGTCAGCAGCATAGGCTTCAAGAACTTTACGAAGAATATTACAACTACTGCCGACAGTACGCAGGTCGACTTGGGAAAAATACGTCTCAGCGTCGATGCCATCATGCTGCGTGGTGCAGAGATAGTGAAGAACGTGGCAAAGATAACCACCAAGGACGACACCATTATATATAACGCGGGCGCGTATAAGACTCCCGAGGGCTCCGTGGTGGAGGAACTCGTGAAGAAACTGCCAGGAGCCGAAGTGGCCGATGACGGCAGCGTGACCATCAACGGTAAGGCCGTGAAGAAAATACTCATCGACGGCAAGGAGTTTATGACTGGAGACACCAAGACGGCAATAAAAAACCTGCCTACCTCTATCGTCGAGAGAGTGAAGGCTTACGACGAGAAGAGTGACTTGGCACGCGTTACAGGCGTTGACGACGGCGAGGATCAGACGGTACTCGATTTCGGACTGAAGCGCGGCATGAACAGAGGTGTGTTTGCCAATGTCGATGCTGGTTTAGGAACCAAGCACCGCTACTCTGGGCGAGGCATGGGAGCCATGATGAAGGACAACACCAGGGTGATGGCTATGGTGTCGGCTAACAATGTCAACGACATGGGATTTGGCGGTGGCGGTGGTGGCGGACGTTTCGGTGGTGGCGGCCGTAACGGACTGCAGGCATCGAAGATGGCTGGTCTCAACTTCAACTACGAGAAGAAAAACCTTCTGAAAATGGATGGATCGGTGCGCTGGAACCATAGCGACGGCGACGCATCGAGCCGCCGTGCAACGGAAAACTTCGTATCAAGTACTGGCTCGTTCTCAAACTCGGAAAACCAGAACTACTCACGCGCCAATTCGTGGAATGCACAGATGCGCCTGGAGTGGACGCCCGATACGTTGTGGAACATCAACTTCCGCCCTACCTGGAGTTACTCCAGCAGTGACGGCCGCGCCAACAGCGCCTCGGCTACGTTCAGCGACGACCCCTACAACTACGGACTTACGTCAGACTTCGGCATTGAGTCAATGGTGAGCCGCATGCTCGGCATAGACTCTACGCTTGTTGTCAACAGCCGCAATGGCGGCTCGCTCAACTATAGCGACTCAAAGCGCGTCGGCGGCTCATTGCAGGTGAACCGCAAACTCGGCGGCGGCGGACGCAACGTGACTCTGCGAGTCGGTGCGAACTACAGCGACGGCGCCTCGCAGGCCTACTCGCGCAGTCTTGTCGAGTTGTATCAACTCGCCACGGGAGACAGTTCTTACCAGAAAAACCGCTACAATGTTACGCCGCAGCACTCCTATGACTACAGCGTGAGGGCAACATACAGCGAGCCTATCGCAAGAGCCACATTCCTGCAGTTCTCTTATAATTTCCAATACAGATATACCAAAAGCGAGCGTTCCACGTATGACTTCTGGAACAAGCAGCGCCAGATAGACATGCGCGACGTTAATCCAGGCTATCGCCAGTGGAACGAGGTGTTTGGCCTTCTTGGCGGTTCTGGCCTTGACAGTTTCCTCGACGACTCGCTGAGCAGATATTCGCAGTATCGCAACTATATACACACTGGCGAAGTGATGCTGCGCGTCATCCGACGCGCCTACAACTTCAACGTAGGAATTCAGATAGTGCCGCAGTCGAGCGAGTTCACTTATCGCTATCAGAACATTGACACCGTGGCTCGTCGCTCGGTAATCAACTGGAGCCCTACGGCCAACTTCCGCTGGAAGATTTCCAACCGTGGCCAGATGCGCTTTGAGTATCGCGGCTCTACCAGCCAGCCGTCGATGACCGACCTGCTTCCTATCACCGACGACTCCGACCCCCTGAATATAACAAAGGGTAATCCCGACCTTAAGCCGTCGTTCACGCAGCGTTTCATGTGGCGCTACAACAATTACTTTGAGCGCCACCAGCGTTTTGTCAACGCCAACGCAAATTTCTCTACGACGAGCAACTCGGTGGCCAATGTCGTGCGCTACGACCCAACCACTGGTGGACGCACCTCGCAGCCAGAGAATATCAACGGCAACTGGAGCGCCGGCGGTAACTTTGTGCTCAACACCGCCATTGATACGCTTGGACGCTTCAGTGTCAACACCTCTACGGACATCAGTTACACCAACCGCGTAGGATATATCGACATCAACCGCGACGGCAATGTCAGCAAGTCGAATACCAAGCAGACTACTGTAGGCGAGCGACTCGGTGCAAGTTTCCGTAACGACTGGTTTGAGTTCGAGGTGAATGGGCGAGTGCAGTACAACTACGTTACCAACAAACTACAGCCGCAGTCCGACCTCTCGACGTGGGCTTTCAACTATGGTTTCAATACGACGGCCCAGGCGCCGTGGGGCATGCAGTTCACAACATCGCTCAATATGTCGAGCCGCCGTGGATACAGTGATGCTGCCGCAAACACCAATGAACTCATCTGGAATGCCCAGATAGCCCAGTCGTTCCTCAAAGGAAAACCGCTGTCGATACGCTTGGAACTGTATGACATCCTGCATCAGCAGTCGAACATCTCGCGCACGATATCAGCCATGTCGCGTACGGACAACGAATATAATTCCATCAACAGTTATGCCATGCTCCGCGTGAGTTACCGTCTCAATCTCTTCGGCACCCGTGAGATGCGTCGCGGCATGAACGGCGGCGATGGCGGCGGACGTGGTGGTCGCGAAGGCGGTTTCGGCGGCCAGCGCAGGGAACGTGGTGGCTTCGGCGGTGGACGTGGCGGCGGTTTCGGCGGCGGTGGACGCTTCTGATACGGATGTTTTTGGCACGGTATTTGCTTTATACTATAGAAAGAACAAGAGTTAACAATAGTATAAAATGCAAAAAGGTAACATCGGGGTTACTACTGAGAACATCTTCCCCGTCATCAAAAAGTTTCTCTACAGTGACCATGAGATTTTCCTGCGCGAGATGGTGTCGAATGCCGTTGACGCTACGCAGAAACTGAAGACGCTGGCTCAGCAGGGAGAATTCAAGGGCGAACTCGGCGACCTTACTGTTCGTGTTGCGTTGGACGCCGATAAGGGCACAATCACCATCTCCGACCGCGGTATAGGTATGACCGAGGAGGAAATCGACAAGTACATCAACCAGATAGCCTTCTCGGGCGTCAACGACTTCCTTGAGAAATACAAGGACAATGCCAACAACATCATAGGCCACTTCGGACTGGGCTTCTACTCCTCTTTCATGGTATCGAAGAAAGTGGAGATAGTCACAAGAAGTTACAGGGAGGGCGCTACGGCAGAAAGGTGGAGTTGCGACGGCAGCCCAGCCTACGAAATAGACGAGGCCGAGAAGTCCGACCGCGGCTCTGACATCATCCTCTACATTGACGACGACTGCAAGGAGTTTCTTGAGAAGGAGCGCCTGCAGCAGTTGCTCACCAAGTACTGCAAGTTCATGGCCGTGCCAGTGGCTTTCGGCAAGAAGCAGGAGTGGTCGAGCGACGAGAAAAAGATGGTCGACACCCAGGAGGACAACATAATCAACAGCGTGGAGCCTTTGTGGACCAAGGCGCCGTCAAGTCTGAAGGACGAAGACTATAAGTCGTTCTACCGTACGCTCTATCCTATGAGCGATGAGCCGATGTTCTGGATTCATCTTAACGTCGACTATCCTTTCAACCTCACCGGAATTCTTTATTTCCCGCGCATCAAGTCGAACATTGACTTGCAGCGCAACAAGATCCAACTTTATTGCAACCAGGTGTTTGTCACCGACCAGGTGGAGGGCATCGTGCCTGAGTTCCTGACGCTGCTTCATGGTGTCATCGACTCGCCCGATATCCCTCTTAACGTGTCGCGCTCCTATTTGCAGAGCGACCGTGAGGTTAAGAAGATTTCCACCTACATCACTAAGAAAGTTGCCGACCGTCTGCAATCGATTTTCAAGGACGACCGCAAGCAGTACGAGGAGAAATGGGACGATCTGAAACTCTTCATCAACTACGGCATGCTTAGTGAGGAGAGTTTCTACGACCGCGCCAAGGATTTCGCATTGCTTAAGGATGTTGAGGGAAAATATTTCACCTTTGAGGAATATCGCACGCTCATCGAGGCATCGCAGAAGGACAAGGACGACACTCTGGTATACCTCTACGCTACCGACCGCGAAGAGCAGTATTCTTATATAAAGTCTGCCCAGGACAAGGGCTATTCTGTGCTGCTGCTTGACGGCCAACTTGACGTACCTGCCATTCAGATGCTGGAACAGAAGTTCGAGAAGTCGCGCTTTACTCGTGTTGACAGTGATGTCATCGACCGTCTTATCGTCAAGGACGATGCACCGAAGACATCGCTTAGCGACGAGGAGACTGCCAATCTGTCATCGGTTTTCCGCTCGCAGATGCCTAAGATGGACAAGACGGAGTTTGTGGTAGAGGTTCAGTCGCTTGGCGAGCAGCAGCGTCCTGTGGTGATAACCCAGAACGAATGGATGCGCCGCATGAAGGAGATGAGCCGTTTCCAGCAGGGCATGAATTTCTACGGACAGATGCCCGACACGCTCAATCTCGTTCTTAACGCTGACCACAGACTGGTCAAGGATATTCTGTCAACTCTCAACTCTCAACTGTCAACAGAACTCCAGCCCATCGATGCTGAACTGAAGGGACTGGAGGCCCGCCTGGCAGCAATCCGCCAGGCTCAGGAGAAGAAAAAGGCTGATGAACTCACTCAAGAAGAGAAAGACGAGAAGTCGAACACAGAGAAATCCATACAAGAACAGAAGGACAAGCGTGAGCAGGTGCTTGCAGGATATGCTGCTGGCAATGACGTTGTGCACCAACTCATCGACATTGCACTCCTACAGAACGGACTGCTGAAGGGAGAGGCCTTGGAGCGCTTCCTGCAGCGTAGCGTAGACATGATATGAAACATTTCCCGGTCATTGTCGCAGTATTGATGCTGTTGGCGGGATGCGGGCAGTCGTACGAAGAGACGAAGCGCATCACCCGTCAGCAGCAGCGCGAGGCCCTGCGACGCGACTCTGCTGCATTCAAGGTGGCACTGATGCCGACACTCGACGGACTGCCGTTGTGGGTGGCACAGCAGTACCATCTTTTTGACAACGTTGGCGCAGAAGTGAGGCTGAAGCGATACTCATCGCAGATGGATTGTGACACGGCGCTGCTGCGCGGCAGAGTGGAAGGCACGGTGACCGATCTCGTGCGTGCTGCGCAGATGGAGAAGCAGATGAGCATCCAACTGGCTGCTGCCACTGGAGCCTACTGGCAACTCTTTGTCAATCACAATGCACGCATTCGTCAACTGAAACAACTCGACGACAAGATGGTGGCAATGACACGCTTCTCGGTGACCGACCAACTCTGCGATGTTGTAACTGACACGGCAGGAATAGACAAGGAACGCCTGTACCGTGTGCAGATAAACGATGTAGGCATACGCTTGAGCATGGTGCTCAACAACGAGATCGACGCCCTCTTCCTTACGGAACCGCAAGCCACGATAGCGCGGCAGCACGGTCATACGTTGCTTCTTGACAGCCGTCGGATGGACTACAGACCGGGAGCGCTTGTGTTTAACGGCGAGGAAATGAAGCGGCCAAAGCGGAAGCAGCAACGAGAACGCTTCCTGAAAGCCTACAATCAGGCCTGCGACTCTATCGACAAGTATGGGTTGCGCCATTTTAGCAGGCTCATTGCGCAACAGTGCGAAATACCAGTGGAAGTGGCCGACTCACTGCCTGACAACATTGTGTTCCCACATGCCGGCAGACCGCGCCAACAGGATATTGACAAGGCGCGGAAATGGCTCGACGGCAAGTAGATTTAATAGCCTGTCTTCGGAAATCAAGACGTATTGATAATAAAAAATGGATAGCAACTCCCCATTATACAGAGTCTGGACAGAACTGAAGGTTGCCGACGTGGGGCAGGCCATCAGCGAGATGGAAACCTATCTGTCGGCATGGCCGCAGCTACAGACAACGGAGCGCCTGCAGGAGGTCAAGGCCGACTATGCCCTGATGACCGATTACTGGCGGCGCGGAGCCGACGACCCTCATCTCGATGAGAACTACACTCAACTGCTACAGCGCGTGTATGTCATTTTTGCCAATGTAGCAGTACACCTGCATATACAAAACTCATCTTTCCTCTCCTCTGCCTACAGCAGCGCACGGCGTAGCAGGCAGAGTTGGGCTCTCAGCGACATACGCTCAGGGCTGGAAACCTTTGTGGCTGACGTGGCAATGCTCGAACTGGAGCCTTGGGAGCAGCGCGAACAAAAGAGCCAGTCGCTATATGACGACCACCAGCGCCAGATGAATGCACTCTTCTGTTTCATACTCACATCGCGCATGTGGAGCAACGGTGTAGGGCGCGACTTCGAGGCCATGCTCCTCTCGCCTACGGTAGATGTCAACGATCAGCAACTCATAATCTCTGCGGTCATGCTCTCGTTGATGGGGCAGTTTGACATTGTCAAGTTCCGCCTTCTTACGCGCGTGTACATGCAGGCCACCGACGAGAAGGTGCGGCAGCGTGCACTCGTTGGATGGGTGTTAGGGCTTAACTCTGACTTGCTCGCCGTCTATCCTGAGCAGCGCCAATTGACAGAGCAACTGACGGCCTCTGCAGAGGTGTGCCAGGAACTTACCGAACTGCAGATGCAACTCGTCTTCTGCCTAAATGCAGAAAAGGATACCAATACCATACAGAAGGAGATAATGCCCGACTTGCTGAAGTCGGGCGACTTCCGTATCAGCGAGCACGGAATAGAGGAAGTAGAGGAGGACCCGATGGAAGAGATGCTCAATCCCGATGCTTCCGAACAGCGCATGCAGCGCGTGGAGGCCTCGTTTGAGCGGATGAAGGAGATGCAGCAGCAGGGAGCCGACATTTACTTCGGCGGTTTCTCGCAGATGAAGCGCTTCTCGTTCTTTAATGATGTTGCCAACTGGTTTGTTCCTTTCTTTATGAAGCATCCGGGCATACGCAGACAGACAGAGCAGTTGCATGGTAACCGCTTCATTGAGAAGATGACCGAGGTGGGACCTTTCTGCAACAGCGACAAGTATTCGCTCGTAATGGCAATGCAGATGGTGATGGACAGGCTGCCGGAGAAAGTGCGCGAAATGCTGAAGCGTGGCGAAGCAACAATGGGCGGCGAGGTGGAACACGAGGAGTTGCTCTCGGCAGCATATCTGCGTCGCTCGTATCTGATGGACCTCTACCGCTTCTTCCGACTGTTCCCATATCGCGGCGAACTGCCCAACCCCTTTGCGTCGGGTAGTGGCGAACTGGCAGGATGCGACTTCTTCAGTTCACCCCTGCTTGCAGGCACTCCTATAGAAGGCTATAAGGATCAGGTGGTGCGTCTGCTGCGTCGCCGCCACATGCTACAGAGCATGCAGATACTGCTCGACAGTTACGACGAGGCACATCGCGGCGTCGACTACTTCATTTGGAACGGACAGTATGAGCAGGCTCTGGCTCTTGAACCCGACAACAGCAAGGCGTTGCAGGGACTGGCGCGTCAGGAGTATGCGCTGGGAAAATATCAGGAGGCTATATCGCATTATGACGAACTGTTGGAGCGATATCCCGAGCGCCTGCAGTTTATGCTCTACAAGGCTATCTGCCTGCTCCATCTGACTCGTTATGACGAGGCGCTCCACGTGTTGTACGAAATAAACTACAAGCATCCCGACGACAGAGCAACGCAGAGCGTGTTGGCATGGACACTTGTTTGCAGTGGGCGTATGGAACAGGCTCTGAAGACGTATGAGCAACTTATGGGTGATAAATGTCCTGACGGCGACAACGACTGGCAGAACTATGGTTACTGCCTATGGCTGGCAGGCCGCACCGACGAGGCTGCCGAGGCTTTCCGCAAATTCTATAAGTTCTATGCTGACGACCGCCTGACGGGATTTCCCACAGAACGTACGCTCCTTGAGGCTCATGGTATAACCGACACTCAGGTGAAACTGATGCGCTCGCTTATACTTGCGTGTTGATAATTTCCTGAAATTGAATTGCTCACAAAACGAAGGAAAGCAGGTGGGCAAGCCATCCACGACATTTCTGCCATGGAGTGCGAAAGGCATTCCACGACTCATCGGTCAGCCGTATGCTATGTGTGCAGTCGCTGCGGAACATGGCATCGAGTTGACTTGTTGTAGCGCTGTCGAGAATGACGGCATTCTCCTCAAAGTCGCATTTCAGACTGCGCGCGTCGAGATTGGTGCTGCCAATGGTGCAGTAACTGCCGTCGACTGTCATAATCTTTGAGTGGTGGAAGCCGGGTTCGTAGAGCCAGACCATGGCGCCGCGGCGCATGAGTTTGTGGGCCTGATAGTAGCCGCAGTCGGGGGTTAAAGGAATATCGCTGCGCGCCGACTGCATGATTTCAACCTTCACACCTCTTTTAATAGCGCGCGTGAGCGCGCGCGTGAGTTTTGGCGTGAGTGTGAAGTAGGGGTTTATAATCTTGATAGAGTCTTGAGCGGTGTTGATGGCCGCCAGATAGAACTGACGCATGATGCGTGGAGTGACATGCGGCTCACGATTGATGATGCCAATCATCTTGCTGCCCGACGTGGCGGTAGTGTCGGGACGCAGACTGGAAAAATCGGTCAGCGTGCCGCCACGATAGTATTGCGCTCCGCTCACATTATCGCCAGTGGTGCGGTTCCATATGCGCAGAAAGATGCGCTGCAGTTCGTTGACGGCATCGCCCTCTATGCGGCAGTGCATGTCGCGCCATTCGCCGACTTGTTCTGTGCCGTTGATGTAGTAGTCGGCAACGTTCATGCCGCCTGTGTAGGCCACATTGCCGTCTATAACTACGATCTTTCTGTGGTCGCGCCCGAAGATGTGGTTAACCCATGGGAAGCGTATCGGGTCGTATTCCACTATTTCTATGCCTGCGCTGCGTAGCGATTTAAGGTGGCGCTTCAGCAGCGGTCTGTTGTTTGAGTCATTGCCGAAGCCGTCGAATATGGCGCGCACCTCAACGCCCTCGCTGCGCTTGGTGCGCAGCAGGTCGAAGAGTCTGGCTGCTATGGAGTCGTTGCGGAAGTTGAAGTATTCCAGATGGATGCTGCTGCGTGCCTGACTGATGGCGCAGAACATGTCGTCGAATTTCTGCTGTCCCGACATGAGCAGCACTACGCTGTTGTCAT
>CALFIY010000100.1 GCA_937877595.1 uncultured Prevotella sp.
ACATCATCAACGCCTCGTCGCTCCGCAAGGGCATCAAGTACTACGACATAGCGCTGCGCATCTATATGGGCGCCGTTGTGAAGCGTGCCTTCAAGGACGGCTTCTTCGGCAAACCTGGCGAAGTGGGCGTCGGCAAGTGGATAGACCTGAGCGGACTGCTGCTGCCTGCTTCAGAGGAGCAGCGGCTCATTGACGATATCAAGAGCGGTGAGATAGAAAGCATACATGAGGTGCTGGAGCGATTTGACGACATAAACAGTCACTATCGTGAGTACCAGTGGGCATGGACATACCGCATGATTCTTGATTACTACCGTCTTGAGGAAATCACAGAGCACGACGTGGAGATAATACGCGAAGACTACATCCGTGCGCGCCGTGCCTGGATTGCCGAGATACGCAAGGATGCCGAAAAGGAGTTTGCCATGGGCGATGTGGAACAGGATGTCTTCGACGACTTCGTTTCTAAACTCGACCACGAGATAGACTACGAGAACTAAATCGTAGGTTGAGTGCCTCTGCGCAGCAGTGGCAACCGCATATAAAGCAACAGCCGCAGGCTACACTGAGTAGCCTGCGGCTGTTGGTATTCTGACGGCTGTCCTGCGTCTTTAGAAGAAGAGGTAGCGGTTGTCCACCACGTCAGCCTTCAAGTAGAGTTCGTTCATATAGCGGCTGGCAGCCTGGAGCGCCTGCTGCTGGAGTTGCTGTTGCTGCTGTTTCTCATCGTATTTGGCGCCTTCACGCTCGCCGCGAGAGATAACCTGGAAGAGATAAGCACCACCGTTGCCCTTTACAGGAGCAGCGCTGAATGTTCCCTCCTTTGTGGCTGCCACGGCACCGCTCAAGGCTGGCTCGCTCGAACCTGTAGACTGTACGAAGACAGGTGCGGAGAATGTAATCTGGCGTACGCTGTCCACCACGGCACCTTTCTGGCGTGCGGCATCGATAGAGGCAACTCCCTTGAGTTTGCCGGCAGCAACGTCAAACTTCTTGTCGTTGATAACCTGCTGTTTCAACTGCTCCTCGATGTCTGCCATGTCGCGGTAGCCTTCCTTGTGAATGTTGGTAAGTGCAATGACGAGCAGATGGTCGTTGCTGCCACATTCGTAGAGAGGAGAAACCTGGCCGGCCTTGGCGTCGAAAATCCATTTCATTGCTTCGCGTGTGGCGCGCAGTCCTACAACGTTGTGCTCTGAACTGAAAATATCCTTGCGCTCCTGTACACGGAAACCAAACTTGTCAGCGTTTTTCTCCAGACCCTCAAGTGTCTTGTTCTCGCTGACATACTGGCTGAACTTGTTGTAAGCAGCAGAATATGTGTCCTTTGAGAAGTCTATTGTGTGCTTGATAATGGCAACGTCGTACTTTGTTACCATTGCCTTGCGCTGTGTTACCTGCAGCACGATGTTGCCCTGCGAGAACTCCAGGTTCTTCAGTTCGCCTGCGCCGAGTGTATTGAGCGTCTCGATGTAACTCTTTGTGTCGCTGTCGATGTTCTGTGCCTGCTGATACATTGCTGAGGTCATCCACTGCTTTTCGGCTGTCTGGCCGTAGGTCTTTGCAATAGCCTCAAAGTCGGCACCGCCCTTGAGAGCAGTGAAAATACTGTCGGCACGCGTGTGTGCCTCGTCGGCTGTAGTGCCGCCAACTTGTATCTGGCGGTATTCTACAGAATCAGGCAACTGCACCTTGGCAATAAGTTTCACTACGTTGAGCGTGTTGTCGTATTTTGTCTCGAAGGGAGCAGTGACCTGTCCAACCTGCATTGAGTCTATCTTTACTGCAATGTCGCTGGGGAAAGCCTGGCGTGTGGCAGCCAGTCCTGTGTAGGCTACCTGCGACTGTGCCTTGCGTACGATGTCGGCAGGAGCAGCGCCGCTCTCCAGTTTCTGCTGTGCCTCGGTAAGCGTGTTGAGCAGAGCCTTTCGGTCGGCATCGGATGGGAGAACCTGGAAGTCTACATACTTTATGTCGCGGCTCTCTACATACTGGCGATACATCCCTTTCTGCTCGTTGTATTTTGCCTTGACATCGGCATCGCTCACCTGAACTTCGCTATCCTTTATGGAAGAGTAGGGGATTGAGGCCAGGATGATGTTGCTCTCTACGTTCTGTGCGTCGAAAGCAGCGCGTGCAGATACAGGATTGGAGAGCAGGCATTGCGAAAGCAGCGTCTGATATTTCTGAGCCAGTGTGTTCTGGCGCAGTGTCTTTTCTATGAATTTCCAGTAGTCATAGAGTTGCTTGTACTGCTCTGCCACTTGCTGCTGGCCGGGCTGCTCCTTTACTTTCTGGTATTCTGCGATAAACTTGGTGAGTTGTGTAACGTCGAAAAGACCAGTCTGCTGATTTACAAACGGTGTTTGCTTCAGCATTGGGTTGGTGCCTTCTTTCAGAATGGCCTGCAGTTCAGCGTCGGTAACGGTGAGGCCAAGTTTTGCGGCTTCTGCCTCAAGGATAGTGTTGTTGACATAAGTCTGCCAAACCTGATCCCTTATCTGTGCCAGTTCTTCGTCGCTGAGATTATCCGAGCCGCGGGTCATTTTAATCACCGACTGATACTCATCGACGAGGTTCTGAAATTCCTGTACGGAGATTTTCTTTCCTAACACTTCGCCTACCTGCTGACGACGCTCATTGCTCGTGGCTTCGCACGAGCGGAACATTTCTTCTGCAATGAAGGCAAACAGGGCCAGACCGATTATAGTTGCAAGTACTGGGCCCCAACTTCTGATTTTTCCAATTGCTGCCATTGTTGCTTATTGTATTTATTGTTTTAGTCTTATGCTATTTTTCTATAATGTGCGCAAAACACCATTTTGGCCGACAAAATTACACATTTTATGTAAAACGGCGAAAGTTTGGGCGAAAAAAAACCTCATTCCATCACTTTTAATCGCACAAGTTCTATTTTTGTCATTGTATTCTTCACTATTTTGAACTGGAAGCGTCCTATCCTTACTACCTCGTTTAGTTTCGGGAAACTCTGGTATTCGTGAAGTATCAGTCCGCCTATCGTCATGTAGTCGTCGCTTTCTGGAAGTTGCAGGTCAAACGTTTCGTTGACTTTCTCAATCTCAAGGCGGGCAGAAAGCATGTATTCGCCGTCGTCAAGTTGCTTTGCTACGTATTTAGTATTGTCGTGCTCGTCTTCTATATCGCCGAATATCTCCTCTACTATGTCTTCCAGCGAAACCAGTCCGCTTGTTCCGCCAAACTCGTCGATTACCACGGCCAGCGACTTCTTTTGCTGCAGGAAGATATGCATCATTTTGCTGGCTGCCATCGTTTCCGGCACGTATGGCATGGGTCGTACCAGCCGCTGCAAGTCAGGTGCCGCCTCCTCGGTGCTGTTTTCTGCCCGTAATTTCGCCTTTTCACTGCTAAGACGGAAGAGATCGGAACTGTGAATATAGCCTGTGACGTGGTCAATGTCTTCGCGGTAAACGACAATCTTCGAGTGGCCGCTCTCAATAAAGCGGCTCTTAAGTTGTTCGATGTCACACTCTTCGATGTCAACGGCTTCTATCTCCGTGCGTGGCACCATGCAGTCGCGCACCTTTGTGTCGGCAAACTCCAGCGCGTTCTGGAATATCTTCACCTCGTCTTCTATCTGTCTGTCGTCGGCTGCACTGTCTATGCTTGTCTGTACGAGATAGTCGAGATCGACTTTTGTGAATTCTCGGCCCTTCGCTTCTTTAGGAATTCGCACACCAAAGATTCGCAGCAAGGCACGTGACAGTTGCGAGGCCATTCGTGAGATAGGGAAAAGCACCACATAGCATACCATTGCAGGCAGTGCAAAAATGTTAAGCATCGCATTGGGACTGGCTTTGAATATTGTTTTGGGAAGAAATTCGCCAGTGAAGAGCACTACAAGTGTGGAGAGCAACGTGTCGGCAGTGACGCGTGCACCATCGTTGAGTTGTTCGAAAAGTGTGGCGTCAAATATCTTTGCGAAAAGAATGCCATAGACAACGAGGGCAATGTTATTGCCCACGAGCATTGTGCTGACAAAATCGTTGGGGTGCTCGTAGAAGTAGCCAATGACGCGCTGGCCTACTCCGTTCTTGTCGCGCTCCATCTCGGCACGCAGTCTGTTGCCGGAGACAAAGGCTATCTCCATGCCCGAAAAGAAGGCGGAGAAAATCATGGTGATTATGAGTCCTATGATGAGTGGTGTCATGGATTGCGTGTGATGGTTGTTGTGCGCTGTGCCGCATGTTTTGTTGCTGCCGGCCTTATTGCCGGTGGCGCAGGGGCAGCAGTGTCTTTCCCTGCGGCGTTCGGTGCTGCCTGGGCGGGTGCCGGGGTTGGGGCAGGCTCGTTGTCGCCCTCAATATCCGACGACTGGAAAGAGCCTACGCTGTTTGTGATTTCGTAGTGCATCATGTGCTCATCGCTGCGGAAGTAGGTGCCCTGCATTTCGCGCTCTGGCGTGACGACACGTGAGAACTTGTAGGAGTAGAATTCGTGTTTGACCCCGTCCCAGAAGAGTTCCTCGCTGTCGAAGCGCAGTCCGTTGGCATTGCGTATGCGTACGCGTCCGCGAAGTTCCCACAGTTTCAACTGGTCGAAGTACCAGGCGCTGTCGGCATAGACGTGGCCTTCGACATGAAACTGCTCGTCGAACTGCTCCATGAAGATGCCCTTCTCAAAAGTCCATCGGGAGGGATTCTTTACGTTGTTGACATCCCAGCGCTCGCTGACGATGCGATATTTTATCACGCCGGAGTCGCTGATGAGCGTATTGACTCCGTAACTCGTCATCACCGATACGGAGTCGCGGTCGTGAATGGCCGGTGCGGTGTGTTCCTTATTCTCGCTGCAAGCCATGACAGAAGCCATAAGGATGAGAGCGAAGCCCATCCTTATGCCGGAAGATGATAAAGGTCTACGGAAGAACGTCAATGGTGTGCAAAAATTAGTCAACTTTCCACTTTGCAAACCAGCGCTCGTTGAACGTCAGTCCTACGTTGATGCGGAAGGTGTTTTCGGTTATGAGATCGGTGGCGGAGCGTTTTGCCCATTGCGCACTGATGTTTAGCACCGAGCGATTGTTGTAACTATTGATGATAGGAATGCCGAAGCCGGCACTAACACTCATCTCGCTTGGCCCTTTCTTGCCATTAATATTATAATAAGGTGTAGCCATCGAGGCACCAATCCTGTAGTGGATGCGATTGAAGAAATTGCGGCTCAGCCGTGACGGTATCCAGTCGGCACCAACCGTCAGACGGGTGCGGTTGCGCAGCAGACCGTCCTGCAATACGTATTTCTGCGTGTAGTCGTCGACATTGGGAAATTTTATCGACTTCCACTGCTGCATAGTGACGTCGGCGCCTACCGTGAGAGAGCGGTTGTGCTGCCATGCAACGCCTACGCCGTACGACATAGGCAGTCGGAGACCGTTTTTCACAGAGTCGGGAGTGGCTGTCGACACTCCTGTCTGCGTGTTGTAGTTGGTGACGGTCATCGTGGCGTCTGCGCCAAGTTTGTGGCCTATTCCTGCGATGGCTCCAAAGGTTAGAGAGTTATTTCTGTTGAGCGGCAGTTCATACTGTACGCCAAAGTCTATTTTGTAACTGCTTATTGTTGCTGCGTAGGTGCGTGTAAGGGTATTCACATAGCCGTCGTTGCTAACCATACTGATGGTGCGCGAATAGTCGCCCCACAGGTAGGAAAGGTTGACACCCAGCGAAAGTCCTTTCAGCGGCTCGTAGCCTGCGCCGAGAAACACCTGGTGAAGACCGCCGCTGCCACTGTGAGTGTCGGTGACGTAGGTGGTCGACTGACCGATGTAGTTCACTCCGGAATAGTTGTAGCCGATATTGGAGTAGGGCACGATGCCGACGCCAATACCCAGGCGGCGCATCAAGCGAAACGCTGCCACGGCGTATTCAAAGTTGGCGTTGTGGGCATTGATTTTAGTAGAACCCTCCTTGAAGTTTGTGATTTCTCCCGACATGCCGGCATCGATAATCATAGTCAGCGAGTCGGTAGCAGAATATGATGCAGGATTCTGCATGTTGACAACGGTTCCGTTGCGCAGCGCAATGGCAAGACCGCCCATGCCTCGGTTGAAGCCCTGCGACTGGTCGGCAAGTTGGCCAAGGCCGTATTGACTATATGGCGAGTTAGTGCCACTCTGAGCCCAGCCTAAGGAAATCATGGCGCTCAGCAAAATGCCACAAAAAAGGCGTTTCATCTTTATCTTATGTGTGTAAATGTCCGATTTCGGGTTGCAAAATTATTGAAAAAAAACGAAACAAACGCACGATAACTGGAAAATATAGCGTAATTTTGCATCGTGAAACATTTTAAAGACTTTTT
Source organism: uncultured Prevotella sp. (assembly GCA_937877595.1). Taxonomy (GTDB): domain Bacteria; phylum Bacteroidota; class Bacteroidia; order Bacteroidales; family Bacteroidaceae; genus Prevotella. The sequence continues at coordinate 6,337 of CALFIY010000100.1, forward strand.
TAATGCTCTCGGCGGAGTGCTTGCCTGTGTGGTATGTCTGTTGTTGCCACGGCAAGCGGTAGCCCAGCCTTCAGATAGCCTTCTTGCTGCAATGGACTCCGTAGAGATAAGTCTGCTCACATGCCAGCCCCACGAAGAAGTCTATAGTCTTTACGGCCATACGGCCATTCGCTATCACGACTTGCGTAGCAGTGATTTTGATTTGGTTTTCAACTATGGCGTTTTCGACTTCCGCCGTCCGCATTTTGTGGCGCGCTTTGTCTTCGGGCTCACCGACTATGAACTCGGAGTCTATCCTTTTCCGTTCTTCTGTCAGGAATATCGCCGCGTAGGCTCTATGGTGGTGGAGCAGGTGCTCAACCTGTCGAGAGAAGAGAAGTTGAAGTTGCGCAATGCGCTTGGGAAGAATCTGCAACCAGAGAACAGAGTATACAGATACAATTATTTCTATAATAATTGCACCACTAAGGCTCGCGACGTGATAGAACAGTGTCTTGACGGCAAGATAGAATATTACTATCGCAGCGACTACACTCCGTCGTTTCGCCAAATGGTTTCGCAGCAGACCGCTGGCCATCCCTGGACGACATTTGGCAATGACATGCTGCTCGGTTTGTTTTCCGACAAACAGGCCATGCCGCGCCAGCAGGAGTTTCTGCCCGACAATTTGATGTACGACTTCGACCACGCGCAGGTTTATGCCATGGGAAAATACCGCCCGCTGGTCAGCGAGCGACGGCTGGCTGTAGCCCCGGGCGTTCAGGTGATGATGAGCGGCTTTGCGCTCTCGCCTCTGGCATGCGGCGCACTGCTGGCACTGTTGGGAGCCGTCATGGGATGGTGGCAGATACGGCGCCGGCGCTCACTGCTTGTGTGGGACGCACTGCTCATGCTGGCTACGGGAGCAATAGGCATTGTGCTCACGTTGATGATTTTCTCACAGCATCCCACGACGAGTCTCAATCTTCAGATTTTGCTCTTCAATCCGCTGCCGTGGTTTTTCCTTTATCCTGTTGTACGTCGCAGACCGACGGTTTATTGGAAGTTGACGGCTTTGCTGGCAGCGCTATTCTTCATTGGAAATTTTTTTCAGCACTATGCCGTAGGAATACAAGGTTTGGCACTGTGTTTGCTGGTGCAGTGCTGGGTACATATAAAGACATGCAAGGCATGATATGAGCAACAGATATCTTTACATCACCCTTCTCTCGCTGCTCGGGCTCTCCCAGGAGGCCTGTGCGCAGGCTCTGGCTCAGTCGCCGCGCCTCGTGGTGAACATAACTGTCGACCACTTGCGCACAGATTACCTTGAGACATATACTCCGCTCTACGGACCCGACGGACTGCAGCGCCTGCTGCAGCAGGGAGTGGTCTACACCAACGGCTCTTACGGTTTTTCGCCCGTAGACCGCGCTTCGGCAGCGGCAGCACTCAGCACAGGCACCTCACCTTATTATAATGGTATAGCAGCAATGGAGTGGCTCGACCGCGAGACGCTTCGGCCGCAGTATTGTGTGCGCGATGCTCAGCAGACGGTCTCTCCAGTCCATCTTGCAACGTCCACCCTGGGCGACGAACTGAAGATAGCAACGTCGGGAGTGGCGCGCGTCTTCTCATTTGCCCCTACGGCGGAGTGTGCCATCCTGTCAGCAGGCCATGCAGCCGACGGAGCAGCATGGATAGCGCAGGGACGCTGGTCTACAACGTCGTACTATGCCCCAGTCAATCAGTGGCTCAACGGGTTTGCCCGTCTGGAAGTGCCTGCGGCCGACGGCAATATGAGCGTAGTCGCTGCCGCCTTGAAATGTGTGGAGCAGGCAGGAATAGCACTCGACGAGAAAACCGACATGCTGTGTCTCACACTCTCCACAAACTCGCTGATGGAGGACTATGTCGCTCTGGACCGCGCCGTGGCTCATCTGATACAAGGTGTAGAGGGCAGTGTGCCTCGCGACAGAGTGCTTTTTGTGCTCTCAGGCACTGGCAGCAGCGAGGAGCGTGAAGAGGAGGTCAACGGACGCTTCCGCATTCCCACTGGAACATTCTACATCAACCGCACGGCCAATCTGCTGAACATGTACCTTGGTGCAGTGTTCGGAATGGACCGCTACGTCGAAGCGTGCTATAAGAACCACATTTTCCTTAATCACAAGACAATACGCCAGAAGAACCTGAATCTCGGCGACGTGCAGCGCCGCTCTCAGGAATTCCTTCTGCAGATTGCCGGCGTGCGCAACGTCTATACCTCCAATCAGTTGATGACCAGCGACAGTTATCAACTGGAGCGCATACGCAATGGTTTCAATGTCGAAAAGAGCGGCGACCTTATTGTCGGCGTTGCTCCTGGATGGAAACTCGTCAATGAGGATACCCACGAGCAGGTCTTGTCGCGCGCAGCCAACATTCCTTTCCCGATAATATTCTATGGCGCAGGTCTAAAGGCGCAGCGACTGCCACAGACGGTCACTGCCGACCGCATAGCGCCCACCGTGGCACGGCTCATACGCATTCGCGCTCCGAATGCATGTTCTTCCGAGCCGCTGTTTTGACGTTTTCCGTCATGCCAGCGCCAATGAGCAAGCATGCATGTCTGTGCGGCAGTGCTCTCCAACGTTCCAGAATTTCGGCAAGCCTGGCTTGCAAAACCAACACATTAATATTAATATGAATTTCACTAAAATACTGACATCGCTGTTCGGCAATAAGTCGACACGCGACATGAAACTGATACAGCCGCTTGTAGAAAAAGTAAAGGCAGTGTATCCCACCGTCGAAAAACTCAGCAACGATGAGTTGCGCCAGCGCACCAAGGCAATACAGCGCCAGGTGCAGGACAGCGCACGGTTGCAGAAGGAAGAGATAGCACGTCTGAAGTCGACTATCGAAGATACTCCGATCGACGAGCGCGCTGATATTTTTGCTCAGATAGACAAAATAGAGAAAGAAGTGCTTGATATCTATGAGAAAGCACTTGATGAGGTGATGCCCGAAGTCTTTTCCATTGTCAAGGAAACAGCGCGCCGTTTTGCAGAAAACGAAGAGACCATTGTCACAGCCACTGATTTCGACCGCCAACTGGCCGGTGACCCGCGCAAAGACTTCATTACCATCGACGGCGACCGCGCTATCTATCATAATCACTGGACTGCCGGCGGTAACGACCTCAAATGGGAAATGGTGCACTACGATGTGCAACTCTTCGGCGGCGTTGTGCTCCACCAGGGAAAGATAGCAGAAATGGCAACAGGTGAAGGAAAAACGCTCGTAGCAACATTGCCGGTATTCCTCAATGCCTTGACGGGCAACGGCGTACACGTGGTGACCGTCAACGACTATCTTGCCAAGCGCGACTCGGAATGGATGGGACCTCTCTACATGTTCCACGGACTCAGCGTGGACTGTATCGACAAGCATCAGCCCAATTCGCCTGAGCGCCGCCGTGCATATCAGGCGGATATCACCTTTGGTACCAACAATGAGTTTGGTTTCGACTACCTGCGCGACAATATGGCAGTGTCGCCGCAGGATCTTGTGCAGCGTTCGCACAACTACGCTATCGTAGACGAGGTTGACTCGGTGCTGATAGACGATGCACGTACGCCACTCATCATTTCCGGTCCGGTGCCAAAGGGCGACGACCAGATGTTTGAGGAGTACCAGCCGCTCGTGGAGCGTCTCGTTGGCGTACAGCGCCAGTTGGCAACGCAATTCCTTGCCGAGGCAAAGCAGAAAATAGCCGAGGGCCGCGCCAAGAACGACAAGAAACTGGAGGAAGAGGGCTTCCTCGCGCTGTTCCGTTCTCACAAGTCGCTGCCAAAGAACAAGCCGCTCATCAAATTCCTTTCCGAGGAAGGCATAAAGTCGGGCATGCAGAACACAGAGAATGTCTACATGGAAAACAACAACAGGCGCATGCCCGAAGCCGTTGAACCGCTTTTCTTCGTCGTTGATGAGAAACTCAACTCGTGCGATCTCACCGACAAGGGCACTGCGTGGCTTGCCAAACAGGTCAACGACTCCGAACTTTTCGTCCTTCCCGATATCGCAGCGCAACTCTCGGCTCTCGAATCGGACACGTCGCTTTCCGACGAGGAGCGCGTCAACCGCAAGGATGAGTTGCTGGGTCACTATGCTGTGCAGTCGGAGCGCGTCCACACGCTGCAGCAGTTGCTCAAAGCCTATACCATGTTCAACAAAGACGACGAGTATGTCGTTATCGATGGCGAGGTGAAAATTGTAGACGAGCAAACGGGTCGTATAATGGAAGGCCGCCGTTGGAGCGACGGCTTGCACCAGGCTGTAGAGGCTAAGGAGCATGTCAAGGTGGAGGCTGCCACTCAGACTTTTGCCACTATCACTCTGCAGAACTACTTCCGCATGTACCATAAGTTGGCTGGCATGACTGGTACGGCTTCTACCGAGGCTGGCGAGTTCTGGGACATCTACAAACTTGACGTCGTAGAAATACCGACAAACCGCCCAGTGGTGCGAAATGACATGGACGACCGCGTGTATAAGACTGCGCGTGAGAAGTATAGTGCCGTGATACAGGAAATCGAGAATATGCGCAACAGCGGACGTCCTACGCTGGTCGGTACAACGTCAGTGGAGATTTCCGAATTGCTCTCGCGTATGCTGAAGTTGCGCGACATTCCCCATCAGGTGCTTAACGCAAAACTCCATCAGAAGGAGGCCGATGTTGTAGCGCTGGCAGGCCAGTCTACAAACGGTCTTGGTGCCGTCACCATTGCTACCAACATGGCCGGACGCGGCACGGATATCAAGTTGTCGCCTGAGGTGAAGGCTGCAGGCGGTCTGGCCATCATCGGCACGGAGCGCCATGAGAGCCGCCGCGTCGACCGCCAGTTGCGCGGCCGTGCCGGTCGTCAGGGCGACCCGGGTAGTTCTCTCTTCTTCGTTTCTCTGGAAGACAAACTGATGCGTCTCTTCGGCTCAGAGCGTATTGCCGGAGTCATGGACCGTCTTGGCTTCAAGGAAGGTGAGATGATAGAAAGTCCAATGATAAGCCGACAGATAGAGCGCGCTCAGCGCAAGGTGGAGGAAAATAATTTCGGCATCCGCAAACGCCTTTTGGAATATGACGACGTGATGAATAAGCAACGCACCGTGGTTTATGAGAAACGCCGCCACGCTCTGATGGGAGAGCGAATAGGCATGGATATTTCCAATACACTGTGGGATCGAGTGGCAGCAATCATCAGCGAAAATGATTATGAGGGATGCAAGGAGGAGTTTATACATATTTTCGCAATGGAAGTGCCTTTCACCTCGCAGCAATTCATTGAGCAGGATCACAACCAACTGGCTGAGGAAGCCTTCCAGCGTGTTATGGAAACCTTCACGCGCAAGACGGAGCACATCCGCGAAGTTGCCAAACCTGTCATCACCCAGGTCTACGAGCAGCAGGGCTCTATGTACGAGAACATCATGGTTCCGCTCACCGACGGCCGCCGTATCTACAACATACGCTGCAACCTCAAGGAAGCCTACGACACTGACTCGAAGAGCGTGGTTAAGGAATTTGAGAAACAGATGATGCTCCATATCATCGACGAAGCGTGGAAGGAAAACCTGCGCGAACTCGACGAACTGCGCCACTCAGTGCAGAATGCGTCCTACGAGCAGAAAGATCCGTTGCTCATCTTCAAACTCGAGAGTGTTAAACTTTTCGATGCCATGGTTAACACCATGAACAATCGCATTGTCTCTATTCTCATGCGCGCCGCCATTCCCGAGATGCAGCAGCAGGATGTTCGCGAGGCAGCACCAGAGCAGCGCCTGCAGCGCCAGCAGTATACTGAGAGCAAGCAGAATCTTGGCGAAGAGCAGATGGCCGACCCCAATCAGGCTGCCGCTGCCGCACAGGACACTCGCGGCCGCCAGCCCCGCACGCCAATCATCAAGGACAAGTTGCCTGGCCGCAACGACCCATGTCCGTGCGGCTCAGGTAAGAAGTTCAAACAATGCCACGGCCGTGGAATAGTGTAGCAACAATTCATAAATTTTGAATTGAAAAAGGATGATCCAGATAGACAATCTTAAGAAGCAGTTTGGCGATACCGTTGCCTGCGACATACCTCAGTTCTGCATCAACGACGGCGATATTCTCGGCCTCGTCGGTAACAACGGTGCCGGAAAGACTACGCTCTTCCGTATGATGCTCGATCTGCTGCGCGCCGACGCTGGCAGTGTGACCATCAACGGCATAAATCCTGCCGAGAGCGAACTGTGGAAAGAGCAGGTAGGTGCTTATATCGACGAGGGCTTCCTCGTAGACTTCCTTACGCCTGAGGAATATTTTGCCTTCCTTGGCAAGGTTTCCGGAATGAAAGTCAGTGAGGTCGACGAACGCCTGGCTGACTTCGAGCCGCTGTCGGGCGGCGAGGTGTTTGGTGGTAAGAAACTCATTCGCAACCTTTCTGCCGGCAATAAGCAGAAGGTTGGCATAATGTCGGCGCTCTTCAGCCATCCGCAAACAGTCATTCTCGACGAGCCGTTCAACTTTCTCGATCCGTCATCGCAGTTGCTGCTGAAGCGCCTGCTCACCGACTACGCCGCTCAGACTGGCGCAACGTTGCTCATTTCGAGCCACAATCTTCAGCACACCATTGATATCTCTACCCGGATAGCCCTGCTCGAGCACGGCCACATCATACGCGACCTGCCGAACAGCGAGGGCAGTGCGGCAGCAGAACTTGACGACTACTTCGGGGCGACGGTCGGATAACCATTGACCATTGACCATTGAGCATTGACCATTGACCATTAATAGTTGACGATTGACAGTTGTTATTTGCTGTTTTGGTTGTCGTAAAAACGATGCATTGTGACTTATGAATTGTGAATGTGCAGTGTCCGGGCGTCGAATGCCAGCCGAATGGGAACCGCAGAGCGCCGTGCAACTGACGTGGCCACATTCCGGAACCGACTGGGCACCCGTTCTTCCAGAGATAACGGCTGTCTACGAGACGATGGCGCGTGAGATACGTCGGCGCGAACGACTTATTGTCGTCGACGATATACCTCACGACGATACCTGGGCGCGCGACCATGGCTTTATCACCGTTTTTGACGGTGGTCGCGTGTGCCTGCTCGATTTCTGTTTCAACGGCTGGGGCGAGAAGTTTCCATCCAGTCTCGACAATGCCATCAATCGCCGGCTCTACGAGCGCGGTGAGGTGAGCGGCGTGTACGAGCCACATCTCGACTTCGTTCTTGAGGGAGGCTCGATAGAGAGTGACGGGCGTGGCACCATTTTTACCACCGAGTGCTGCCTCATGGCTCCACACCGCAACCAGCCTCTCACCCGTCAGGAGATTGATGCCCGTCTGCGCGAATGGCTTGGCGCCGAGCGCATCGTGTGGCTTCAGCATGGCTCGCTTATCGGCGACGATACCGACGGCCATATCGATACTCTGGTGCGCATTTGTCCCGACGATACGCTCATCTACACCGGCGGCGATGCCGACCATCCCGACCTCGCGCTCATGGAGCAGGAGTTGCGCGACCTGCGCACTCTGCAGGGACGTCCCTACCGTTTGCTACGCCTGCCGTTGCCTCGGCCAATACACGATTCCGATGGCAGCCGCCTGCCTGCCACTTATGCCAACTACCTTGTCGTCAACGGCGCAGTGCTTGTGCCCACCTACAATCAGCCCGACCTCGATGCCGAGGCGATGCGTGTCATCGGCAGCGCCTTTCCCGGCCGCGACGTCGTGGGCATCGACTGTCGTGCGGTAATCCTTCAGCACGGCTCACTGCATTGCTGCACAATGCAGTATTACTAATGGTTTTGGAAACTGCTGTTTTAATTTTAAAAAACACTGTTTTAATTTTTGCCAGCACTGTTTTTAAAAAAATTAAAACAGTGTTTTTTTTTGCTGCAAGCGCTAAAAAGAAAATGGCAGCAAGCCTCACGGTTCGCTGCCACTCAAAATATTGAAAAATTCTCTTACTGAAGCGCTGGCATCTTCGCAGACTTATGCGCTCCCACTAACTGTAATTTTTAATTTCAGTCTTTAGTAAATACCCTCTTCGTCGAACGAGAAGTCGGGAGCGAGGTTGCCACCCGTCGCTT
>CALFIY010000101.1 GCA_937877595.1 uncultured Prevotella sp.
TGAGCCGGAGAACACCTCGCGCATGGAGACGCTCTTCCACCGCTTCTTAGAGAGCATCGCCCGCCGCCGCATCAAGAAACTCAGCGTCAGCGAGTATGCCGACGAACTGTGCATCACGCCGAAATACCTCTCCACCATCTGCCGCACCGTCAGCGGCAAGTCGCCCACGGAATGGATTTCGGAATATGTCGTCGAGGACATCACCCACTACCTGCGCAGCACCGACCTCACCGCCAAGGAGATAGCCGACGAGCTGGGCTTCCCCAACGCCTCGTTCTTCGGCAAGTTTGTCAAGCAGCACTTCGGCTGCACCCCCATGGAGTACAGGAACAAACAGACTAACAGCACTGCATGAAACAGAGAAAACCACTGCCATATGTTTTTGCATTCCTGACACGAACTTGCCAATGTTAAAAAATTGTTACCGTTTCGTTTCATTTTCGTAACATTGCACGGAGCGAAATTCTTTGACTTAAAGTACAAAGTGCAGGCGAATTCTCCGTCTCTGCATAAAAATTAAACCATTTTTTTTGTTCTGCTCTCGACTTTCCGTAACTTTGCCCCCAGAAAAGAAATAATGGTAAAGAGATAATGAAAATCGGATTTGACAACGCGAAGTATCTGAAAATACAATCGGAGCACATTCGCGAGAGGATAGCACAGTTCGACGGAAAACTTTATCTGGAGTTGGGAGGAAAACTCTTCGACGATCATCATGCCTCGCGCGTGTTGCCTGGCTTTTGCCCTGACTCCAAACTACGTATGTTTGCCCAGTTGTGCGACTCGCTCGAGATAGTGATAGTGATAAGTGCGGAGGACATAGAGAAGAACAAGGTGAGGGCCGACCTCGGCATCACCTACGATGAGGATGTGCTGAGACTGCGTGACGAATTTATCAGCAGGGGCTTTATGGTGGGCTCGGTTGTTATTACCCACTACGACGGGCAGCGTGCCGCTGACCAGTTCCGCCACCGACTGGAGCGCCTGGAAATACGCAGTTACGTGCACTATCTGATTGACGGCTATCCGCACAATGTGGAACTCATAGCCAGCGAACAGGGCTTTGGTAAGAACGAATTCGTTGAAACGGAGCGTCCGCTTGTGATAGTGACGGCGCCAGGGCCTGGCAGCGGAAAAATGGCTGTCTGCCTGAGTCAGTTGTGGGGAGAAAATCACAGAGGCGTGAGGGCTGGATATGCGAAGTTTGAGACATTCCCTGTATGGAACTTGCCGCTGAAGCATCCTGTAAACATCGCCTACGAGGCTGCCACCGCCGACCTTAACGATGTGAACATGATAGACCCATTCCATCTGGAGGCATACGGCAAGACGGCCATCAACTACAACAGAGATATTGAGATATTCCCTGTGCTCAACGCGCTATTTGAGGGAATCTATGGCGAGAACCCATATAAGTCGCCGACTGATATGGGCGTGAACATGGTGGGCTTCTGCATCAGCGACGATGCCGTGTGTTGCGAGGCTTCACGCGACGAGATAATACGCCGCTACTATGCTGCAACAAATAAATTGGCCGACGGTGCAGACAATGAACAGGAAGTGCATAAGATACAGATGCTCTTCAACCAGGCACGTATCACAACGGCAACCAGGCGCGTCACGGTGGCTGCTGCTCAGAAGAAGGAAATGACTGGCCACACGTCGGCTGCTATCGAATTGTCTGACGGTACTATCATCACCTCAAAATCGACACCGTTGCTGGGATGCTCGGCAGCGCTAATACTCAATGCCACGAAACACTTGGCAGGTATCGGCCACGACGTGCGGCTGATACCTCAGAGCATGATAGAGCCGATACAGAAGACAAAGATAGAATATCTTGGCGGCCACAACCCACGGCTGCACACCGACGAAGTGCTTGTTGCACTGAGCGTAGTGTCGCAGCACGACGAACAATGCCGGCGCGCACTGGAGCAGTTACCTCTGCTGAGAGGATGTCAGGTGCACTCGACGGTGATGCTGTCGGAGGTCGACAGGAAGATATTCAAGAAACTTGGGTGTAATCTGACGTGCGATCCAGTGAGGAAGAAGTAGCAGAATTGCGCTGAGCAGCGCGACGGATGCTGTGTATCTTTATCGCGTTGATAATCTCAGTAACACCATATAACAGCGAACACCAGCCCAGCACCAGCAATGGTAGTTGGGCTGTTTCCATTGGTTTAGCCACAACGAAGATACCAGTGAGCAGTATGAGCGACGGTGCTATCCAGTAGGTGAGTCCGATGCTCCCCATGCGGCGTGCGCTGATGAGGGCAAGAAGCAGATTGACGGCACCGAGAATGATGATTGCGCCAAGGACGTACATTAGTCCGCCGATGAAGGCTTTTGGTGACAGTGTGAGCACCAGTCCGAGAATGATGCTGCCAATTCCGACAATGGGGAACGTAGGCTGTGCACCGGAGATGATATTGCCATCGCGGTCGGTGATGACATATTCTGACGTGTTGCGACGTGCGTGCCAGTAGGCTATCATAGAGATGATGCCAGAAATGAGAAACAGGGCTCCAATGGCCATGGTGAGCCAAGTAACGGAGTCGTCGGGAAACTTAATGAGCAGACCACCGACGATGATGGCGCACAGGGCGCGGAATACAGAACTTTGGAAGATTTTCATATTTTCTGAAGTTTTATAATTTCCGATTTAAAACTGTTTGTAAGAAGAGAAAGGCTATTCGCAACTGTTTTTTGCTCCACAGCGTGGACATACCGATTGGTCGTGGGGAAGAATGGCACCGCACTTGCCGCATCTGTAAGTGCTGCGTGCATAGTGGTAGTAGCGCCACAGGGCATAGACGATGTATACGGGAAGCAGCAGATAGCCGATATAGTAGAGCGTAAGAACGCTGAACACCACGTAGCAGGCAGCACACACGGCTGCAAGGCCTGCGATGTAGAGCAGATTGCTCACGGTGTCAAGATGGCGGCGGGTGTCTTCGACAGCAGCCACAGTTACCACAAGTATGGCCCATACCGAAGCAACGAATATGCCAAGGTGCAGCGGCAGGGAGAAAGGATTGAGTGAAGGGTGGAAATAGAAATGTTGCCACGTAGGCGCATCGAACATCTGGATGCTGGCATACAAAGTGGCAGAAAAGGCCACGAGAATGCAAAGCAGGGTGGGATAGGGCGACGGAATGTCGTGGAAGTGGACAATGGGGGCATTATGGCGTAGCAACAGGCGTACGGAGTAGGCGGCAGTGACCAGCACGCATAGGGCGAGGAATATGAGGAGATGGGTGTCAGAGAAGAAGTCGATGAACTGCGATATTGGGTCGTCGGGACTGACGGCGGCAAGCATCTCGCTCTGGCGTATCCATCCCTGAGTGAGTTGGTCGCGGGCCACCTTTACCCATACGGAATCGATGGTGTCGGTTGGAATGGCAGCAACGTCGGCAATAACAAGTCGCTCGCCCTTGCTGATATAAATCGTGTCGAATGCCTCCAGGCCTGGAGCATCGGTGAGTTGTATGGTGGCTGCACTGACAAGCAGATTGTAGTTGAGGGGCAGGACGGAGGCAGGGCGTTCGGCAAACGACGACGTGGAATCCGCCGTGGAGAGAGTTGCCATGTCTGCAGACTGGGCAATGGTCTTAGTAGAAGGATTGTAGCAGCCGAAGTTGATGCACATCATTATCAGGACTACAAACATTCTGGCAAGCACGTTCATTTGACAGCGCTTGCAGTCGAACTGTAGCGGAAAGCGACGGCCATCGGCAAGACGCAGCGAGAGTGGCTCATGCCATATGGGCTGCTTGCCGCCATGCTTGGTGCAGTAGCCCATGGCATGTCGCAGGCAATAGCGGCACTGCATGAGCGGTGTGTCAGCAGAGCGCTTCGACTGGAACGCCGACGACTGACATGTCGGATGATGTGGGAGTGGAACATGGCATGGCGATGCAACGTCTTCCTCGCTGTTCATCAGTTGGTCAATGAGCAAGTGGCGTAGTTCGGCGAGTCTGCTGCTCGGTATGAACCAGGGGAAATGCTCGTCAATCGATATGGCCTCGGCCTCGTATGGAGTACCGCCGAGACGTGACAGTTGGCGCTGTATGTTGTCGTGCTGTGGTTTGTCGGCCGTCTGGTGCGGACAACTGATGCTTACCTCCGTGTCGCCCGAACGGAGATAGAAACCTGTCGGCGTTGCTCCAAGGTGCATTGAGATGGGTATCTTGCGTTCGCTGCTTTGGCGTGTGAGCAGACGCTCAAAGGCCTGGTCGCTGTTGCGGTAGAGTATGGTGCCGCGCTTCAGAGTGATGGGCATCTGTTGTGGAACGAGGCGGTTGCCCTCTGCACGATTGACGCGAAAGCCCTCCAACTGTCTGTTGTCGTTGAAGAAGCAAATGCCGTCGCCATTGGAGAAAGATGCAGTGCCCGCTACAATGATGCCGTCGCGACGGATGTCCTTCACGTATCCCACATGTTCGCCAAGTGCTTTTGGCGTAAGAGGTGATGACATGTCGGGCTGGCGACCATGAAGGAAATAGGTGGTGAAACCGCGATTGAACGTCTTCTCCAACATCGGCTGGAACATGTAGCGGCAGTATCCGCGTGACGAGCGTCGGTATTGGCCGGGGTGTCTGCGGATGAAGTCGTTGAGTTGTTGACTGTAGGCTGCGGTGACATTCTTGACGTAAGCCTCATCCTTCAGACGCCCTTCTATCTTGAATGATGTGGCGCCAGCCTCTATGAGTTCGCCGAGATGTTGGCTCAGGTTGAGATCCTTCAGTGAAAGCAGATGGCGCTGTTGTTGCAGCATGTTGCCGTCGGCATCAATAAGGTCAAAAGGCATGCGGCAGAACTGTGCGCACTCGCCGCGGTTGGCAGAACGCTGGAAGCAATACTCGGAAGCATAGCAGATACCGCTATATGACACGCAGAGGGCACCATGGACAAATACCTCGAGCGGCATCTGCGGTACCTGACGGTGGATGTTGGCTATCTCTTCTACTGAGAGTTCTCGGGCTAAGACAACTCGCTTGAGTCCCAACTGGCGGAGTTCTTCAACGCGTTGCGCTGTGCGGTTGTCGGTTTGAGTGGAAGCATGAATGGCTATTGGCGGCAGATCGGTCTGAAGCAGGCGCAGGTCCTGTATGAGTACTGCGTCGACACGGGCATCATAGAGAGCGTGTATCAACTGCTGTGCCTCTACGAGTTCTTCGTCGTGAATCAGGGTGTTGACAGTGGCATAGACCCTTGCACCGAAAATGTGGGCGTAGCGGCATAACTGGCGAATATCGTCAATACTGTTGCCTGCGGCAGCGCGTGCCCCAAAACGTTCGGGACCGATATACACGGCATCGGCACCATGGTCGATGGCTGCCTTGCCGTATGCCAAATTCTTGGCTGGAGCCAGCAGTTCAAGTTCCTGCATATATCAAATAATCACGTTGCCTTCTCACTTCTCACCTCTTATTACACCTCTATCCAATCTTGTTGATATCGAAAGGTGTCTCCTGGTAGACGTAGTAGTTAATCCAGTTACTATATAAAAGGTTCGCGTGCGCGCGCCATGTGACGAGAGGCTGCTCATGTATGTCGTCATTGAGATAGTAGTTGCGTGGCATGTCGACATCGTCGCGTGTGTTGCGGTCGCGCATGTATTCGTTGTGCAGTGTATCAGGTGCGTATTCCAAATGTCCAGTGACGTAGAATTCACGCCCGCCGCGCGCCATAACCATGCTGACACCGCTCTCTTCCGACTCTGCAATGAGTTGGAGTGAGGAATTGGCCAGAATATCCTTGCGCTTAATTTCCGTATGACGGCTATGTGGCATCTGGAATATGTCGTCAAAGCCTCGGAAGATGGGAAGTTGTGGCTGTAGCGGCTTCTGTGGGAAAATGCCAAACATCTTGCGCGGTAGTGGATACTTTGGAATGCCGTAGTGGAAGTAAAGACCGGCCTGTGCGGCCCAGCAGATGTACAATGTGCTCGTGACGTGAGTGCGAGCCCAAGTGAATATCTGCTTCATCTCTTCCCAGTAACTCACCTGTTCGAAGTCGAGAGTCTCAATAGGGGCTCCGGTGATTATCATTCCGTCGAACTTCTCTTTGCTCATGTCGTGGAAGTCGCGATAGAACATCATCATGTGTTCGATGGGGGTGTTCTTAGGCGTATGGCTCTTCAACTTCATAAAACTGATTTCAAGTTGAAGCGGCGTATTGGAGAGCAGGCGTATGAGGTCTGTCTCGGTGGTAATCTTAAGGGGCATGAGATTGAGGATGACAATGCGTAGCGGACGTATGTCCTGCTTATGTGCGCGAGAGTCGTCCATCACAAAAATGTTCTCACCCTTGAGAAGGTCGATGGCAGGCAAGCGGTCAGGTAGTCTTAAAGGCATAGGGCTACTACTCTACTTTCAAAACACATGCGGAAACATTGTCATATCCACCGGCTTCTATGGCTGCCTCGCACAAATTATTGGCAGTGGCTCCATCGAGCAGGAGATTTTCAATGTCATCACTGGAAATCATGTCGTTGAGACCGTCGGAGCAAAGAAGGTAGGTGTCGCCAGGGAGAAAATCGGAGGTGAACTCTACAAGGTCAAGGTATGATGTCTTGCATCCCGCGCCAATGCAGTTGGTGATTACATTGGAGTGCTTGGTCTGTCCCATCATGTTGTTGAGAGAATGGTCGGTGGACAGTTGCTTCAGTTGCTTGTCTCTCAGGCGGTAGAGGCGGCTGTCACCACAGTTCATCCAGAAGTACTTGCCTTCGTAGTAGACTATTCCCACCAGTGTGGTGCCCATTTCGTTAAGGGTCGGGTCAACATGGCCTTTGGACTCAATAATCTTATTCATGGAGTTAAGCCAAACTACCATCATCTCATTGAACTCGCCCGAGGAGAGACCGTGTGGAAGGTCGCCAATGAAGAATTGCAGGTTGGCAAGGGTTTCTGCGCTTGCCACCTCACCTGCGTTGTGACCGCCCATGCCGTCGGCAAGTGCCACGACAAAGCGGTCGGTGTTTTCTGTCATAAATTCGGTACGGTGGGCATCGCTGCGTATAAACTTGTCGTATGCCAATACCATGTCCTCGTTGTTGTTACGGATGCAGCCTACGCGGCTGGCAGCCGTAAGAGTTATTCTGCTCATAATCTTTTCCAAAAATAATACTATCTCTACGTCAACTCACGCTCACCTGCAGATTGATGTTTGCTATGGTGACGATGTCGCCGCTCTTCATCGACATTGGTATGTCTGGCAAGAGGTCGCGCTGGTTGAGTTTTGTGCCATTTGACGAGTGCTTGTCGATAATGCACCAGCCGGAATCGGCTTTATAGATGAGTTGTGCGTGTACGCTTGATACGTACATGTTGCCGTCGAACATTTGTTGGTATGGTCCCTGTCGACGACCTATTATGGCACCATTGACGCCAACGATGCGTATGTCGAGTGAGGGGTTGTAGAGCGTGAGAGTGGGAATGCCCATTTGCGGTATACCAGTCGGGTTCCCGATATCGCTTTGTGTTGCTGCCGTTGACGGATTGAACGTGGGACTAGTAAGGTCGGATGCCGCAGACGCAGAACGCTCTTTCTGCTGGTGGAGTTCGTCAACATTCACCATCAGACCACCGCAGTGGGTGCATCGGCGTCCCATGCCGACCCTGCCGCAACTGCTGCAGTAGACGAGGGCTTGGCCACACTGGTCGCAATAGTGTGAGTCGTCGTCGATTTCTTCTCTACAGTTAGGACAAATTATCATAGTTCTTCTTTAATATCTTCGGGCATTATCATCTGATATGTCTCTTGGGTTATGTCGTTTGGTGACATTTCACTGACGCGCATGGAGAGTTGCTGTATGGTGGCATCGAGCCAGTTGCGCATTTCGCGTGCGTTGCCGAACGACTCGTCCTTGACAACTACCTTGCGGCAAATGAGGTCCATGAGTTTGAACTCTGCTGCAGGAGTCAGGGTGTAGTTGTCCTTGGCTGCCATCTTCTTGAATATGGCAAGCAGTTCGTCTTCATTGTAGTCGTCGATGTGCATCTTGTGTGTGAAACGGCTGGCAAGGCCGGGGTTGACGGCGAGGAAGTCGTCCATCTTATCCTTGTAGCCTGCAGCAATGACTACAAACTTACCTCGGTCGTCCTCCATGCGTTTCATCAGAGTGTCGATGGCTTCCTTGCCATACTGGTCGTTTTCTGACGATAGCGTGTAGGCTTCGTCGATAAACAAGATGCCACCCATGGCTTTGTCGCACATGTTGTTGACTATCTTCGGCGTCTCGCCCATATATTTTCCGACGAGCGTGGCTCGGCTGGCTTCGATAATTCTTGACGTGGGCAGTATCTCCATCGACTGTAGCACTTCGCCCATCTTGCGTGCGATGGAGGTCTTGCCAGTGCCAGGATTTCCGGTTAGGATGAAGTTCATCGACAGTTGCTGCACCTTGCCTGCACCCATTGCTGCGCGCTGCTTCATAAACATGCTTTGTACGGCGAGGCGACGTATAAGGTTCTTCACGGAGCGCATTCCGATGAAGTCGTCCAGTTCGTTGAGTACCTCGTCGAGTGGGCGGACCTTCTCGCTTTGGCTGACAGCCAGGTCGGCTTCGGTGATGCTGTACATGTCGGCCTCATTGAAGTCTGCGCTGCCCATGAGTTTCATAAGGCGCTGGCTCTGCTTCTCTACTGCCTCGTCGAACATGCGTCGTGCCTCGCGTGCATTGCCGAAGTTTTTGTCGCGCCGCAGATACAACTGCTCGAACTGGCGGCGGATGGCGGCCTGAGTAGCATCGTCGACAGTGAAATTCTTTCCCTTTGCAAGATTGAGGAATATCTGTGTCAGTTCGTCGGGCGTATAGTCGTCGAAATGGATTGTTTGGGTAAAGCGGCTCTTCAGACCTGGATTGGTGTCGATGAAGTCGTGCATCTGGTCGGTGTAGCCGGCAACGATGCAGATGAACTTGCCGCGGTCATCCTCAAGGCGCTTGAGCAGCGTGTCAATGGCCTCCCCACCGAAGGAGTCGCCATCGCTTGACTTCAGCGTGTAGGCTTCGTCAATAAAGAGAACGCCGCCCATAGCCGAGTCGATAAGTTGGTTGGTCTTTATCGCTGTCTGTCCTGAGTAGCCGGCAACAAGTTTGGAGCGGTCTGCCTCTACGAGTTGGCCGCGTGAGAGAATGCCAAGCGTGCGGAATACGTCTGCCATAATGCGCGCCACGGTAGTCTTTCCGGTACCGGGATTGCCGGTAAACACATAGTGCTTGCCCTGGAACGTGTTGGTCTCGCCACGTCGTATCTGCAAGTTGAGGAATGCTGCGAGATTGGAAATCTCCTGCTTGACGGCAGCAAGGCCAACCATGCCGTTAAGTTTCTCAAGGCAGTCGGTGTAGTCGACGGTCTTTGGTGCTTCGTATGGGATGTCGGCCTCGATGATGGTCATCAGTTGCTCGTTGGTCATGGCTGATATGTCGCCATGCTGCAGGCGTTCTGCCTGACGGCTGCATATCTTGTCGAACAACTGGCGCATGGTGCGCCCGTTGGCAAAGTCCTTGTCGCGAGAGTTGTAGAGGTCGGTTATCATTTTCCGTGTCAACTCTTCTGCATCCTTCTCGAAGGAGTACTTCTTGTCGGTAGCAAAGACCTGCATGATTTGATAGAGTTGGTCGGGAGTGTAGTCTTCGATGTTGAGGAAGTAACTGAAGCGGCTGCGCACACCGGGATTGATGCGGAAGAGGTTTTCCATCTCAGTGCGATAGCCTGCAGCGATGACGACAAATTTTCCTCTGTCGTCTTCCATGCGCTTCATAAGTTGCTCGAGAGCCTGGGCTCCCTGATTGTCGCGCTCGCCGCTTTGGCTTAACGGTGCAAGGGTATAGGCCTCGTCGACAAAGAGGATGCCTCCCATTGCCTTGTCGCAGAGGCGGTCTACAACCTTTGGCGTCTCTCCCTGATAAGGGCTTACCATCTTCGCGCGGTCTACCTCTACCACGTGTCCGCTGTCAAGATAGCCTATGGACTCGAGAATCTCGCCAAGTTTGCGTGCAATCGTGGTCTTGCCAGTGCCAGGATTACCAGTAAGAACAATGTGGATGCCGGCTTTCTGCTGCTCGCCAAGTCCGCGCTCGGCACGCTGTATGCTGTTTTGCACGGAATAGGCAATCTCGCGCACTGCGCTTTTCACCTCGTCCATGCCGATATAGTGGTCAAGGTCGCTGAGGATGTCCTCAAGTGAGCGCTCTTCGGGCACGTAACCGCGTATGTCCTGCTCCTCCACCATCACGGCAGCAGTGCCGCGACTGATGAATGACGTGAAGATATCTTCTGCTGTCTTTACTGCCACATGCCCGTAGCCAAAAGTGTCGTCTTTTATCTTCACCTGATATTGGAAGAAACGCTGCAGTTTCTGCTCTGCTTCGGGCGAATATGCTGCAATGCCATACTTGGTGCGCAATTCCATCTTGCAGATGTCGCATAGTTCGGAATGGCTTGGGGTGGGTAGGCGGAAAGTGTATTTGAACCTGTTCTGGGCGGAGGGGTTGTTGGCAAGAAA
The DNA here is from genome assembly GCA_937877595.1 of uncultured Prevotella sp. Classification (GTDB taxonomy): domain Bacteria; phylum Bacteroidota; class Bacteroidia; order Bacteroidales; family Bacteroidaceae; genus Prevotella. The sequence goes on from CALFIY010000101.1 coordinate 10,516, forward strand.
ATCGTCAAGTCCTTTGGGAAGACCGGAAATGATGACGATTGGGTTGTCGTCCCACTTGTCCATCTCGACAAACAATTTGTCGAGCGGGTTTACCTGGTTGGAGTAGCGGTCGGGAAGTAGTTTCTGTACGTTGTCAAAGAAGAGAATACCGCCCTTTGCTTTTTTGATGTTGTCATCCCATTTGTCGACAAAACGCTGGTAGTCGACGGCATCTACCATGGTGAGTTTTGGCTTCTCTATTATTTTGTGCTGGTAGAAGTAGTCGCGTATCACTTCCGAAAGGGCAGTCTTTCCTGTACCTGTCTCACCGATAATGATGGCGTTGACACTGAGGCGCACCTTCATTATGTCTTTGCGCGAATGCAGATATGTGTACGTGTCGACAACGGTCTTCAGTTGCTGTTTTACATCAGCCAGACCAACCATGCGATCCAGTACGTTCTGGGATACTAATGGCTGTCCGCACCACTTGCAGAATTTTGCAACGGAGCGATTTTCCTGATGGCAATGCTCGCAAATCATAGGCTATTCGACGTCTTTTTGTAACTGCTTTATTATAGCAGATGGGCTGATGCTCTTATTGCTGATGTCAGGGTTGCTGACGTTGAGCAGTTTTGGACTATATATCACCATTTCCATTACAAACAATCCTACAGTGATGCTCCATAATATGTAATGGAGTACAGACTCGCCGCTGATGGAGCGCACTTGGTTGGTTACGTCGTCAAGCATTCCGAATTTAGAACCCTTGAAGCGTACGCTGCGCTGCCGGAATGTGTAGTAGAGAGGCTCGAGCATCGTCGACTTTATGTCATCGGTCATCACCTCCGATATGAGTTGGTTGTCTTCGTTGGAGTCGCTGCGGAAGTCAGTGAAGTGGCATATTGCAATATATAATAAGGTGAAGCCGATGATGGCAGGAATGAACATCTCGGGCATTGCGTTGTTGACATATTTCAGCGTGAACAGCGGTATCAGCGATGATAAGAACCCAAGTATTCCCCACATGCAGGAGAAAACAAATCCATATCCTTTGAAGAATGCCCTTGTTCCAACTATTACGGCAGACATGCCTCCCAAAGGCAGGCATATTGTCAGTACGGGGTGCTCGAAGATGTACTCCCTTCCCGATACGCCGCATATAAGCAAGAACGCTATCCAAGTGGCAGAGAGCGCATAGAAGATGGTGCGCCATCTCTTTTCACGCCCCTTAGCACGATAGTATCCATGGCGTACGTCTTCGTATTTGCGTACGGTCTGTTCCTTTGCATCGCCGTAGCGCTTATAGTAAATCTGATGCTGGTCTATTTCTCCAAGAGCGACTATCCACTGCTCCAGTGCCCTCTCGTAACTGTAGGTTTCACTGAAGTCGCGGTAGGGGTCTTCGTGATAGAATACGGAGAGCCATTGGCTAAGCGCTCCGCGCTTCATCTCAGATAGCAGTTGCGGACGGTTTGCCAGTCGGTCGAAGTTCAGCCCGTCGTTCAACTCGACTCCGTTCTCCAGCAGATACGTTGGCGTTATTCCGAGGATGCGGCAGAAGCGATATGCTGCTGTCCGCATGTCGTAGGCTCCCAAGCGCTCGCTGTTCTCCTCGCTCTTCAGATCGAAACACTGGCGTGCCAGACTTATCTGCTCGAACCATCCGTGCAACTGGGAGAAGTAGAAGAAACGCCCGTCGGGGTCGGCATAATCGGCAATACGCTCGTTGAACTCGCTCTCGGAGAGCCGCTGCCATGACTTCAACTGGTCGCGCAGCAACTCGCCGACCTTTGTCGGTGTGTCTGCCTCGCGCAGGTCGTATGCAGCATCGCGGCATACATTGTAGAGCACTTTGTAGGCAAGGGCCTGGGTAGGCTTCTGCCCATTTGTCATAATGCGCAGCGACTCGCAAGCCATGTGGTCTTCGTGGCTGTACATCCACGACAACAGACGGCCGTCGCTGACAGCCTGCCAGTCGTCGGCGGAGCAGTCTTCGTATCCGAAGGCATGGACTATCTCCGGTATTGTTGCAGATGGATATTTTGCAAGGAAGGGTATTTCGGCATCTATCTCGTATACGAGCCGCATTATAGCAATGCGTCCGTCGATGCTGCTGCCTTGCTGGAAGTAACTGCGCAAGCGGTCGATGTCTGCTTTTGAGTGTGACTCAAGGTATAGGAAAAGACTGTCGTTAGGGTTGGAGAGAGCAAGCGCGTATTCCTCCTGATAACTGAGCACTGATATTGCAACGCTATGTACGTCGTCGCAGAGATTGCCTTTCAGGTCCTTGTAGGGGTAGGTTGGCTCCATGACGTATATGGCGGCCATTAGTCCGGCATGTTGGTCGGCAGGGTATCTGTTGACTACAATGTCTTTTACGGTTGACGACAGTTTGACGTTGCCGCACTGTTCGAGCCAGCCTGCTATGCGTCCGTTGTAGAGATAACTTATGGCGAGTCGCTCGTTGTCAAGCAGCAGTGGTATGAGTTCGTGTACGTTGTCGGCAACGAGATTTCGCTCTGGGTCGACGATAAAACTGCGATACTTCAGCATTGGCGACGATATGTCGACTTCAACGTTCTCGCCGAGGAACCAGCGTTCAACTTGGTCGTATCCCCATCTGCTCTGCGGATTTACTGCTGTGAGTCCTTGCACTATCATCTTGACGCGCTCGGGCAGTTCGTTTACTCTCGGCAGTCGTCCCTCGTTCTTCTTGCGCATCATGACGCGCTCATTCTGGCTCAGTGGGTTTTCGCCGAGCCATAGCGTCATCAGCGTGATGCCAAGGGAGTAGAAGTCGACGGCAGGTGTAATCTCCACTTCGCCGTCTATTACGTCGTTGTACATCTCAGGGGCAGCGTAGACTGGTGTGCGTGCCTGAGTGGTGCGGTGTACTTTTTCTTCACCTTCCATTATGCTGGATATGCCGAAGTCGCCAAGCACCACCTCTTGATGGTTGGCGTCGCGGAAGAAAAAGTTGCCGGGCTTTATGTCTTTGTGGATGATGTTGTTGTTGTGGCAGTAGGCCAATGCTGCTGATGCCTGGAGCGCTATCCTGCGAAACTGGTTGAAGTCGCCGTCAAGGTCGTAGTCGTTGAGGGTTCCTCCCTGGAGGTATTCCATCAGTTCGTAGTCGCGGTTTTTGCCGTCTACGTATGTCTTTCCGTAGTCAGCAATGTGCACCACCATCTCAATGTTGAAGTTCTGGATGATGCGAAGTAGTGTCTTCTTTATCGTGAAGTTGGGGTAGTATACCTTGAGTACCATCTCCTGTCCGTCGCTCTCGACGAGAAACACCTGTGCCTCTCCGGAGTTGTCGCTGAGACATTTCTTGTTACGATAGACTCTTCCCTTTAGTACGAAGTCGCCGTCGGTGGAGGTTGCTCCCTGGGCGATGGCATTGGAGCGCATCGTGCGGCTTGTGCTGTCGTTGCGTTTGGCGTCAACGCGTATGGTGCCGGTATTTGTCAGTGGGCTTCTTAAAGTCTCGTCCATTGGTCTCTTACTTATCGTCTTTAATTTCAGCAGAGTTGTTCTTTCCCAGTATGACCCATTTGCCTCCGAGGTGTGGTTTGGCGCATCCGCAGGGGCTGCTGTGCATGGCGTGCTTGAAGTTGCAAATCCATGCCAGTCTTACTCCGATAGGTTTGCTGGCCATGGCATAGTTGCGGGCTTTTACCGGCGACTGCGTCGGTGGCACTGCCAGTTTGTCGAGAATTGAGGAGAGAAGTTTGATTTTCTCTGCTTTCTTTTCTTCAAGTTCCTCTTTCGTCATCCGCTTCGACTCTTGACGTGGAATGACGGGGTTTTCTACTCCTGCATCTTTTGCGAGCAGGGTCAGAACTCGCTCCCTTAGTTTTGCGTTCATCTGTTCGCGAACGATGTCGCGTTCTGAGTTGTAGGGGAGTGCTCCTTCCAATTTGGAGAATTCCCCGACGACTTGCAGCAGTTCCTGATAGTCGGGGTTCTTCTGCAATTCCTTTACCATCTGCCGTGCCTCTGCCGTGAGGGCAGTGCCGCATTTCTTGCAGAAGGCGAAGTCGTTGAGTGTATGGCATGTCGGGCATACTATGCCGCCTTGTGGGCTGCCACACTCGGGACAGTATGCTTCGCCTCCTGACAGGTGCGAACCGCAGTATGAGCAAACGTCTTTGCGGATGTAATGATGGCAGGTCTCACAGAAATCTGCATCTGGATCGATCTCTGCTCCGCAGTGTGGGCATGTCGTTTTGCTTATCGGCTGTCCGCACTGTGCGCAGAACATGGCCTCCGGGTCGTTTATGGCGCCGCAGAAAGGACATGCCTTGCCGCTTGCCTGCTGTGCCTGCATTGCTCCAATCCGGGAGCCTGCTGGTGCCTCTTTTGGTTCTGGTGCGGCCTGACGCACCATTTGCTGTGGCCTTAAGGTGCGCAGGGTGTTTTCGTTACTGGTTATGCTGTCACTGTTCATTGCTGACTGATATGGCGAATATACGAATTAGTTGCAAAATTACGTTTTTTTTCAAAATGCCACAAAAAAACCGCCGTAAATTTCTGATTACGACGGCTTTTTTTTATGATGCAGGTCTTCTTGCAGTTTTCTTACCACAGCGAGAGTCGCTGCTCTTTGGGTAAATACATCTTGTCGGTCGGTTTCACTCCGAAAGCATCATACCATGCATCGATGTGAGGTAGTGCGCCGTTGACGCGCCAGCGGCCGAGCGAGTGGGGGTCGCTTTTGGTGCGGTTGCGTATTTCCTCTTCGGTGATATTGCCTGCCCATACTCCTGCGTAGGCAAGGAAGAAGCGCTGGTCGGCAGTCAGTCCGTCTATTGTTGGGAGTGGACTGCGGCGCGTGGCGTTCTTGTATGCAGCAAAGGCTACCTGCAGTCCGCCGTGATCTGCCAGGTTCTCGCCCAGTGTCAACCGCCCGTTGGCATTCAGGTCGGGCAGCACTTTTATGGCAGAGAAGAACTCTGCATATTTGTCGGTTCGCTCGGTAAAGTTCTTGCCGTCCGACTCAGTCCACCAGTCGTGCATGTTTCCGTCTTTGTCATACTGGCGTCCCTGGTCGTCAAATCCATGTGTCATTTCGTGTCCTATCACGACACCTATGGCGCCATAGTTGAAAGCGTCGTCTGCCGTCATGTCGAAGAATGGTGCTTGTAGTATTCCTGCAGGGAAGCATATCTCATTGGTCGTGGGGTTGTAGTATGCATTGACGGTCTGCGGTGTCATGTACCAGTCGTCGCGATCTACTGGCTTGCCTGCGGTGTGGTTTATCTGCCACTGATGCCAGAAGCGGTTACACTCGCGGATGTTCTCGAAGTACGACTTCTTTGCATCAATCTTCAGAGCCGACATGTCAGTCCAGCGGTCTGGGTAGCCGATCTTGACATAGAAAGTGTTCAACTTGAGCAGGGCGTTAACCTTTGTGGAGTCGTCCATCCAGTCTTGTGCGGCAATGCGCTCTCCGAGTGCGATACGCAGGTTCTCCACGAGGGTCTTCATGCGCTCCTTGGCGCTTGCCGGGAAGTATTTGGCAACGTATATTTTTCCCAGGGCCTCGCCCATCACGCCCTGTATCTGGTTTGTTGCCCTGCGCCACAGGGGGTAGTCCTCCTTGCGACCGCTCATCACCTTACCGTAGAAGTCGAAACTGGCCTGCCGTACCTCGTCGTTCAGATAGTTTGCAGCACTTCTTATCTGTCCCCATTCCATGATGTCGCGGTATTCTGCCGGTGTGATATGGGCCACAACGTCGTTTGCTGCAGCCATGAAATTTGGTTGTCCTACCACGAGTTGCTGGAAATGTCTTGTCTCGAGACCCATGGCGTTCATTTGTCGTTCCAGTTGCAGGCTGGGATAGTTGGCCTGGAATTCCTGGAGCGTCATCTTGTTGTAGTTGGCAACAGGATTGCGCAGTTCTGTGCGTGACTTTGATGCCTTGGCGAGTGTTGTCTCAACCTTCAGGATGTTCTTCATCTTCTTCGTAGCAGCCGACTTGCTGAAACCGAATATTTGGAACATGCGTACAATGTGCTGCTTGTAGGCTTCGCGTATCTTTATCGTGGCTGCATCGTTTTCCACGTAGTAGTCTTTCTGTCCGAGAGAGAGCCCGCCTTGGCTGATGTTCAGTATGTTCTCGGTGGCATTCTTCTCGTCGGCAGCCATGTATGCGTTGAAGAATTCCTGATTGCCTATCGGCATAAGTTCGAGTTGTATTGCAAACAGTTGTTCCGTTGTCTTGGCGGCCTCCAGCCGCTTGATGAGTGGCATTACGGGGCTTATTCCGTCGCGCTCGCGCCGTGCTGAATCAATGGCGAGTTTGTACAGGTCGCTCAACTGCTGCTCTGTAGTGCCGTCCGGATAGGTGTTTTCGAGCAGTTCCTTTAGTATCCCGTTGATTCGCTTGTTGCCTGTCTCAGCCAACTGGTCGAAACTGCCGAAGCGCGAGTAGGCTGGTGGCAGTGGGTTCTTCTGCATCCATCCTCCGCAGGCATACTGGTAGAAGTCGTTGCCGGGCTTGGCACTGGTGTCCATGTCGCTCAGTATTATGCCAGAGCGCAGTGTTGTTTGCGCCATGACAGATGTCGTGGCTAAGAGTAGTGCCGTCATTGCAAAGAAGATTTTGAGTTTCATAGTCTTAAAGTGTTATGATAGTTTTTCAAGTTCTTCAGAGAGCCGTTCCCATCGTTCCACCTCCTCGTCGAGGGCGCGCTTTGTCGTGGTGTACTCGGTAACGAGTTCCATGTCAGAGGCATTCTCTGGTACCATGAGCAGAGAGTCGAGTCCTTTCAGCCTCTGCTCCATCTGTTCTATCTTGTGCTCAGAGTCGGCAACGGCGCGCTTGGCCTTTGTCAGTTGCCTCTGCTTCTCCTTATGGGCAGCGTAGTCTTGTTGCTTGGATGACAGGGGTGAGGGGTGAGGGGTGAGGGGTGAGATGTTAGGGGTGAGGGGCTGGGAGTGAGATGTGCGAGTCGTTGTCTCATTGTTGTCTTGCAACCAGTCGTAGATGCCGCCTATATGCTCGCGCACCTGTCCCGAGCCGAAAGCGTATACCTTGCTGACCAGTCCGTCCAGGAACTCACGGTCGTGGCTTACGATGATTGCTGTGCCGTCGAAGGCGCGTATGGCTTCCTTCAACACGTCTTTCGAGACCATGTCGAGATGGTTGGTCGGCTCGTCGAGTATCAGCAGGTTTACGGGCTCCAGCAGCAGTCGTATCATGGCCAGTCGGCTGCGCTCTCCACCGCTGAGCACTCGTACGCGCTTCTCCGATGCCTCTCCTCCGAACATGAATGCTCCGAGAATGTCGTTTATGCGCAGTCGGATGTCGCCCCGTGCCACGTTGTCGATGGTCTGGAATACTGTGAGTTCCTCGTCAAGCAGTTGGGCCTGGTTCTGAGCAAAGTAGCCTATCTGTACGTTGTGCCCTATCTTCAACGAGCCTTCAAATGGTATCTCCTGCATGATACACTTCACGAGCGTCGACTTTCCCTCGCCGTTCTTGCCTACGAATGCCACTTTCTCGCCTCGCCGTATGGACAGGTTGATGCCGCTTAGCACCGTATGGCTTCCGTAACTCTTCGCCACGTCGGTGCATATCACAGGGAAGTCGCCGCTGCGCAGACATGGAGGGAAGCGCAGCCTTAGGCTTGACGTGTCTACCTCGTCTATCTCTATTGGAACTATCTTCTCCAACTGCTTTACCTTCTGCTGCACCTGCACCGCCTTTGTCGCCTGATAGCGGAAGCGCTCTATGAACTGCCGCATTTCCTGTATCTCGCGCTGCTGGTTCTCGTAGGCGCGCATCTGCTGCTGTCGGCGCTCGCTGCGCAGCGTGACATACTCGTCGTATTTCACGCGGTAGTCTATCACTCTGCCGCACGATATCTCCAGTGTCCGCTTCGTTACATTATTAATAAACGCGCGGTCGTGGCTCACAAGCACCACGGCTGCCGCGCAGTCCTGCAGAAACGTCTCGAGCCATTGTATCGACTCTATGTCGAGATGGTTGGTCGGCTCGTCGAGCAGCAGCACATCGGGGCGCTGCAGCAGTATCTTGGCCAGTTCGATGCGCATGCGCCATCCTCCGCTAAACTCGCTCGTTGGGCGGTCGAAGTCGGTACGCTTGAAGCCCAGTCCCATTAGCGTGCGCTGCGTCTGGGCCTCAAAACTGTCGGCTCCCATCATCTGGTAGCGCTCGTGCTCTTGGGTGAACTGTTCCACAAGTTGCATATAACTGTCGCTTTCGTAGTCGGTGCGACTTGCCATCTGTTCTCCCAACCGGTCAATGTGCTCCTTCATCTTCAGCGTGGCGTCGAAGGCTTTGCGCGCCTCTTCTGTCACGGTGGTGCTGTCTTCAAGTTTCATCACCTGCGGCAGATAGCCTACGGTAGTCCCTACAGGTATGTTTACCGAGCCTTTCGTGGGCTGCTGTTGTCGGCAGAGTATGCGTAGCAGCGTCGATTTTCCTGCTCCGTTCTTGCCCACAAGGGCTATGCGGTCGCGGTCGTTCACCACGAAACTCACGTCGCTCATCAGTGGCTTGGCCGAAAACTCCACGCCCAGTCCTTCTACGCTTATCATCTCTCTTCTGTCTCTTTCGGCCGGCAAAGGTACGATTAAGTGAGAGAAATGCAAAAGGAAAACCACGCTTTTTAAAGCTGTGGCAGAATTTAAAGCAGTGCCGGCAAAATTTACAGCAGTGTTGACGAAAATTAAAACAGCTGTGACGAAAATTAAAACAGCGCTGACGAAAATTAAAACAGCTGTTTTGAAAGCACACTGTAACTACTTGAAAAACAAGGCCTTCAGAACGTCCACAACCTACCTCTCCCGAAACCCCTTCGGCGTGGTGCCCATTATCCGTTTGAAATACTTGCTGAAGAAAGAAGGATTTCTGTGCAAATTTGTCATTTTAAAACGCATAAGGACGCTAACAACAAAAAAACTCCCTGCGCGCCTTTGCACGCAGGGAGCATTCTTTTATTCTGACTTATCAGTTGCTTACTTCACGGTAGTGTCGAAGAACATTGCTACGCGGTTGAAGTCGTTCTCCTCAGAGATTTCGCTTGTAGCGCCCATACCCTGAGTGCTAACGCGGTCGGCAGCAATCTTATACTTCTTGACAAGAGCGGTCTTCACAGCCTCAGCACGAGCAACAGAAAGTTTCTGGTTGAGTTCTGCATTGCCCTCTGGAGAAGCATAACCCTTAACAAGGACCTTAGAGTTCTTGTGGTTCTTCATGTACTTGGCAACCATCTCTACGCTTGCCATACCTGCATTGTCGAGAGTGCTCTTACCCTGACCGAAGATTACGATTGGCTGGAGTTGAGAGTTGGCCTTCTCGATAACCTTCACCTGAGTCTCAGGCTTCTTGTTCTTGCAAGCAGTGAGTTGAGCCTGGAGGTCAGCAATGGTCTTGCCGTCAGCAGCAATCTTGCCATCCTTGCGGCCGTTCTCGGCGCGGAGTTCGTTGATCTTTGCATTGAGACCATCGATCTCAGCCTGATCGCGGAGTTGAGCAATCTTGAAGTTATGAGTACCGTTGCTGTTACCAAACTTGTAAGACAGACCGAGGTTAGCCTGGAATACAGCATGGTTGATGTTGTAAGCAACACCATTCACGTTGTCAATACCAGCAATAGTATAAACGAGAGCAGGCTCAATGTAGAACTGCCACTGCTTGTCGGAACCGAAGTTGAAAGCAAGGTCCAAACCGAGTTTAGAAGTCATAGAATCATCTTTCTTGTCCCAGTCGCGGCCCCAGCCAAGTCCGGCAAGAGCAATGAGTTCAACGTCACGGGCTGTGCCTTTGTATCCACCGAACCAGTTGCTGAGGTTCAGAGTTCCCAGCAGGTTTACGTCAGTGTACTTTGGGAAAGTCTTGTCGTTTCCCTTAAGCATACCATTCTTACCGAAGTAGAACTGGCCTTCAGCAGCCAGACCAACCACTGGAGTGAACCAACGGCCAAGGCGCAGACCTGCCTGATAGTTGATGTCCCCGAAATCAAAATTCTTGGCTGGTACATTGAAACCACCATTGATGCCAAGATACCAGTTGTCAGCATTCTTGCTCTCCAACACAGTCTGAGCCGAAATGTTCTGTGCTGCGAAAACAGCAACAGCAAGCATTAAAAAAATTTTTTTCATGTTTTCTTAACTAACTTAGTTGAATATAAAAAAATAAAGTCATCCTTTTTATACGGGTGCAAAGTAAAGAAAAAAAAGTATACGAACCAAAAAAAACTGTAGAAAAGTAGATGAATAAGTGTATTTTTTGCCCTATTTAGCACGCATGTTTATTTAATTTGAGTATTTTTGTGCTGTCTATGGGAAGAATTATACTTATTACTGGCGGACAACGTTCTGGAAAAAGCCAGTATGCAGAGCAACTGGCGCTGAGCCTGTCGGCAGATCCGATATACGTAGCCACAGCCCACGTCTGGGATGACGAATTTCGCCAACGGGTGCTGCGACATCAGGAGCGTCGCGGCAGCGAATGGACAAATATTGAAGAAGAGCGCCGTCTTAGCAGAATTGATATTAGCGACGGCGTGGCGCTAATAGACTGTCTGACTTTGTGGGCCACTAACTTCTTCAGCGACGCAACTGGCGTAGACGACGCGTTGCAGCAACTGAAGACTGAATTTGACAATTTCACGAAGCAGGACGGGACAATGATTTTCGTAACCAACGAGATAGGCAGCGGAGGCGTAAGCACCAACGATGTGCAGCGACATTTCACCGACTTGCTGGGCTGGCTTAACCAGTATGTTGCACAGCGTGCCGACGAGGTGATACTGATGGTAAGCGGCATTGCGGTGAAGATTAAATAGTTGACAGTTCTTGGCAAAGCCAAGCGGCATAGCCGAGCGGACAATAGACAGTTATGAGTTATAAATTCTGCATTTCAGCACCTGACAATGCCATAAGAGAAGCGATAAGGCAGAAGACAGACAATCTCAACAAGCCGAAAGGTTCGCTGGGACGGCTGGAAGAACTGGCTATGCAGGTCTGCCTGATCCAGCAGACACTGACTCCAACTACAGAAGGACGTCACCATTTGCTTTTCGGTGCCGACCACGGAATAGAACGCGAGGGCGTAAGCGTCAGTCCAAGAGAAGTGACCTGGCAACAGATGATAAACTTCACGCACGGCGGTGGTGGAGTAAACATGTTCTGCCGACAGCATGGTTTCTGCCTTCATATTGTTGACGTTGGCGTGGACTACGACCTTAGCGAACATCACGACATTATCAACAGAAAGATTGCGCGCGGCACACGTAATTTCCTGCATGAGGCGGCAATGACAGAAACAGAATTCTGGCAGGCCATACAGACAGGAGCAGACATGGCGGAGCAATGCGCAGCGCAAGGATGTCACGTTCTTTCAATAGGAGAAATGGGAATTGGCAACACATCGCCATCAAGCATCTGGATGCATCTGTTGGGCAATGTCCCTCTCGCAGAATGTATCGGAGCAGGCGCAGGACTTGACAACGCAGGACAACAGCACAAGTTGCAAGTGCTGAGCGAGGCCGTAGAACGATTCAAAAAAGCGACCTCTCTCACCCCTCACCTCTCACCTCTCACCTCTCCCCACTCACCCCTAATCTACTTCGGCGGATACGAAATGGTGGCAGCAATAGGAGCAATGCTAAAGGCGGCAGAACTACACCTTATTATATTAATAGACGGCTTTATAATGACGGCGTGTGCGCTGGCAGCCTGCAAACATTATCCAGCGGCTCAGCACTATATGATATTCACCCACTGCGGCGACGAGAGCGGGCATCGGCGTATGCTGCAACTGCTGGGAGCAAGGCCGCTGCTCAGTCTGGGACTACGGCTGGGCGAAGGCACGGGGGCTCTGTGCGCATTCCCTCTGGTGGATAGCGCCGTGAGAATGATGAACGAAATGAACAATTTTGACAATGCACATATCACACGATACTTCTAAATGGTATGACAGCGTCTGGGCTGCATTCATATTCTTCACACGTCTGCCTCTGTGGCGTATCTACCAACCGCCAAAAGAGGCTTACGCCACGGTGGTCGAATTCTGGCCGCTCACAGGCTGGCTTACAGGAGGCGTAACTGCCGGCACTCTACTGCTCGTGAGCGAAATAGCACCTCTCCAGATAGCCGCTGTTCTGGCCATCGCAGTACGGCTGCTCGTCACAGGAGCACTGCATGAGGACGGACTGGCAGACTTCGCCGACGGCTTTGGCGGAGGCGGACATGACCGCAGCCGTATACTCGCCATAATGAAAGACTCGCGTATCGGCACGTACGGCGTAACGATGCTTATCATGTATTTCACGTTGCTTTTCTTCTCGCTCATCAGTATGACACCACAAGAGGCGGCAATGACAATAGCAGCGGCCGACCCTTACAGCAAGATGCTGACAGCACAACTGGTACAGATGATGCCGTATGCACGCAACGAGGAGACGGCAAAAAACCACACCGTATACAGGAAATTCGGCATATGGGCCGGCATAAGTCTCCTCCTGCAGGGACTGCTGCCGCTGGGCTGCTATTCATGGTACATGGCAGGACGCATGGACTGGCAGATGCTGGTATTCGTGCCTGCTGCAGCAATGTACTTCCTTTACCTTTTCGTGTGGCGCAGACTGCGCGGATATACAGGCGACTGCTGCGGCGCAGTATGCCTGCTGACGGAACTGGCCACGATACTCACCGCCGTAATATACATAGGAAGATAGGGAGAAAAATATTTGGTCGTTCACACGTAATTGATTACTTTTGCAATATGCATATTGCTGTAGCAGGAAACATCGGAAGCGGCAAGTCGACACTGACTGGACTATTGGCACGCCACTACGGCTGGGAGGCACGCTATGAGTCGGTTGACAACAACCCGTATCTTGAAGACTACTATCGTGATATTCACCGATGGTCCTTCAATATGGAGGTTTTCTTTCTTAAAGAGCGTTTCCGCGACCTTATTGACATTGCAAAATCCACTCATACCATTATTCAGGACCGTACAATCTACGAGGGTGTCTATGTTTTCATGGAAAACAACAAGGATATGGGCAACCTTACGCAGCGCGACTACGAGACGTATATGGAACTGTTTGAACAGATGACCACAATAGTGAGGCCGCCCGACCTTATGATTTACCTGCGTGCCTCTGTGCCGCATCTCGTAGGAAACATACAGCAGCGCGGACGCGAATACGAACAGGCAATACAACTGGAATACCTGAAAAACTTGAACCAGCGCTACGAGGACTTCGTTTACAACAAATATACCGGACGCGTGATGACTGTAGAGAAAGACCCGCTCGACTTCCTGCATAATCCACGCGACCTGGCAGCAATAATAGACCGCATAGACAGCAACCTCTTCGGACTATTTCCCTCTGACAACACATTACCGTAAGTTAGCATTTGATACATTTCTCTTTTCACTTTTCAATATTCCATCTTCACTCTTCACTTTATACCTGAATATTATGCACATAGCAGTAGCCGGAAATATCGGCAGCGGAAAAACCACACTGACCAAGATGCTTGCCCACAGATACGGGTGGACTCCACGTTTTGAACCTGTTGACAACAATCCCTATCTTGCAGACTTCTACGCTGACATGCCACGCTGGTCGTTCAATCTGCAAATCTACTTCCTCAACAAACGTTTCAAAGAGGTTGTAGAGATATCCAAGTCGAAGGAAACAATTATTCAAGACCGTACCATCTTTGAAGACGCGCGCATCTTCGCCCCCAATCTTCACGGACAGGGAATGATGAGCGACCGCGACTTCGACAACTACAGCGATCTGTTTGAACTGATGATGTCGCTGGTCAATCTGCCAGACCTGATGATTTACATACGTTCCAGTATTCCAACTCTGGTAGAGCAGATACAGAAGCGCGGACGCGAATACGAGCAGACCATGCGTCTCGACTATCTTAAAGGACTTGAGCAACGCTACGAAGACTGGATTGCAACGTACAAAGGACAACTGATAATTATCGACGGCGACAAATGCAAGTTTGGCAACAACCCGGAGCACTTCAAGCAGGTGACAGATATGATAGACGCAAAACTGTACGGCCTGTTCCCAATGGACAGTGAGAAATGAGAAGTGAAAGGTGAAGATATAAAAGACAGGAGTGAGAGGTGGACAATAAGAGCATGAGCGACGAGTATCGCACCATAAGCGGAACCGGCGAAGGTTACTACACTGAGAAGCGCAGCAAGTTTCTTGCCTTTGCCCACCACATTGAAACCGCTGATGAAGTGAAAGATATCGTGGCGCACTATCGTAAAGAGTATTACGATGCGCGCCACGTGTGTTATGCGTACATGCTTGGAGCAGACCGCCAGACATTCCGCGCCAACGACGACGGCGAGCCAAGCAGTACGGCAGGGAAGCCCATCCTCGGACAGATAAATTCCAACGAACTGACCAATGTTCTTATTGTTGTTGTGCGCTACTACGGCGGCGTAAACCTTGGCACCAGCGGCCTCATCGTTGCCTACCGCGAAGCAGCAGCCGACGCCATTGCCCATGCCACGATAGAAACACGCCAGGTGGAAGAAATCGTCAGCCACACGTTCAGTTATCTGGAAATGAACAGCGTGATGCGAGTAGTAAAAGAACTCGCACCACGCATAATAGAACAGCAGTTCGACAACACCTGCCGTATCGTGCTTGCCATTCGCAAGAACGATGCAGCGCTGCTGCGACAGCGATTAGGACAACTTGTGGATGACCAGGCCTGAACGCAGTTTAGGCTCAAACCATGTCGCCTTTGGAGGCATTATCTTTCCACTGTCGGCGATATCCATTATCTGCTGCATGGTAACTGGATAAAGAGCCAGCGCTGCACGCATCTCACCAGAGTCCACGCGGCGCTTCAATTCTCCAAGCCCACGCAGTCCTCCGACGAAGTCAATCCGCTTTGACGAACGCAAGTCGCCTATCTGCAATATCTCATCAAGAATAAGCCTGCTTGAAATATCCACATCGAGTACACCAATAGGATCGGCGTCGTCGAACGTACCAGCCTTGGCAGTAAGGCTGTACCACCTGCCGTCAAGGTATAGCGAGAACTCATGCAGTTGCTGGGGCTTGTATATTTCGCATCCCTTACACTCTACCGTGAAATTCTTCTCCAAAGCCTGAAGGAACTGCTCCGACGACAGGCCATTGAGGTCTTTTACAACACGGTTGTAGTCGAGAATTGTGAGTTGCGACGCCTGGAAGCAAACCGCCATGAAATAGTTGTACTCTTCGTCGCCACGATGATGGGGGTTCTGCTTTTGCTTCTCAGCGCCAACCAAGGCAGCAGCAGCCGAGCGGTGATGGCCATCGGCGATATACAGACTGGGCATCTTGCTAAACTCATTGGTAATGGTCTGCATGTCCTGCTCGCTGTCGATAACCCAGAACTGGTGGCGGAAGCCGTCAACAGGTGCAATGAAATCATATTCCGGATCTGTCTTGGCATATCGCATGATAAGTTGATCGAGCACGGCATTGTCCGGATAGGCGAAGAAGACTGGCTCGATGTTGGCATTGTTTACGCGGACGTGTTTCATGCGGTCTTCCTCCTTGTCGCGGCGCGTCAACTCATGTTTCTTGATGCGTCCCTGCTGATAGTCGTCAGTGTGGGCGCAGACCACAAGTCCGTACTGCGTTTTCCCGTTCATCGTCTGCGCATATATATAATAATGTTCGCGCGCGTCTTGCACGAGCCAGCCCTTGTCCTGAAACTTCTGGAAATTGGCTGCAGCCTGCTCGTACACGCGAGGGTCGTATTCGCTTGTGCCGACAGGGAAATCTATTTCGGGCTTAATGATATGATAAAGGCTTTTCTCGTTATCGCCAGCCTCGGCACGTGCCTCTTCCGAATCGAGCACATCATATGGGCGGCTCTCTACTTGTTCCACCAAGTGCTTTGGTGGACGAATGCCCTTGAAAGGTTTTACTATTGCCATAACTTAGTATTTTTCACTGTTGATTTGCGTATATTATACAAAAAGACGATTATTCACCTGCTTTTGGCGAAGCACAGAACAGCGTCCAACGATAAAGGTTGCATCCTATGAAGTTGCCGACAACTTCTGCGACATACACCAGCAACACTGCCGGACTAAGCACGATGTCTGCCGGTGACACCAGAAAATAGAATGCGTCTGCTATAGAGTGGGCAAAGCCACAGAGGATGAACACCGGCACTCCAAGCAGCAATGGAAGCATCTTTCCCTGTCGTGCAAACTCCACTGCGGTAGTCATAATGTATCCGCAGCCTACTGCCAACAGCAGACAGGCCCACGGTCCTTTATCCAGCCTTCCCTGCAGGATTTTCGCCGCAGGCTCTACGCAGTCGGGCTGCGCATAAGAGATAAGCCAGGCCGTCAGTCCGCATCCAATAATATTGCCAATCAGCACTACGGCAAGCATTGTCCAGTCGCCATGCCGACGTATAAAGCCAGCAGTGCCTGTATACAATTTCAGTCCATAGTATACCACTGTAGTGAGTCCAAAAGCGAAGAGCACGGCACCTGCTACGCCCCCCACCCTAAGATTTACTACGCATCCTATGCTTATCGTCATACCTGCCAGCAATGCCAGCGCCAGCGTCTTTCTCATCAGTCGAGATTTTCCTTTATCTTGTTTATAAGTTGCTGATACTCTTCGTCTGAGAGATACACCTTACCAGGGTTCATCTGGAATGTGCCGCCGTAGTCAGGTCCGTCAACATATTTCGGAGCAAGATGGAAATGCAAGTGCGACAACTTGTCGCTGTAGGCTCCGTAGTTTATCTTTTCCGGATTGAAGGCACGCTGCATGGCACGCGTCACCTGTGCCACGTCAGCCATAAACTTGTTCCGCTCGTCATCGGAGAGTTCGTTGAGGTCGTTGACATGTCCGTTGTAAGCAACGAGACAACGGCCGCGATAGGTCTGCTCTTTGAAAAGGAAAGCGCGTGATACGCGCAACTCAGCAAACTGAATCATCAGGTCATGCTGTGTCTGATTGTCAGTGCAATAAAGGCACTCTTTTGGATCGCTGTACATAAAAGTATACTTATTTATTAATTAGTTTGTTGGCATTCGTGCCGATTGTATCATCAAAGATAGTTGTTTATTTCCGTACGGCTGTCTGTCTCGCCATTTCTTAATTACTTTTAAGATTTATAAACGCGAATTAAGCAGCCTACTTGTAGTCGTATCTTCCCAGAAGTTTGCGCAGACGATGAGCCAGAGCAAGCCATATCTGCCGAAAACTGCCGTAGCGCAGGGTGCGGCACAATTCCTCTATGCTACGGCATATCTTTATCCACGGATGGCTCCATGCCATTATGCGATAGACGCGCCGCTTATAGTCAACATTCTCTATGACATACTTGGGATGGCGCAACGGAAAGGCAACATCATGGGCTGGCATAGTTAGCAGGCGCTGCATTCTGCGCGGCATGGTGCGCAGCGATTGCTGGAAGTGAGCCGACTCCTCGCTGATAGCGCTATTGCTTATCATGTTGCATGTAGGAACAATGGTGAGGCCCGAGTGAAGCATGTTATACGACCAGAACACCGTCTCGTAAATGGCTTCACCAGACTGTGCGTGTTTGTACAGTTTGCGCATCATCTCACCCCCCCCCGCCATGACGTATTTTCATGTATCTCTCCAGTTGCCGGCGATTGAAATCATCGCTGACAAAAGCATAGTCGGGTTCCCACTGATTTACCACGCGGCTCCATGAAGCCCACCCCCATATACTGAATACCGTGGTAAACAAGTAGTCATATGGTGCTGACGTATATTCTTCGTGATTAAACCCTGCTATCATCGTTATACGCTCATCGTCAGCGTAGAGTTCGAGCATCTCGCGACAAAATGGGATAAAAGAATCCGACGGAGTGCTGTCGTCTTCTATCACAACGCATTTATCAGCAAGTGAAAAGGCCCAGCGCTGAGCCTTGTAGTTTGACTGCCACGCCCCGGAGTTAACATCGTGATAACTTCGCTGCACATCGCACTGCCAGTCTATCTGGCTGTCATCCACAATAAGTTTTGCAGCCTCAATCTTGCGTGCCTCGTCCTCATTGCGCGGTCCGTCCTGATAAAGAAAGAGGTGGGATGGACGCGCCCTGCGTATCACGTCGAACGTACGGCGCAGGGTTTCGGTGCGCGTAAAGAATATCAGGAGTACCGCAACATCGTTTTCGGCTTCAGGCAGATTTTTCATCGTTTTACCAGTTTCAGCAGTTTTTTGTAAGTGTATACTATAAGATAACTGATGCGCGGCGGCAGCAGCAGTGCTATCCTGTCCATCAGGGGAATGTCGGAAGAGAGTTGCCGACGCAGAGGCCGATAGTATTCGCGGAACACATGAAACTGACGCTTGTCTATAAACTTCTCGTAAACTTTTATCTGATGGCCGACAAAAGCCGAGCGATACTCAGCCCACGACGGCTGAAGTGTTGCACGCAACTCATTATCATAGATGCGTATCATATTAAGGTCTTCAACGCGCTGGTTAGGCACATCCTCATAGTGTAGGTATACAGCGTCTGCGATGAAGAACACACGCGGCTTGCGCATCAGGCATTTTATCTGCATTAGTGAATCTTCTCGCTCCACTATCTGTCGCGGTGCATCAAGGCATCCTTCAAGAATGTCTTTACGGAAGATTATGCCCCACAGAACACAAAAGGAATTACGCACAGCAAGAAGGTCGCAAACGAGTTGCCTGCAAGGTTGGAAGCCACGCCATCCAGAATCGTGCCTTCGCCCATATTGGTCATCGTAGGTCGCAATGACCTCGTCTGCCTTACTTTCTGTTATTGCAGTGTGCAGAATTGTCAGCGCCCCAGGCAGCAGGCAGTCATCGGCGTCAGCAAAAACGATATACTGTCCACGGCTGTTTTCCACCCCATGCCGCCGCGCCGCCGTTACACCGCTGTTTGCAATATGAAGCACACGCAAGCGCCCGTCGCGCTCAGCCCAACGGTCGCAGAGTTCTGCCGACCCGTCTGTGGAGCCATCGTCAACGGCAACAATCTCAAAGGAGTAAAAGTCTTGCTGGATTATGCTTTCAAAACAACGCTCAAGATACTCTTGCTTGTTGTAAACTGGAATTACTACAGATATTTCCATTCTAAAAACTGCGCCATAGCACCTGCGGTGTATTTATCGCTATGTGAGCGCAAAAATACAATAATTTGTTTGATGTTACAAATTATTTTGTCTACTTTTGCAACAGTTATGGAGAATGGCGTAGCAAGGAAACCACGTTTGGAATGGCTTGACGCCCTGCGTGGTTTTACCATGATAATGGTTGTTGCCAATCATGTGGCACAAATGGGCTTCGAAGAAGAGTGGAAACACTCGTCGTCGCTGCAGTTTCTGCTACTGTTCCGCATGCCGCTATTCTTCTTCATCAGCGGCTTCCTTGCATACAAGGCTTCACAAATATGGACAGCACGCAATCTCGGAGAACTGATAGGAAAGAAACTCCGCGTACAACTTGTGCCGACCCTGGTATTCTTTCTTTTAGCCACTGCAATACTGAAGCCACATTTTTTCCCAGGGCTTGAAGAGTCGCTCCATTCACCGACAAAGGGTGGATATTGGTTTACGCTGGTGTTGCTCTACATGTTTCTCATCTACTATCCATTCGCTTATCTGGAGAGCAAACTTCCATGGCGCTCATGTGTACCGATATTGCTCTTGTTCCTGATATCGCTTGCCGTTTACGATACGTGCTACCAGCCAAACTATTTTTCGTGGGCAAAAGGCTATCGCGGAGCGATGACAGCGACACACCAGTTTCTTCTCGACTCAAGTATCGGGCAACTTATGCTTTGGATGCCATTTTTCCTCTATGGCAACATAGCCCATCGCTACTGGGACAAAGCCCAGAGGCTTATGGACTCGCGCTGGTTCTTTCCTGTCATAGTTGTTCTTGCCGTTATGTGTACGCTCGATGCTCTCAAATGGCACACGATGCGCATGGCATGGGCCATAATACCGCTCACACTGGCAATGTTTCTGCTGCTGACAATAGCACTGATGTATTTCCGCAACTATCAGCAGTATTTCACAAAGGCTTCCGTAATAGGAGCGACGCTACAATACATCGGGCGGCGCACACTTGACATCTATCTTATCCACTTCCTTTTCCTGCCGAGCCTGCCAACGATAGGAACATTCTTCAAGACCTATCGCCACAACTTCATTACCGACACAACGATATCCGTCATCTTTGCCCTGCTGGTAATAGGCTTCAGCATTATCACATCAAACATACTCCGTATCAGTCCTTTCTTCAAGAAATGGCTGTTTGGCAGATAGACACAGCACACTTTGTATAAACCACTAACAATGTAAAACACATGAGCAACATCAAACTTGACATCACAAAAGCCGCCTGCTTCTTGGAGGCTGGCGCTGTGAAGGCTTTCGAGCCAAAGGTAAAGGCCGCTCAGCAGGCCTTGGAAAACGGGACATGCCCTGGTAACGACTTCTTAGGCTGGCTTCATCTGCCTTCAAGCATCACGCCTGCTTTCCTTGACGAGGTACAGGCTGTAGCCAACACTCTGCGCGAGAAGTGCGAGGCTGTTGTCGTGGCAGGCATCGGCGGCAGTTATCTTGGCGCACGTGCCGTTATAGAGGCTTTGGGCAATTCATTTGCATGGCTGGTTGCCGACAAGAACAACCCAACCATTCTCTTTGCCGGCAATAATATTGGAGAGGACTATCTGTCAGAACTTACCGAATATCTCAAAGGCAAGAAATTTGGTGTAATCAACATCTCTAAGAGCGGCACGACAACCGAGACTGCCCTGACCTTCCGTCTGCTCAAGAAGCAGTGCGAGCAGCAGATGGGCAAGGAAGAGGCAAGGAATGTCATCGTTGCCGTCACCGATGCCAAGCGTGGTGCTGCCCGCACATGCGCCGACAAGGAGGGATACAAGAGTTTCATCATTCCCGACAACGTCGGTGGCCGTTTCTCCGTGCTCACCCCAGTAGGTCTGCTGCCTATTGCCGTGGCAGGCTTTGACATCAAGCAACTCGTAAAGGGTGCTGCCGATATGGAGAAACTCACTGGCATTGACGTACCCTTTGATGAAAATCCTGCAGCACAGTATGCTGCCGTTCGCAATGGCCTGTACCAGTCGGGCAAGAAGATAGAGATAATGGTAAACTACCAGCCAAAACTCCATTATGTCAGCGAATGGTGGAAACAACTCTACGGCGAAAGCGAGGGTAAGGACAAAAAAGGCATTTTCCCTGCCAGCGTCGACTTCACAACAGACCTCCACTCAATGGGACAGTGGATACAGGATGGCGAGCGCACCATTTTCGAGACTGTTATCTCTATTGAGAAGCCCAACCGCACCCTCCTCTTCCCCAGCGACGAGGAAAATCTTGACGGTCTGAACTTCCTTGCCGGCAAGCGCGTCGATGAGGTCAACAAGATGGCCGAACTCGGAACCCGTCTGGCCCATGTCGACGGCGGCGTGCCCAACATCCGCCTCTCCGTGCCAGAACTCAACGAGTACTACATTGGACAGATTATCTATTTCTTCGAGATTGCATGCGGCATCAGCGGCAATGTTCTTGGCGTCAACCCATTCAACCAGCCAGGCGTTGAAGCCTACAAGAAAAACATGTTTGCACTGCTTGACAAGCCTGGCTACGAAGCCGACTCAAAGGCTATCAAGGAGCGCCTGGCCAAGGAGAAATAAAAACAGAGAACATTGAGAATGGAGAGTAATAATATGACTAACTGCGAGACGTCAGGCATTCATAATTACCAATCATCCATTATCAGTTACAAACTTAAGCACGGCTACGGGACTTTTGTCCCGAAAGCCGTGCTTTTCGATATGGATGGAGTGCTCTACAACTCCATGCCAAATCATGCCCTGTCATGGCATAAGGCCATGCAGCAATATGGCATAGACATGCGGCCGGAAGAAGCCTACGAATACGAGGGGATGCGTGGCGTAGAGACAATAAAACTGAAGGCTCGCCAACAATGGCAGCGCGAACTTACCGATGAAGAAGCACGTCAGATGTATCTCACGAAGACAAGCCTGTTTGCACAATGTCCTCCGGCAGAGATAATGAGTGGTGTGAAGAGCCTGATGAAGCAGATGACAGAATGTGGACTGCATATCGGTGTCGTCACAGGCAGCGGCCAGCATACCCTGCTTGACAAACTTGCCTCCGACTTCCACGGCATGATTGACGAAAACTGCATCGTGACAAGTTTCGACGTAGCCCAAGGCAAGCCAGCGCCCGACCCCTATCTTGCCGGCATGCGCAAGACATGCACTGAGCCATGGCAGACTATTGTTATAGAGAATGCTCCTCTCGGCGTGACGGCTGCTGCCGCTGCCGGCTGTTTTACCATTGCCGTAAACACCGGCCCACTCCCCGGCAGCATGCTATCCGAGGCAGGAGCAGACATAGTAGTCGACAGCATGCCCGACATGGCAGAGGCATGGCACACCATTTATTCTATTCTACACTCATGACACGAGAAGAACACTGGATAACAAACTATAAGGAAGTTGTTGATTTCGTAAAAAAGAACAAGCGGATTCCCTCACGCCATCGCATAGAGGATCACCGCCTTCTTAATTGGTTGAAATATAACAGGAAACGTATTGCCGCAGGCACTCTGTCACCCTCGCGCTTACAACTCTTCAACGAGTTGACAGAACTGATGCACCAGTACCATCACGTCAATCAGTACACATAGCATTTTTCAATCATCATCGCCGTGGGTGTCCATGTCAGCGTCACGCTTCACGGCGATATCACCCATTCGCGACACCTTCAACTCTAAAGGGATATATTCGTCGGTTTGTGGCAGACTAACACTGGCTGCAAATTCCAGTTTGTCATCGTCTACCTCATCGAACACCATGCCTTCCAGAATTCCAGCAGTGCGATAGTCAGCGTCAAGATACTGCGCAAAGTCGCCCTTTGTGAAACGCTTGTTGAGAAATACGCTGCCGTCCGGCCGCGATATGCGCAGCGTTATGACATTATCCACAAACTGCTGTCCCGTCTCGTCGCTCACCAATGGCAGCGAGTCGGATGGCATACGCTCTATGACGACATGATATGTTCGTCCGAGCCATTTCACATCGCGTTCACTCAGGTCGCTCGACTGGCGTATCGGTTCCTGCAACTGCGGGCGCTCCACACGTTCGGTAATGATGTCGTCACTCTTTTTCTTACTGCCGCAAGCCACCATTACGGCTGCCAGGCAAAACACTAATACTTTTCTCATATTGTCTTTCTTGATTTTTTCATTCTTGCAAATTCACCTATCCACAGCACTGTCGATGTACATCCCACTATCAGAACCCAGTCGCGGAGCGACAACGGCACCACATTGAACATTGCGCCGCCAAAATTGACTATCAGCAACTGTCCTACGAAAATCACTGCCGATATTATCAAGAAGCCTCTGCAGCCCCTTAGTCTCAGTGCGCTCTGCCCTGTGGCAAATGCACGTGCATTGAACATATTCCAGAACTGCAGCATCACGAAGACCGTGAAGAATATGCTCTGTTCTCTTAGCGACCATCCTCCCGTCTCAAAGTAGTATAACAGGACAAGCAGCAGGACAGCAAAACAGCACCCTACGCCTACTATCCTCCATGCCATGGCTTTATTTATTATGAAGTCTGTGCGGTTGCGCGGTGCTTCAGCCATCACCGCAGAAGTTGGAGGCAGCGACGCAAGCGCCATTGCCGCAAAAGTATCCATTATAAGGTTTACCCACAGCATTTGCGTGACCGTCAGCGGCACTTCCGTTCCCATGAAAGCACCAATAAGCACCACAAGACATGCTGCTACGTTTACTGTCATCTGGAAGAGAATGAAACGCTGGATGTTACGATAGAGAGAGCGCCCCCACATCACAGCCCGGCAGATGCTGTTGAACGAATTATCAATGATTGTTATGTCAGAAGCCTCCTTAGCCACCGATGTACCGTCGCCCATCGAGAGTCCCACGTGTGCCGACTTCAAGGCTGGTGCATCATTGGTGCCGTCGCCTGTCACAGCCACCACCTGTCCGCAGCGCTGTAGTGCTTCTACCAGCCGGCGTTTGTCCATAGGCCGCGCACGTGCTATAATCTTCAGTTGCATGATGCGCTCCTCGAGTTGTTTGTCGGAAAGTGCGGCAAATTCCTGCCCTGTGATTACAGCATTGTCGCCGTCGCTCTCTTGCCATAGTCCTATCTGCCTGCCTATCTCGCGTGCAGTGCCGACAGTGTCTCCAGTTACTATCTTCACTGCTATTCCAGCATTCAGGCAACTGGCAATGGCCGCCGCCACATCGCTTCTCACAGGATCTGATATCGCCACAACACCAAGGAACAGCAGATTGTCTGCCACGATGTTGCCGTTTGCTATTGGAGCATCTCCTTCCTTCAGCAATGCATAGGCAAAGCCCAGCGTACGCATGGCCTGCTGCTGATAACGCTGCAGCAAAGCCATTGTCTCACTCTGCGGAGTGTCGTCTGTCGCGCGCGTACAATATTTATATATTATCTCTGGAGCACCCTTCATGTACAGCACACGACTTCCGTCCTGCCGTTTCACTACTGTTGCCATCAGTTTCCGCTCTGTAGAGAACGGCAGTTCCTGCTCTATCTCCACCGCCTGCCGCAGTTGCCGATAGTCCTGTCCCTTGTCAGCAAGCCACAGCAGCAACGCGCCTTCCGTGGGATTTCCAATCACCTCGTATTTCGCATCGCCTACGCTGCGCAACTCTGCAGTGGAGTTAACTGCGATGCCCTCACAAACTAATTGCATCACGTCACTCCCACCATACAAAGCAGCATCGCTCACCTGCATCTGGTTCTGCGTCAGCGTTCCAGTCTTGTCAGTACAAATCACCGTAGTGGCTCCCATGGTCTCACAGGCATGCATACGCCTCACGAGGTTGTTTGTCTTCAACATGCGCCGCATGCTGTAGGCCAGACTCAGCGTCACAGCCATTGGCAGCCCTTCCGGTACGGCAACGACTATCAGCGTCACTGCTATCATTATGGTATTGAGCAGATATCCCAGGAACGCTATCCACTCGAAGTCGTAATGCACAAAAAACATTATCAGTCGTCCGACGACTACCAGCGCACTCACGGCATAACTTGCCTTTGTGATAAGATTGCCAAGGCGGTCGAGTTGCTCGTTGAGCGGAGTCTTTACGCTGTCGTCAATATGCACGGCCTCATAAACCTTGCCGCTTTCAGTGGCATCGCCAACAGCCTCAACCTTCATCACTCCGTGTCCTTCCATCACCTTAGTGCCGCGCATCACCTTATTGCTTGCAAATGTTGCCTCGCTGTCGAAGAGCGCCTCGTCGGTAGTTTTAGCACATAACGGCTCACCTGTCAGCGTCGATTCGTCAACCGTCAGCATCATTGCCTCAACCAGTTCGCCGTCGGCAGGAACTTCCGCACCAGAGTCTATGCGCACCACATCGCCCACGACAATTTCTTTGCGTGGCAACTGGCACAGCGCGCCGTCGCGATACACCATGACAAGTTCGTCGTCACTCACCTGATTGAGGACGGCAAACTCGCGGTCAGCCTTCAGTTCAAAGATAAAAGCCAGTCCTGTCGCCAGCATTATTGCCACAAAAATGCCAACTGGCTCAAAGAATACTGTAACAGGGTTTCCCAACGCCATATACTCATAACAGGAGATGGCAACAGACATTGCTCCTGCCACAAGCAGTATTACAATTAGCGGATCGGAAAACTTTTCTAAAAAGCGCAGCCAGAGCGAAATATGCTCTGGCTCACTAAGCACATTACATCCGTGCAGCCGACGGCTCTCGGCCACTTCTTCCGATGTAAGTCCTGTATAATGGGAATGGTTATTTTGCAACATTCTCGGCATCAATGGCCTTTATCTTGTCGCGCACAAGTTGCACCTCATCCTTCAGTTTCTGCACCTTACGGTTCATCTCGTCTATCAGTGAGTTGCCTTTCTTGCTCGCTGCATTAAGGAAGCCGAGATTGTTCTCGTATGTCTGCACTTCCTGACGCAACTGGTCGTACTGCCGTATCAGTCGCTGGCGTTCCGTTGACAGTGCACTCTCTCCACGCTCTGCCACCTGCTTCAGATTATCCTTGAATTTGGTGAGGCGCTTCTTTGCTACAGAAATATTAAGTTCCTTGTAGAGCGTGTCGAGCACTTCATGGTATTCTTGATATAGTTTGTCTTTCTCTTTGAATGGCACGTGCCCGATGGACTGATACTCGTCTACAAGTTGCTGTACGCGCTCCTGCAAGTTCTCGGCTTTCTCCTCGGCAGCGGCTTTCAGGCGTGCTATCACGTCGCGCTTCTTTTCAAGGTTCTGGTGCTCCTCGCCTCTCTGGCCTGCACCGGCAGCATTGCGTGCCTCAAAGAATGTGTTGCAGGCACCGAGGAATTCCTCCCAGAGTTGGTCGCCCAGTTTCTTGGGCACTGCACCGATGGTCTTCCACTCCTTTTGCAGAGCCACCAGTTTGTCGGCAGTTTTCTTCCATTCCGTAGAGTCTTTCAGCGCAACAGCCTGCTCTATCAGTGCACGTTTGCGGTCGGCATTCTCCTTATACTGCTCTTTCAGTCCACGGAAATGCTCTGCCTTGCGGCTGAAGAAATCGTCACATGCAGCACGGAAGCGCTCGAATATCTTGACGTTCATCTTCTGCGGAGCAAATCCGATAGTCTTCCATTCAGTCTGAAGGTCAATAATCTCCTTGGTATGGCGCTCCCAGTCAGCACTGCCTTTGTTCTCTTCTTTTCCGATGGCCTCCACCTTCTCGCAGAGTTCCGTCTTGCGAGCCAGGTTTTCCTCTTCCTTTGCACGCTGGTCTTCAAAATGCTGCTGATGGCGCTTGTTCACCACCGTCGACGCTGCCTTGAAGCGTGCCCATATCTCCTCGCGCAGTTCCTTGCTCACCGGTCCTGTTTCGCGATATTCCTGATGCAGTTTCTGTAATTGGTGGAAGGCGCTTATCACGTCGTTCACGTCTGCCAGTTTCTCGGCAGCCTCACACAGGCGCGTCTTTATCTCAAGATTTTTCTTGAAGTCGTACTCACGGGCTTCACTGTTCTGCTTAAGAAGGTCGTAGAACTGCTCTACATACAACTGGTAACTGCGCCACAACTCCGTGACACGTTCTGCCGGTATGCTCTTTATCTCGCGCCACTCGTCCTGCAGCGTCTTGAATTCCTTGTACGACTTATTAGCCTCTTCGGGCGACGTAATCATCGCCTTGATACGCTCAATGATTTCCAGTTTGCGCTGCAGGTTGTGCTGTTTCTCCTCTTCCTGCTCACGGAAGAGTTGCTGGCGGCGCTCCCTGATGACTCCCATCTCTGCCTTGAAAGCCTCTTCCACCTCGTCGGGTGTTATCTGGTAGGTCTCGGGGTTGCCACCTCCGTCGAGGTATTCGCGCAGACGGCTCTCACGCTCCTGCGTATGGAGTTTGTAGAACACAGTTTTCAGATAGTCAACCTCGTCTTTCTGAGGTGCCTCCTCGCCATGTGCTATTTCACGCACACGCGCTAAAATCTCTTCTTTGTTCTGATACTGCTTACGCTCCACAGGCTCTTGGGCCATTGTTGTCTCTTGAGAGTCCATCATCTAATTGTTTTAGTGAATGAATATAGGTTGTCGAACAATATAGGTGCCAAAATTACGAAGTTTTTCCGAACCAGCCTAATTTTAGGGAGAAAAAGTGAGCGGTTGTAAATAAAGATTTACACGTTTATATCAGGCGTTTGTGACGGAAGAATACCCATGTCACCATCGACACCAAAACGGAGAGAACGATGGCAATTATAAATCCTGCCGGGTTCTGTTCCATACCGTTTACCAGGTTCATTCCGAAAAACGATGCCACCAGCGTAGGCAGCATCAGTATTATTGTTACTGAGGTAAGCGTACGCATAATGGTGTTCATGTTGTTGTTGATAATGCTCTGGTAGGTATCCATTGTCGACTCCAGAATGTTGGAGTAGATATTTGTTGTCTCCCTTGCCTGAGTCATCTCAATATTCACGTCTTCTATGAGGTCGGCGTCAAGTTCGTCGATCTGCAACTTGAATTTCAGTTTCGACAACAATGTTTCGTTGCCCCTTATAGATGTATTGAAATATGTCAGCGAGTCTTGCAGGCGCGACAGTCCTATCAAACTTTCGTTGTTCACCTCACGGTCAAGATTGCGCTTGGCTTTGTCGATGAGCATAGAGATTTGTTTCAGTCGCTTCAGATACCATACTGCCGACGAAAGGAAGAGACGGAAAATCATATCGACATAGTCCGTAAATCCTTCGCCACGTTTCTGCTGGAACGACACGAAATCGATCATCATATTCGTCTCGTAGTAGCAGACCGTGATTGTTACGTCACGCTTGTGAATGATACCTAAGGGGACAGTGGTGTAAGGAGTCCGCGAGCGCACCTCCTTGACATACGGAATACGCAGGATGATGAGCATCCAGCCGTCGTCGTATTCGTAGCGTGCGCGCTCGTCGGTATCGCTGATGTCAGACAGGAAATAGTCGGGAATGTTATATTCCTCTTCCAGCATGCGCTGATCTTCTTCTGTCGGACACGTAACCTGTATCCAACAGTTAGGCTGCCAACGGTCAAGTTGGGTCAGTTCTCCTTGGGTGTTCCAAAAAGTTTTCATGTTTGCTAATCCTTTTTCTGGGTTAGAACGGTTTTAGCGGCAAGAGGATTAGCAGCCTTGCTCGCTATCCTCACGCCTACGAATTGAAATGATTCGCCGGATAATCGTCCATAGGTGTGTTAATAATTTGTTGTTACGCCTGCAAAGGTAATTGTTTTTGGAAAAAAGCACGCTATTTTTCCGAGAAAAGCGTGCTTTTTTTCATGTTTTTTTTGCTTTATGCTGTTTTCTCAGGCCTTTGTCATCAGGTAGCGCTCCGCTTCAAGTGCTGCCTGACAGCCTGTGCCTGCAGCCGATATGGCCTGTCGGTAGACAGGGTCTGCGCAGTCGCCAGCCACGAAGACGCCAGGTATCACCGTGCGCGGCGTGCCGTCGACACGCATCAGGTAGCCAGCCTCGTCGGTAGGCAGATATTCACGGAATATGGCAGTGTTTGGAGTGTGTCCGATGGCAAGGAACAGACCGTCTATCTGTATTTCCACTTGCTGCTCGTCGGCCTCTCCTGCGCGCTTCACCAGTCGTGCACCTTCCACGCCGTTCTCGCCGTAGAGACCCGTGACGTTGTGCTCAAACAGTATCTCTATATTCTCGCTGTCTATCACGCGCTGCTGCATCACCTTCGATGCGCGCAGGTATGGCTTGCGCACCACCATGTACACCTTTTTGGCAAGGCCGCTGAGATAGAGCGCATCCTCGCATGCCGTATCTCCGCCGCCTACCACGGCAACCGTCTTCTTGCGATAGAAGAAGCCGTCGCATGTGGCACATGCCGAAACACCTTGTCCCTGATATTTCTCTTCGTCGGGCAGTCCGAGATACTTTGCCGAGGCACCGGTTGCAATTATCACGGTCTCGGCTTCTATTTCCGTGCCGTCCTCTATATATATAATATAAGGTACGCGCGCGAGGGCAACCTTCACAACCTGTCCATCGCGGATGTCAGCGCCAAAGCGCGCAGCCTGTCGCCGCAGGTCGTCCATCAGTTGATTGCCGTCGACGCCCTCGGGATAGCCTGGAAAATTCTCCACTTCACCGGTCTGTGTCAGTTGGCCGCCAGGCTGCATTCCGCTGTAAAGAATAGGGTGCAGATTGGCGCGCGAGGCATAGATGGCGGCTGTATATCCTGCCGGGCCACTGCCAATGATGAGGCATTTGGTACGTTCTGTCATTGGTATGGCGTTTTTATTCCTGTCCAAGTAGTTCCTTTATCTGCTGGGCTATAACTTCTGTCTTTGTAGTAGGCTCAAAGCGGGCCACGACCTGTCCCTTCTTATTGACAAGGAACTTGGTGAAGTTCCACTTGATGTCAGCCTTCTGCTTATAGTCGGGATCGGCCTTGGAAAGCATCTCGTCGAGAATGGGAGTGAGTTGGTGTGCAGGGTCCCAGCCAGCAAAACCTTTCTGTTCCTGCAGGAATACGAACAGTGGGTCGGCATCCGGGCCGTTCACCTTCACTTTCTTAAACTGTGGGAACTCCGTTCCGAAGTTGAGTTTGCAGAATTCGTGTATCGACTCGTCGGTACCGGGAGCCTGTTGTCCGAACTGGTTGCAGGGGAAGTCGAGAATGTTGAAGCCCTGGCTATGATACTCCTCGTAGAGTTTCTCCAGTTCATCATACTGCGGAGTGAAGCCACACTTCGTAGCAGTATTGACGATAAGCAACACCTCATTGGCATACTCGCGGAGCGACACGTCCTTACCCTTGCGGTCTTTTACGGTAAAATCGTAGATGGTTTTCATAATCTATAATATGTGTTTATTATTTGCTTTGTGTTTTCTGTCCTTCGTTTCAGGCGACTCAGTTGAGCCCCCAGTCGGAGAGCATCTGCTGGCGCGACACCGATTCGACCGCTATCTCCACCTGATCTGAGAGATTGCAGAAGAAATCAATGCCCGTAAGTTCTTCCAGACGGTCGATATTGACGGCATAGTCCTTTAGTTTTCCCCATGATGTGCCGTCCTTATGTTCTATCCAGAAAGCCATAGCCTTCAGTGCAGTTCCCTTCTTGCTCAGCAGCGTCATGAAGAAATAGCGTGGAGCAATGTGTCCGCCGTTGGTGCGACTGAGAATGTTCTGCTCGCTGTCGATAGTTCCACCCTTGCATACATACATGGTGTCAGCCTGATTGCCCCATGTGCGCACGCGGCTCTCCATGGCACTCCATATCTGCTCATTGAAGTCGGGCACCATGGGATAGATGTTTGTCATGTAGAAAGTCTGGCCGTTGGCCTCCTGCGAACAGAGTCTGTCTGCCGAGGCTACGATATGCCCCTTCTGATAATATGTGGAATTGGGCAGCGGTGGACGGCTGCCGCTCAGTTCGTTGTATGTTGCCTGCTGCTCCGACTGCGGCACGTTGGGGTCGTAGGCCCATGGGTCGCCGTTAGGCCAACGGTTGCGGTTCCAGGAAGTGGCGCGCACCGTGTTGTAGACTTCGTAGCACACCCATCGCGTAGCCTTCAGCGAGTGATCCCATTCAAGGCTATAGTTCACGCCTGTCACCGATGCGTCACTGCTGAGCACCGACCTGTGCACAATAACATCGCTCTGGCCGCCTTTCAGCCGTGGAAACTCATAGCGTGTGCGCGCTTCGACAGGTCCCGTTGTGTTTTGGTTCACGTTCGGCCCATTGCGCACGATGTCTGGCGACCCAGGTATTACGACGTCGTCGTCACCGCCGCATGCAACAAGGCCTCCCAATAATATAGCCACTGTCAGCAATGGCAACAACAGACATAGACTTTTATTCATAATCCCGTAGTGATGTTGTGCTTTTTCTTCTTGGAAAACAAAGAGGCGTGGCCGACAGCATATGCAACTACTGTGGACGCGCCTCTAAAAGTGTCTCTAAAAAATTACTCGCGTGAAATATGTGTTATTTCTTCGCAGTCTTACCGTAGCGGCTCATGAACTTATCGACGCGTCCTGCCGTGTCGACAAGTTTGCTCTTACCTGTATAGAACGGGTGAGAGGTGCTCGAGATTTCGATTTTTACCACTGGGTAAGTCTCGCCCTCAAATTCCACGGTGTCGTTGGTCTTTGCCGTAGAGCGCGAGAGGAACATATCGCCGTTGGACATGTCCTTAAACACGACGGGGCGATAGTTTTCGGGATGAATACCTTTTTTCATTTTGAGTTTAATATTAATAATGTATAATGTTCAAATTCTTACTTCGGGCTGCAAAGGTACTACTTTTTTTTGAAGTATGAAGTTTGATGTCTGATGTTTATGATAACAATTAAGGATTATTAACTAATCGCCAACAAAAAGTTCCTCCTTCCAACTTCTATGTCCGATGTTTTTTGTATCTTTGTAGCCTCTAAATAACAATAACTATGATCATCATCGGAATCGCTGGCGGTTCAGGTTCTGGCAAGACCACCGTCGTGAAGCGTATTGCCAAGGCGCTGCCACCACACTGTGCCGCCATTATCCCTCTCGACTCCTATTATAATGACACTACCGATCTGACTTCAGAGGAGCGTAGGGCCATCAACTTCGACCATCCTGACGCGTTCGACTGGAAGTTGCTGACAGATCAGATCAAGAAGCTCAAGAGCGGAGAGCCCATCGAGCAGCCTACCTATTCGTATGTGTTATCGAACCGTCTGCCAGAGACCATCCATGTGGATCCGAAGCCTGTCATCATCCTGGAGGGCATCATGACGCTGCATCATAAGAAACTGCGCGACATGATGGATCTGAAGATATACGTGGATACCGACAGCGACGTACGTCTGATCCGTAACATCCGTCGTGATGTGGTGGAGAGAGGCAGGACTGTCGAGATGGTGCTGAGCCACTATGAGAACGACGTGAAGCCCATGCACGAGCAGTTCATCGAGCCCACGAAGAAGTTTGCCGACCTTATCATCCCCTGGGGGCGCGAGAACAAACGGGGCATCGATATCCTGCGTACCTATATTCAAGGGTTCTCTGAAGAGGTTCGCGAAGAAATGAAGAATATCGAGGATTAGTCTTCCGCAGGAGCTTTGGGGAGGTAGGCATCATGATCCTCAGGGATGATGTCTGCCTCTTCTTCGGTAGTCTCTACCTCCTCTGCGTCCTGTACTTCCTCTGCCTGCTGAATCTCCTGAGCCTTGGCATACTTACGCCTGTCACTGTGGAACTTGATGGAGTTGATCATCTCCGTCACGCCGTAGAGTAGGGTACACC
>CALFIY010000102.1 GCA_937877595.1 uncultured Prevotella sp.
GTTTTAATTTTTGCCAGCGCTGTTTTAATTTTTGCCAGCGCTGTTTTAATTTTTGCCAGCACTGTTTTAATTTTTGCCAGCGCTGTTGTTATTAGAAAAAAAACTCCTCCGTTGAGGACGAAGGACCATAACCTGCTGTTTTCACAACGTAATAATCCTTATTGTAATTTGCAAAAAGATAGTGTCGTAAAGGTAAATTTTTCAGATAGTTCTATGTTGTTATTCCAATACAAATATGTAAATTTGGGGCGTTATTTAATAAAACATGCTTGTAAATACTACCAATAAAAAAACTCCCACCGAAGCGGGAGTATAGGTTTTACCCTTCGGCCATTATGGCCTTATTGTGATAAGATGTAGGAATCTTATTGTTTGCAAAGTTAGGAAGACTGGATGAAAAAACAAAATAACTAAAAACATTTATTTTAAGATTTAACTATAATTACGAAATATGGAAAGAATACTGGGTATTGACACTGGAACAAATAGCCTTGGTTGGGCCATTGTCGATAAGGAAGAAGGGAAATCGACGCTTATAGCGAAAGGAACGAATATCTTCACAGAAGGCGTAAAAATAGAAAAAGGTATAGAGTCTTCAAAGGCTGCTGAGCGAACAAAGTATCGTTCTGTTCGGAAGCACTATTGGAGAAGGAAAATAAGAAAAATAAGATTGCTGACCATATTGAGTGAGAATCATTTGTGTCCTCCCTTGGATAAATCAATCCTGCGTCAGTGGAGATTAAAGAAATTATATCCTGACAATGAACTTTTCATGGAATGGCAGCGGACAGAAGACAAAGCGCAAGTCAATCCTTACAAGTTCCGTTATATTTGTTTGACCCAGAAACTTGACATGTCTGATATCGTTCAGCGTTATATGTTAGGCCGTGCTTTATATCATCTGAATCAGCGTCGTGGGTTCCTGAGCAACCGTAAGGAAGCCACCAGAGAATCGGAAGGTGCGGTAAAAGAAGGAATTAGTGCCTTATCTGAAGAAATGAAAGAAGCAGGATGCGAGTATCTGGGAGAATACTTTTATCAGTTATACCAGAAAGGTGAAAAGATAAGGAATCATTATACAGCCAGAAAAGAGCATTATCTGAAAGAGTATCGTGCTATTTGCGAGAAACAGGGATTGGAGGCTGCACTTGTAAAGAAGTTGGAACATGCTATTTTTGACCAGCGCCCACTTAAGTCGCAAAAGGGACAAGTCGGCACATGTACATTTGAAAAAGGAAAGTCTCGATGTCCATCTTCGCATCCTTTGTATGAAGATTTTAGAATGTATAGTTTTCTTAATAATATAAAGGTACAAGTTAATACACTATACGAGAATTGTGAACGTGGGTTGACTAATGAAGAAAAGGCCCGAATAATTCCTTTATTTAAGCGTAAGTCAAAGCGGACATTCTTGTTTGAGGACATCGCGAAGAAACTGGCAGGCAAGAACAATTATTGCTACTACAAAAGTAATGAGGATAAGCCTTATAAGTTTAACTATCAGATGGATACTCTAGTGTCAGGTAGCATTGTAAATGCCCAGCTGGAAGAAATCTTTGGGGAGGACTGGCTGACCTGTGTATGTGAAGTATATACGCAAGCCAATAACAAAACTCGTTTCCAGATAATGAACGATATATGGCATACGTTGTTCTTCTATGATGACGACGAAAAATTAAAGAGTTTTGCCGTCAATCGTTTACAATTGGATGATGAACAGGCGGATAAGTTCAGTAAGATTTCTATGCCAAATGATTATGCTGCGCTCAGTCTAAAAGCCATTCGGAAGATATTACCTTATATGCGTGACTATGGTTTGATATACTCAGAGGCAGTTTTTCTTGCCAATCTTGTTGAGATTATGCCTCGATATATCTGGAGTGTAAAGGAAATGCGCGAAGCAGCAATAGAAAATGTAATAGAGGTGATGCATTCCTATGATAAGAATAATATTGACGGTATGACGTTGGAACAGTGCGTAAAGGCGTTCTTGCACGAGCGATACAACGTCAGTGACGTGGATTTAAGGAAACTGTATCATCCTTCTATGATGGACCTCTATCCTCGTCAGCGCCCTAGAGAGAATGGTGTCTATCAGTTAGGTTCGCCCCGTATTAGTAGTGTCAAGAATCCAATGGCTATGCACTCGCTATTCAGATTGCGTAAGATAGTCAATCTACTGCTTAAAGAGCGAAAAATAACACCAGATACTAAAATTCATATTGAGTTTTCGCGTGATTTGAATGATGCTAATCGTCGTTGGGCTATTCAAACATGGCAGCGTGAAAATGAGAAAGACAGAGAGAAATGTCGCAAGGAGATAGAGAAATATATAGCAAATCCTACCGATACAGATATTCTTAAGTATCAACTTTGGGAAGAGCAGAACCATAAATGTCTTTATACGGGGGAAGAAATTCGTCTGACAGACTTTTTAGGTAATAATCCCAGGTATGATATTGAGCATACTATTCCTCGTAGTGCAGGAGGTGACAGCACGAAAGCAAACTTGACGCTTTGTAGTTGCAGGTATAACAGAGATGTAAAGAAAACAAAATTGCCTACGCAGTTGAGCGAGCATGATGAAATATTGGAAAGAATAGCGGATTGGAAAGAACGGTATGAAGACTTGGATAGACAGATTAGAAAAATAAGTACCAAGGGGATATCGTCGAAAGAAGAAAAGGATAAAATAATTAAAAGGCGTCATCTGTTATCCTTGCAGCGAAATTACTGGCGTGGAAAGTATCAGCGATTCACGATGAAAGAAGTTCCAGAAGGTTTCTCACGCCGTCAGGGGACAGATATCAGTGTCATATCTCGTTATGCTCGTATGTATCTGAAATCAGTATTTAAGCAGGTATATATAGTAAAAGGTGTTGCAACGTCAGATTTTCGTAAGATTTGGGGCATACAAGAGGAGTACACGAAGAAAGAACGAGTCAATCATGTTCATCATTGCATTGATGCCATTACGATTGCCTGCATAGACAAATCGGAATATGACAAGTTGGCTCAGTTCTATCACCAGTCTGATGAATACAAGTTCGGTAGAGGTGAGAAGCCTCAGTTTGAAAAACCTTGGCCGTCGTTTGTCAGCGACATCAAGCAAATACAGGACGAATTGCTGATAGCACATTACACCAAAGACAATATGTCCAAACAGGCTAAACGTTATGTCCGTGACAGCCATGGAGATAAGGTGTTGACACAGGGAGATGTCGCTCGCTCATCATTGCATAATGAAACTTACTATGGTGCTATCAATGTGGATGGCGTTGTTAAGTATGTTGTTAGGAAAAGCCTGGATGGATTAGATGAGAAAGATGTTAAGAATATTGTAGATGGGGAGGTTCGTGCTAAGGTTGAACATGCCATTCGACTTCACGGTTCTCTTAAGAAGGCATTGGAAAACTCCATTTGGATGAACGAAGAAAAGCAAATACCCATAAAAAAAGTTCGCATATTTACAGGTTCTGTCACTCGTCCCATCCATATTCGACAGCAGCGTGACCTGTCGAAGCATGACTATAAACGGCAATACCATGTGCAGAATGACCGCAACTACATGATGGCCATTTATGTTGGGCAAGATAATAAAGGAAAGGAGAAACGGGAATTTGAACTCGTTAACAACATTACAGCGGCAAACTTCTATAGGAAGAGCAATGATAAAGTACCGACGAACAACCAACTACTACCTATTTATAGTAAAAGTGGCTATGAACTTAAATATAGATTGAAGATTGGAACAATGGTGCTTCTCTATGAAAATAGTCCTGAGGAAGTCTGGGAACTTGATAGGAAAAACTTGCAAAAGAGGTTATATAAAGTGACTGGAATGTCGTCGATGATTATTCAGGGTAAATTTGAGTATGGGACGATAGAAATGGTTCATCATCAAAATGCAAAACCAAGTTCTGAAATTAAAAAGATTAATGGGGAGTATAAATCTGATGAGGATTTTCGGCCGGGGATTAAGATGCTTCATTCCCAAATAAAAGTTTTGGTCCAGGGCGTAGATTTTGAGATTAACGATTTAGGTGAGATAAGTAGGTTGATATGATAAAGCAAACATTAATGTTTACATCACCAGTGTATTTGTCTTTGAAAGACCGCCAACTGGTAATTACCTTCAAGGATAATAAAGATACAGTGACACGACCAATTGAGGATATTGGCTTTGTTGTTATTGAAAATCCAGAAGTCACAGTGTCGGTTCCTGTGCTCAACGAGTTGGCTGACAATAATGTTTCAGTTATCTTCTGCGATAAAAAGAAGATGCCGAAGTCCATGCTTATGACACTGGATGGCAATTCCACTCAGCAGGAAAGTTACAAGTATCAGATAGATGCATCTGCACCGACAAAGAAGAATGTTTGGAGGCAACTGGTAGAGTCGAAAATCAGGAACCAGTCATTGTTACTGCATAAGGTCGGTAAGAATGGTGACGTGCTGAAACAGTATTATATGAATGTAAAGTCTGGTGACGCAGACAATCGTGAGGGGGCTGCTGCAAGAGAATATTGGAGTCGGCTCTTCGACGACGGATTCAAGAGAGAGCGCGATGGATTGCCACCAAACAATTTGCTAAACTATGGATATACCATATTGCGTGCAGCAGTTGCACGTGCTCTGATATGTTCGGGTTTATATCCAGCCTTTGGCGTATTCCATCGTAATCGGTACAATGCTTTTCCATTGGCAGATGATGTCATGGAACCATATCGCCCGTTTATTGATGAAATTGTATACCACCTTTATTATGATGGAGCAGTTAGTGAACTTGACAACCAAACTAAAAGAAGGTTGTTAAGGGTGCTCTTCTCTGATGTGAAAATGGGAAAGGTTACCCGGCCATTGGAAAATGCACTTTCTATGACGACAGCATCTCTACTCAAAATGTTCAAGGGCGAAACAGATAAGTTGACATTACCGATATTGGTATGAGCGAAAACCGTTTAAATGCATATCACATTATGTGGCTATTCGTTTTCTTCGATTTGCCTGTGGTGACAAAAAAAGAACGAAAGACAGCCACACTATTTAGAAAAAATCTGATGAAAGACGGTTTCGTGATGTTGCAATACTCCGTCTATATTCGACATTGTGCATCATACGAGAGCCAGACAGTTCATATCAAACGGGTGAAAGCCATTGTTCCAGAGACTGGTATGGTTAGCATACTTAGCGTTACCGATAAGCAATATGGTGATATTGTTAACTTCTGGGGAAAGGAGAAAAAGAAAAAAACGCCAACAGAACCTCTTCAGTTGGAATTTTTTTAGTAATTTCGCCACGTAATTCCTTCTCAAATGGCCACTTCGTAGGCGAAAATCGCATCTAAGTGCCTTGTAATTAGAAATATATACAACCTAGGTTGTGGTTTGATGTAGGAATAGAGTCATAAACAACCGTATCTTTGCACCAACAAATTAAGTATTGTTGTGGTTTGATGTAGGAATAGAGTCATAAACAACAGCACAAAATTCCCTCTGGTGTTGGTACTAGTTGTGGTTTGATGTAGGAATAGAGTCATAAACAACCTTCTTGCTTCGAAGGGTAAAAACGAGGAGGTTGTGGTTTGATGTAGGAATAGAGTCATAAACAACACGAAAACGAAAAACGGGCAATTTGCTAATGTTGTGGTTTGATGTAGGAATAGAGTCATAAACAACCAACCCAACTGACCAACCAACCACGAAATTGTTGTGGTTTGATGTAGGAATAGAGTCATAAACAACATTCATTAGTTCGAATGAAATCATCCAACTGTTGTGGTTTGATGTAGGAATAGAGTCATAAACAACTCGGGCGTTCCGACAAGTGAGTATTGCCGGTTGTGGTTTGATGTAGGAATAGAGTCATAAACAACTACATATTTTCTTTTTTTTCTATATGAGCGTTGTGGTTTGATGTAGGAATAGAGTCATAAACAACAATATATAATTGTAAATAAATGTATAATATGTTGTGGTTTGATGTAGGAATAGAGTCATAAACAACTTTTAAATTAATACTATTTTGTTAATTCAGTTGTGGTTTGATGTAGGAATAGAGTCATAAACAACTAGCCGAGGAACAACTGGCAAGCCTCACCCGTTGTGGTTTGATGTAGGAATAGAGTCATAAACAACACTCTTCAAAACTACGTTTGCACTCTCGATGTTGTGGTTTGATGTAGGAATAGAGTCATAAACAACACGGCTTCCAATAACATTGTTGTAGACCTTGTTGTGGTTTGATGTAGGAATAGAGTCATAAACAACAACAGATTTTGAACAGATTTTGAGCGCAAGGTTGTGGTTTGATGTAGGAATAGAGTCATAAACAACGCGGCTCTCCGCTCTCGGCTCTCGGATTGGTTGTGGTTTGATGTAGGAATAGAGTCATAAACAACTCCCCGTTTTGCTTGTTTTTCGAGGCTCTGGTTGTGGTTTGATGTAGGAATAGAGTCATAAACAACGGTGCACCCCGTTCGCTCTCCGACTACAAGGTGACTCCTGTTGATGAGATTAGAGAGGGTTTGAAAGCACTCTCCTCAGAAATAGAGGTCGAAGAAATGATTTAATCCAGCTATGGCCAAGAGACATGAGATAAGAAACAGCACTGCCGAGTTCCTCATCTTCCAATTGGAGAATAAGGAACAAGGCATTGAGGTGATGTATGCCGACGAGACAATATGGTGTACACAGAAGGCGATGGGAATGTTATTTGATTGTGACAGAAGTGTCATAACGAAGCATTTGAAAAACGTCTTTGAGTCTGGAGAATTGGTTGAGAACGCAGTATGTGCAAAATTTGCACATACTGCTTCAGATGGGAAAACTTATCAGACACAATTCTATAGCCTCGACGCAGTTATTGCCGTGGGCTATCGCGTCAACTCCATCCGTGCCACACAGTTCCGTCAGTGGGCTGATATTTGCCTTTGGTATCATTTAATATTCAACTTGCGGTAAGGTATTATATTTTTGAAAAAACAGGCTAATAAGCCTGTTCGTGGACTCCCTTGACGGCGCGGCCACTGGGGTCGTTGAGACCGCGGAAGGCGGCATCCCATTCAAGTGCTGTGGCGGTGCTGCAGGCAACGCTTGCCTCTGAGGGAACACTGCGTGCGGCAGAGTCGGAGGGGAAGTGCTCAGCAAAGATGCTGCGGTAATAGTATTCCTCTTTGTTTCTTGGCGGATTGATGGGGAAGCGCTCAGCAGCGTGGGCCATCTGCTCGTCGGAGACTGCTGCCGCCGTCACGGCTTTCAGTGTGTCAATCCACGAGTAGCCGACGCCGTCGCTGAACTGTTCTTTCTGTCGCCATGCCACTTCGTGGGGCAGCATGTCGGCAAAGGCTTCACGTACGATCTTCTTTTCGATGATAAAACTTTCCTCGCTATTTGGAGAGAGGTTGGGAGAAAGGCCACACATCTTGGCCTCAGGATTTGTGCGCATTGCGACATCGAGAAACTCTTTGTCGAGAAACGGCACGCGCCCCTCTACGCCCCAGGCCGAAAGGCTCTTGTTGGCTCGCAGACAGTCGTAGAGATGGAGTTTGGAGAGTTTGCGCACGGTCTCTTCGTGGAAATCCTTGGCCGAAGGAGCCTTGTGGAAGTAGAGGTAGCCGCCGAATATCTCGTCGGCGCCCTCGCCGGAGAGCACCATCTTGATGCCCATTGATTTTATGACGCGCGCCAGAAGATACATCGGAGTAGAGGCGCGTACGGTGGTCACGTCGTAGGTCTCAATGAAGTAGATGACGTCGCGGATAGCGTCGAGGCCTTCCTGAATGGTATAGTTGATCTCGTGGTGTACCGTACCGATATGGTCGGCTACCAGGCGGGCCTTGGCCAGGTCGGGGGCGCCTTTCAGGCCTACGGCAAACGAGTGCAGACGCGGCCAGTAGGCTTTCGACTTGCTGTCGTCCTCAATGCGCATAGAAGAATATTTCTCGGCAACGGCAGAGACAATCGAGGAGTCAAGCCCTCCAGACAGAAGGACGCCGTAAGGAACGTCGGACATCAACTGGCGCTTGACGGCTGACTCAAGTGCGTCGCGGATGGCTGCGGCACTGGCGTCATTGTCCTTTACGGCATCATATTGCATCCAGTCGCGATGGTAATAAGAAGCAATGGGTAAGTTGCTATAAAAGTAGTGGCCCGGTGGAAATGGCTCGTAGCGTTCGCACTGGCCCTCAAGGGCTTTCAGTTCGGAGGCGACGTAGATGGTACCGTCGCTGTCGTAGCCGATATATAAAGGTATCACGCCAATGGGGTCGCGGGCAATGAGAAACTCATCGCGCTCTTCGTCGTAGAGCACGAAGGCAAAGATGCCGTTGAGTTCTTCAAGCATAGAGGTAATGGGTGAGAGAATACCCTTGTCACTATTCGTTATTCCCTTATCTTTTATCTCTTCCATCTTATTTCTTGCCTCTTGATAGAGGGCCAGTATTACCTCGCAGTCGGAGCCTGTCTGGAAGTCGTAGCGGCCTGCAAAGCGCCGGCGGATTTCCTGATGATTGTATATCTCGCCGTTGACAGCCAACACCTGTAGGCCCCCACCTGTCCCGTCCGAAGGACGTGGGCTATACAGCGGCTGGCTACCGCTTTCAGGGTCGACAATGCTCAGCCGCTCATGGGCAAGGACTGCAGAACCGCCACAGTAAATGCCGCTCCAGTCGGGGCCGCGATGACGGATTTTCTGACTCATGCGCAATGCTTTCTGACGTAGTGCCTGCGTCTGTTCCTTTACATTTAATATCGCTACTATTCCACACATAATTTTTTCGATATTTCGTTATCACGTTATTGCGTTATTTCGTTATCACGTTATTTCGATTATAAATAAGAGAGATAAAGGTAATTGGTCTGGGCTGGATACTCAGCGGCCAGAGTGTCTATCTGGTTGACAGTGGGAGAGAGGCCCAGCATCTTTCGCCATTTGCGCACGGTGAGTCCTGCCTGCTCCATTTTCATTCTGTCGCCCAAACCTAAGGCGCGTGCTATCTGAAAGTCGGAAAATCCGTAAGTCTTCGCAGCACGCAGCAGCATGAATACCTCTGGCGACTGGAGGTGCTCCTTGAATTCGCTCGGTTCCATAAACTCTGCAATCTCAGAGAGATAAGCCGTCTCTCTCAACTGTAAATCGATGTCGACGATGTGCTTCAATTTCTGCAGAAACCAGCGGTCGATCATCGTCAACTGGTGTATCTGCTCTATGCTGTGCCCTATCTGCAATGCCTTTGAGAGTGTGAAGATGCGAGTGTCGGTAGGCTCGTGCAGTGATTTCCCGATATCCTTGATTTTTATCTCGTGGTTCTCTACAAAGCCATGCATTCCCTGTCCTATCATTCGAAGACCTTTCTGCAGAGCCTCTTCGAAAGTGCGGCCTATTGCCATCACTTCGCCGACACTCTTCATAGAAGAGCCCAACTCGCGGCTGACGCCATGGAACTTTGTTAGATCCCAGCGCGGAATTTTCACCACAACATAGTCAAGGGCTGGCTCGAAGAAGGCGCTTGTTGTCTTGGTCACTGAGTTTTTCAGGTCGAACAGACCGTGGCCCAATCCGAGTTTGGCAGCCACAAAGGCGAGCGGATAGCCTGTGGCCTTGGAGGCGAGTGCCGACGAGCGGCTGAGGCGTGCATTGACCTCTATGACACGATAGTCTTCGCTGTCAGGGTCAAGAGCATACTGCACGTTACATTCGCCGACAATGCCGATATGGCGTATTATCTTTATGGCAAGTGCGCGCAGTTTGTGGTATTCGCTGTTCGAGAGAGTCTGGGATGGTGCCACTACGATGCTCTCACCGGTATGGATGCCAAGAGGGTCGAAGTTTTCCATGTTGCATACGGTGATGCAGTTGTCAAAGCGGTCGCGAACCACCTCATACTCTATTTCCTTCCATCCCTTGAGTGATTTTTCTACCAGCACCTGAGAAGAGAAGGAGAATGCCTCTTCGGCCTGCTTTGAAAGTTCGTCATCGTTGTCGCAGAAACCAGAGCCGAGGCCACCGAGAGCATAGGCGGCTCTCAGTATGACGGGAAATCCCAGTTCGTGGGCTGCACGGCGCACCTCCTCAATGCTTGAGCAGGCTTCACTGCTGATGGTTTTCACGCCAATCTCATCAAGTCGTTTAACAAAAAGGTCACGATCCTCCGTGTCGATGATTGCCTGAACAGGGGTACCCATCACTCTGACTCCATATTTCTCCAGAACGCCACGCTTGTAGAGTTCCACTCCGCAGTTCAGAGCCGTCTGTCCGCCAAAGGAAAGCAAGATGCCGTCGGGGCGTTCTTTCTCAATGATGCGCTCTACGAATTCTGGCGTGACGGGCTGGAAATATACTATGTCGGCTACGTCTTTGGACGTCTGTACGGTTGCTATATTTGGATTGACGAGCACCGAGGTGATACCCTCTTCCTTCAGGGCTTTCAATGCCTGTGCACCGCTATAGTCAAACTCGCCAGCCTGTCCTATTTTTAATGCACCAGAGCCGAGGAGCAATACTTTCTTAACAGGGGTGAGAGATGAGGGGTGAGGGGTGAGGGATGAGTGGTGATTGGTGAGTGGTGAGTGGTGAGGAGAAAGGGGTGAGAGGAGAGAGACAAACTCGTCGAACATCCATTCAGTGTCAACAGGACCGCTACAGGCCTCGGGATGGAACTGTGCCGAAAACCACGGCATCGACTTATGGCGAATTCCTTCGTTCGAACCATCGTTCATGTTTACAAACAGTGGTGTCCATTCTTCAGGCAGTGTTGTGTCGTCGACGGCATAGCCGTGGTTCTGTGATGTTATGAAGCAGCGGTTTGTGCCAACCATGCGCACAGGCTGGTTGTGCGAGCGATGGCCATATTTCAGTTTGTATGTCTTGGCTCCTGCTGCCCTTGCCAGCAACTGGTTGCCAAGGCAAATGCCCATAACGGGACGTATTGTTTCGCCCTCAGCCTCGCTTCGTTTGGAGAGGGGAGTTGTTGTTTTTTTCAATTCTTTCTCCAGGAAAGTGCGGATGTGTTTCACCGTTATATCGCACTGTTCTGGATCGCCAGGGCCGTTGGCAAGAAAGAGACCGTCGAAATCCAACTGGTTGAAGTCGTAGTCCCAAGGTACGCGAATCACCTCAATACCTCTATTAAGAAGGCAGCGTATGATGTTCGCTTTTACACCGCAGTCAACGAGAACGACTTTTTTAAGGGGTGAGAAGTCGGCTTCAGGACGATACGTAATCACTTCCTTGCAACTTACTTGCTCCACCCAGTTCACGGAACTGTAATCTTTAGTTTCAGTTGCATCTCTCACCTCTAATTTCTCACCACTTACCTCTATTCTTCCCATCATCACACCGTGCTCCCTAAGCACTTTTGTCAGTCTGCGCGTGTCAATGCCCGTGATGGCAGGAACCTTTTCACGCTTAAGCCATGCAGAAAGCGATTCTTTTGCATTCCAGTGGGAGTACAGATTGCTGTAGTCTGCAACAATCAAGGCTTTGGGGTGTATTCTGTCGCTCTCCCAGAAGTCAGGAAGGCTGTCTGGTGACGCCGCTTGCTCACCTCTCTCCTCTGACTTCTTATCTCTTGCCTCTGACCTCTCACCTATAATA
Source organism: uncultured Prevotella sp. (assembly GCA_937877595.1). Lineage (GTDB taxonomy): Bacteria > Bacteroidota > Bacteroidia > Bacteroidales > Bacteroidaceae > Prevotella. The sequence continues at coordinate 11,596 of CALFIY010000102.1, forward strand.
GGCGGCACACCGTAGTTGCCAATCAGCGGAAAGGTCATCACCAGAATCTGGCCTGCATAACTTGGGTCTGTAAGGCTTTCGGGATAGCCTGTCATGGCGGTGTTGAATACCACCTCGCCAGTACACTCTCCCTCGTAGCCGAACGACTGGCCGCAGAACTCGCTGCCGTCGCTAAGTATCAGTTTTGCTTGTCTTGTCATTGTCGCTGCTTATTGTCTCTCTTTTCTACATAGTTGATAAAAGCCTGATTGACCATGCGCGTGCCGCCTGGAGTGGGGTAATGGCCAGTGAAATACCAGTCGCCAGGGTGATTGGGGCATGCTGCGTGTAAGCCTTTAATGTCTTGGAAAACAAGTTCGACAGGTGCCTGCATTCCTTTCGGCCGTAGCATTTCCACTATCTTTCGATTGATGTCCTGTACGCTGAACGACTCGTATATTCTGCGGACGTGATTTGTAGATTGCGGCTCGCTCTTGCATGCCCTGTATGTCTCGTCTATCAGTCGCATCCAGTACTCCTGTCCATGTCCGCTTCCATCGCCTGTAGTTGTTGGGTTGGGGCAGAGTCTCATCTCTTCTATAAGTGCAATGGCAGCGCGGAAGGCACAGAGTTCCTCCAGCCGCGACATATCTATGCCATAGTAGTCGGGATAGCGGATCTGTGGCGCACTTGATACCATGACTATTTTCCTTGGGTGCAGACGGTCTAATATCTTGAAGATGCTCTCTCTGAGAGTTGTGCCGCGGACAATCGAGTCGTCGATTATTACAAGATTGTCCTCATAGGGGCGTAGCGAACCGTAACTGATGTCGTAGACATGGGCGGCAAGATCGTTGCGCTCAGAATTGTCGGTGATAAATGTGCGCAGTTTGATGTCTTTCCACACAACTTTTTCTGTACGCACGTCGCCATACAGTTTACGAAATCCGTCGGTCATGCCATAGAACGCGACCTCGGCAGTGTTGGGAATGTAGGAAAAGACTGTGTTTCTGACACCTCCGTCAATGGCTTGCAGTATGGCTGGGGTAAGTTGCTCGCCAAGCCGCTTGCGCTCCTGGTAGATGTCGCGGTCGGAACCACGGCTGAAGTAAATGCGCTCGAAAGAACAGGCGCTCAACTGAGCGGCAGGCATGATCTGCTCTAATCTGACGTTGCCGTTTTTGCTCACAATAAGGGCTTCGCCCGATTTCAATTCATTGATTTCCTCACATGACAGATCGAATGTTGTCTGCAGCACTGCACGCTCGCTGGCCAGGGCTACAATCTCGTCGTCCTTGTAGTAGAATGCAGGGCGAATACCCCAAGGGTCGCGCATGGCAAACATCTCGCCGCTGCCCGTCAGTCCGCACATTACGTAGCCGCCGTCATAATGTTTCATAGTGCTTTTAAGCACATTGCCCATATCTATGTGGTCGTCAATATACTGAGTGATGTCTGTATTCTGAAGTTCTTTAGTCTTGGCTTCCTGAAAAAGCCTCTCTACTTCGCGGTCCAGCCTGTGGCCCATGAGTTCCAAGGTGATATACGAGTCGCTGTAAATGCGCGGCGATTGTCCTTGCGACGTCAGAAGTTGGAAAACGTCGTCGATGTTGGTCATATTGAAGTTGCCGCAAAGGCAGAGATTCTTGGCGCGCCAGTTGTTGCGGCGTAGAAAAGGATGGACATACTGCAGTCCGTTCTTGCCAGTAGTGGAATAGCGCAGATGGCCCATGTATAGTTCGCCAGCCATCTCCTGAGTGACCCGTGTGAAGACTTCGGTAATGGCATCCTTGCCCTCAGCCCTTTCGCGAAACATGTATTCTGTGCCAGGCTCCTTGTTCAGGCAAACGGTGGCTATGCCTGCACCCTCCTGTCCGCGATTGTGCTGCTTCTCCATCATCAGATATAGTTTGTTGAAGCCGTATGAAGCGGTGCCATACTTTGTTTCATAGTACGACAGAGGCTTCAGCAATCGTATCATCGCCACACCACATTCGTGTTTGAGTTGTTCCATCTTCTTGCGATATTCCGTTATAACGTTATTGCGATATGATACATTCTTTAACGAAACTCATAAACAGCGGATGAGGATGAAGCACGGTAGAAGAATATTCCGGATGAAACTGTGTGCCGATATACCATCGCTTTCCTGGTATTTCAACAATTTCAACAAGATTGGTGTCGGGGTTTATACCGACACATTTCATACCAGCCCGTTCGTATTCTGCCATATACTGGTTGTTGAACTCGTAGCGGTGGCGGTGCCGTTCTTTGATAATTTCCTTCTCACCATATGCTTCGTATGTCTTGCTGCCTTTGGCAAGTTGGCACTCGTAAGCACCGAGCCGCATTGTACCGCCCATCTGTGTGATGTTTTTCTGCTCTTCCATCAGGTCGATAACAAAATTCTGCTGTATGAGGCGTTGGCTATCTGTATTTTCTGCTGACTTTTCCAGACCACTATGGAATTCTGCGCTGTCGGCATCCTTGTAGCCCAACACGTGGCGTGCAAATTCTATGACCATCATCTGCATGCCCAAGCAAATGCCAAAGGTGGGAATGTCGTGGTTACGTGTAAATTCGGCAGCAACAATCTTGCCGTCTATGCCTCGCTGTCCAAACCCAGGGCATATTATGATGCCAGCCATGCCGTTGAGTTTATCAGCAACATTGTCACAAGTCACGTCCTCGCTGTTGATGAAATGCAACTTTGCCATTACGTTGTTATAAATGGCGGCAAGGTTCAAACTCTCACGTATACTCTTGTAGGCATCCTGCAAGTCGTACTTGCCAACGAGACCGATATGTACTTCGCCGGTGGCTTGGCGTTGCTTCTCAAGAAAATCGTGCCAGGGCTTCATGGCAGGTGTCTCGCCAACAGGTATTCCTATCTTGCGAAGAATTGCTGCGTCAAGTCCTTGTCGCTGCATATTCACCGGCACCTCATAGATGCTTGGCATGTCCTCGCTCTGTACCACACATTCTAAATCAACATTGCAGAAAGAGGCAACCTTCATGCGGAGACCGTCGTCAAGATGACGCTCCGTGCGCAACACAAGGATGTCAGGTTGTATACCCATTGATTGCAGTTCCTTTACGCTGTGCTGGGTAGGCTTTGTCTTCAGTTCGTCTGCCGCTTTCAAATATGGAACGTAGGTCAGGTGGACACAGACGGCATTGCGTCCTAATTGCCAGCGCAACTGGCGGATGGCCTCCATGAACGGAGCACTCTCAATATCGCCAATAGTGCCGCCCACCTCTGTGATTACGAAGTCATATCCTATTTCCTCTTTACCGTCGCTTCTTTCCTCTTGGCGGAGCATGCGCCGCTTTATCTCGTCAGTAATATGAGGCACCACCTGGATGGTCTTGCCCAAATAGTCGCCGCGACGCTCGCGGTCTATCACGGTCTTGTAGATACGTCCTGTTGTAATCGAATTGTTGCGAGTTGTACGTATGCCAGTAAACCGTTCGTAATGTCCTAAGTCTAAATCAGTTTCAAAACCATCTTCCGTAACGTAACATTCACCATGCTCGTATGGGTTGAGCGTTCCTGGATCGATGTTTATGTAGGGGTCGAACTTCTGGATTGTTACTGTGTAGCCGCGCGCTTGTAGCAACTTGCCGATACTGGCAGATATTATTCCTTTGCCTAGCGAAGAAACAACGCCGCCCGTTACAAAAATATATTTAGTCTCCATAAAAAAAATCTTTATGGACTGCAAAATTACTTCTTTTGAAAGATAGAGTACTTTTTTGCAGTGTATTTTGAATGTTAAAAACGTACACATTTGTCAAAGTGTAAATTTTACCCTTTATTTATGATTACAAAAATGACATTTTGATATGTAAAAACAAAATTTTGAAGCAAAATGATAATTTTCTAAAATAATTAGAATTAAAAAGTAATTAATAATTCGATTATTTTAACTTTTTGTACTATCTTTGCGCTCAAAATTGTGCATTTGGAAAGATTTAATAGGGATAATATGACAGAAAGTAAGTTACGGGGACAACAGAAAGGACTATATCAGAGCCAGTACGAACACGATGCTTGCGGTGTTGGTATGGTGGTCAATATCCACGGAGGCAAGAGCCACGAACTGGTGGATAATGCGCTGCGCGTTTTGGAGAATATGGAGCATCGTGGCGCAGAGACACGCGACAAGACAGGCGATGGTGCCGGCATAATGGTGCAGATACCCCATGAGTTTATTCTTTTGCAAGGCATCCCTGTGCCGGAAAAAGGTAAGTACGGCACAGGACTGGTTTTCCTGCCAAAGGATATTCAGGCGCAGCAGGAAATACTCTCGATAATGATAGAGGAGATTGAGCGTGAGGGTTTGCAACTGATGCATCTAAGGGCCGTGCCGACAAAGCCGGAAGTACTGGGCGCTGCAGCCCGTGAGGTGGAGCCGGCAATAAAACAGATTTTCGTGACAGGAGTTTCTGATGAGGATGTGCCTGTGTTTGAACGTATATTATATAAGGTACGTAAGAGAATAGAAAAACGCATAGATAATGAGGACTTCTATATCTGTTCATTGTCAAACAAGAACATCATATATAAGGGAATGTTGACAAGCGGACAGTTGCGCCGCTATTTCCCTGACCTGTCGAATGACTATTTCACAAGCGGTCTGGCACTGGTCCACTCGCGTTTCAGCACAAACACATTCCCAAAATGGAAACTGGCACAGCCTTTCCGTCTGTTGGCTCACAATGGTGAGATAAATACCATCCGTGGTAATCGCGGGTGGATGAAGGCACGTGAGAGCGTGCTACTTGATACCAATGATATCGCCCCGATCGTACAGGAAGATATGAGCGACTCTGCCTCTCTTGACAACGTGTTTGAGTTTCTGATGATGAGTGGTATGTCAATGCCTCAGGCAATGGCAATCCTTGTGCCTGAGAGTTTCAACGACAAAAATCCTATCTCGGAAGATCTTAAGGCGTTTTATGAATACCATTCTATACTGATGGAGCCATGGGACGGGCCTGCTGCTCTTCTCTTTTCCGACGGGCGATATGCCGGCGGCATGCTTGACAGGAATGGCTTGCGCCCAAGCCGCTATACGATAACGAAGCAGGGCATGATGGTAGTTGCCAGCGAGGTTGGAGTAATGGATTTTGACCCTGGCGACGTGGTAAGTAAAGGCCGGCTACAGCCTGGGAAAATACTACTCATAGACACCAAGGAGGGTAGGATTTACTACGATGGCGAGATAAAGGAGCAGTTGGCAACTGCGCATCCGTATCGTGAGTGGCTTAGCGAAAATCGTGTACAACTGGAGAAACTGAAGAGCGGCCGCCACGTGGAGAATAGCGTTGACAACCTTGCTCAGAAACTGGTGACGTTCGGCTTTGGGCAGGAGGACATTGACAGAACTATCATTCCGATGGCTACAGCAGGCCAGGAGCCTGTTGCTGCTATGGGTAATGACACGCCGCTGGCTGTCATTAGCGACCGGCCGCAATTACTGTTCAATTATTTCCGTCAGCAGTTTGCACAGGTTACCAACCCTGCTATCGACCCCATTCGTGAAGAACTTGTTATGAGTTTGACGGAGTATATTGGTGCTGTAGGAACTAATATCCTGACACCAGACGCATCCAATTGTAAGATGGTTCGCCTGCCGCAGCCTATATTGACTAACACGCAACTTGATATACTATGTAATATAAGGTATAAGGGCTTCAAGACCATTAAACTTGAAATGCTTGTTGCTCCAGGTGGCTCTAAAGGAGGTGAGAGACTGCGCACGGCACTTGACAGGCTATGCAAAGATGCGGAGAAGGCTGTTGACGACGGCTTCAACTATATTATCCTGACAGACAAGGTTGAACCATTACCTCCTCAGGAGGGACAGGATGCGGCTTTCTATATTCCGTCTTTGTTGGCTGTAAGTGCTGTACACCATTATCTTATTAGCGTTGGCAAACGTGTCCAGACGGCACTCATTGTAGAGAGTGGCGAAATACGAGAGACAATGCATGCGGCACTGCTACTTGGCTACGGTGCCAGTGCTTTATGTCCGTATATGACATTTGCCGTCCTTGACGATTTGGTGAAGCGTCATAAGATACAGGAGGAGTATGCTACGGCTGAAACCAACTATATCAAGGCAGTAGACAAGGGGCTGAAGAAGATAATGTCTAAGATGGGTATATCTACCATACGCTCCTATCGTGGTGCCAAGATCTTTGAGAGTATCGGACTGGGTGAAGACCTGTTGCACCGCTATTTTGGTACAGACGTGAGTACTATTGGCGGCATTGGATTGGAAGAGATTGCCCGTGATATAATACGCTTACGCGAACAGAGCCTCACCGTCAGTTATTCTTCGAGTGGCGACGAGAGTAGCCACCTTTCTAACCACGGACAATTCTCATGGAGGAAAGACGGCATCAAGCATGCCTGGACTCCGGAAGCAATAGCCAATCTGCAGTTGGCTACACGTCTTGGTTCATACAAGAAATTCAAGGAATGGGCTGCATTGGTAGATGATAAAGAGTCGCCTATATTCATTCGTGATTTCTTCGGCTTTAAGAAGGCTGCCAAACCAACACCTCTTGATGAAGTGGAACCTGTCGAGAGTATTGTTAAGCACTTCGTAACTGGTGCCATGAGTTTTGGTGCACTTAGCATTGAGGCTCACGAGGCTTTGGCATTGGCTATGAACAAACTGGGCACACGAAGCAACACAGGTGAGGGTGGCGAGGACAATGCGCGCTACCATACAGAGGTGGACGGAGTCTCGTTGTCAAGTAAGACCAAGCAAATAGCCAGTGGCCGATTTGGTGTAACGACAGAGTATCTGGTGAATGCAGAGGAAATACAAATCAAGGTAGCACAGGGAGCAAAACCTGGGGAAGGTGGCCAGTTGCCAGGTTTCAAGGTTAACGAGATTATTGCCAAGACGCGTAACGCCATTCCTGGCATTTCACTCATTTCACCTCCACCTCATCACGACATATATAGTATAGAAGACTTGGCCCAACTTATCTTCGACCTTAAGAATGTAAATCCTTCGGCTGCAGTCAGCGTGAAGTTGGTGGCTGAGAGTGGTGTGGGTACAATCGCTGCCGGTGTGGCAAAGGCCAAGGCTGACCTTATCGTAATCAGTGGTGCAGAGGGAGGAACAGGAGCCAGTCCGGCATCGTCAATGCGCTTTGCTGGCATCTCGCCAGAGATTGGCCTTGCCGAGACTCAGCAGACACTGGTGATGAACGGCCTGCGCAATCAGGTACGCTTGCAGACCGACGGACAGTTGAAGACGGCAAAGGATGTCATCATCATGGCTATGCTTGGTGCCGATGAGTTCTCATTTGGTACACTGCCGCTTATCGTGCTTGGCTGTGTGATGATGCGTAAGTGCAATACCAACACATGTCCGATGGGAGTGGCAACACAGAATCCTGAACTGCGTAAGCACTTTGAAGGGCGTGCAGAATATGTGGTAAATTTTTTCACCTTCCTTGCTCAGCAGGTGCGTGAGTATTTAAGCGAAATAGGTGTCCATAGTCTTAAGGAGATAATTGGTCATACAGAACTCATCGAAGTAGAGGGAAATGGAATAGCGGATAGCGGAAAATCTGCTATCGCCGCAGAGAAATGGGCTACAATAGATTTCTCACGTTTGCTGCACAAGCCCGATACGGATAAGGCTCTCTACTGGGATCGCGGTGCTTTTACAGAGGTGACTGGCGTAAAGGACGAGGAGATTCTACGTGCCGCTGACAAGGCCATTACTGATGGCGAGGAGGTGACGCTCGACTATGCAATCAAGAACACAGACCGTGCTACGACAACCATGCTAAGCGGTGTTATTGCAAGGAAATATGGTGAGGCAGGTTTGCCCGACAGTACCATAAATATAAAGTTTAAAGGCTCTGCAGGACAGTCGTTTGGCGCCTTTGCCGTTCACGGACTCAATCTGAAACTTGAGGGCGAGTGTAACGATTACTTTGGAAAGGGACTCAGTGGGGGCCGTATCAGCATTCTGCCTCCTGTGCGCTGTGGTGATGACTTCCATGCTGAAGACAATATTATTGCAGGCAATACTGGCCTGTATGGCGCCACCTCTGGCGAATTGTATGTAAATGGTAAGGTGGGTGAGCGCTTTGGTGTGCGCAACTCTGGTGCCATTGCTGTTATAGAAGGCGCTGGCGACCATTGCTGCGAATATATGACAGGCGGTCGTGTGGTGGTGCTTGGCGAGACAGGCCGCAACTTTGCTGCAGGAATGAGCGGCGGTGTGGCCTATGTGTGGGACAGCAAGCATAATTTTGATTATTTCTGCAATATGGATATGGTGGAAATCAATCTCGTGGAAGACTCTGTCAGTCGCAAGGAACTGCTTGAACTCATCCGCCAACACTATCTTCATACTGGCAGTGCCTTGGCAGGCCGCATGCTCGATGCCTGGCCTCGCTATGTTGAGGAATTTGTTCAGGTTGTTCCCATTGAGTATAAGCGTGTACTGCAGGAAGAGCAATTCCGGAAATTACAAAACAAAATTGCAGACATACAGCGAGACTACTAATGTTCAATGTTCAATAATCAATGTTCAATATATAAAATGGGAAATCCAAAAGCATTTCTGGAGATACATCGCCAAGAGGCAGGATATCGGCCTGTACATGACAGAATTCACGACTTCGGCGAAGTAGAACAGACACTAAATACTCGCGAGCGTAAACTGCAGGCCTCGCGCTGCATGGATTGTGGTGTGCCTTTCTGTCATTGGGCCTGTCCGTTGGGCAATAAAGCACCAGAATGGAACGATGCTCTGTATAAAGGTGACTGGGAATTGGCATATCGACTGCTTAATAGCACAAATCCATTCCCAGAATTCACGGGGCGCATTTGTCCAGCCCTGTGTGAAAAGGCTTGCGTGCTCAATCGCTTCAACCACGAGCCGACAACCAATCGTGAAGATGAGGCTGCCATTACCGAGATGGCATTTCAGGAAGGCTTTGTTTTGCCACATACCGACATTGTGCGCAACGGCAAGAGAGTTGCTGTGATTGGTGCCGGACCTGCCGGACTTGCAGCAGCCAATGCCCTGAACCTGATGGGCTATCAGGTAACGGCTTTTGAGAAAAACGAATCTGCAGGAGGGCTCCTGCGCTACGGTATTCCAAACTTCAAACTTAACAAAGCAATTATTGACCGCCGTATAAAAGTTTTGGAACAGGAAGGCATCGAGTTTCAATATGGTAGCAACATTGATGTCACTGCGCAGAGGCCAATGGCCGACAATTATGATGCTGTCGTCATAGCCACGGGTACTCCTACGGCTCGCGACCTTAAAGTTCCAGGACGTGAACTTAAAGGTGTTCACTATGCCCTTGAACTCTTGTCTCAGCAAAATCGTGTGCTCGCAGGCAGTGAATACAGCAAGGATGAACGCATAACAGCCAAGGGTAAGGATGTACTTGTCATCGGTGGTGGCGATACTGGCTCCGACTGCATCGGCACGGCCCATCGCCAAGGCTGTAGAAGCGTCACTCAGATTGAGATTATGCCACGTCCTGTTGAGGGGCCTGATGATCCGCAGAATCCATGGCCTAATTGGCCTCGCACTTTCAAGACAACGTCAAGTCACGAAGAAGGCTGCACACGTCGCTGGAACATCAATACGCTCGAGTTTCTTGGCAAGGATGGTAAACTTACTGGTGTCAAGGTACAGGAGATAGATTGGAAACCAAATCCCGATGGTGGCCGCCCGTTGATGGTTGAGAAAGGAGAGCCTGAGATAATCAAGGCCGAAATGGTGCTGCTGGCCATGGGATTTCTTAAACCTGAACATCCAGAATATCCAGATAACGTTTTTGTGTGTGGCGACTCTGCCAATGGAGCATCACTTGTTGTGCGTGCGATGGCCAGCGGCATACAGACGGCACGTAAAGTAGATGCTTTTATAAAATGTCAAGAATAAGATTTACCAAGATGCACGGCTGTGGCAATGACTACATCTATGTCAATGTCATGGAATGTACGATAGAAAATCCTGCCGTTGCAGCCATCTGTTTGAGCAATCGCCATAAAGGCATTGGCTCTGATGGCCTGGTATTGATTGACCGCTCGCCCATTCCAGAAGCCGACTTCTCCATGCGCATATTCAATGCCGACGGCTCCGAGGCTATGATGTGTGGCAATGCCAGTCGCTGCATTGGTAAGTATCTATATGAGCGAGGACTTACTGACAAGACAGAAATTCGGCTGCTTACATTGTCTGGCATCAAGACGCTTCTGCTCAGCGTAGAAAGCGACACGGTAAAGAGCGTTACGGTAGACATGGGAGAACCATTATTGGATAATATGGAGCAGTTTGTACCGACACGTGGCCTTGTTGGTGGTACCTTTGTCTCGATGGGCAATCCCCATTACGTCATCTTTACCGAAGATGTTGATCAGGTTGTCGAGAAGGGACACGTTTTGGAGCATCATCCTGCATTTCCACAACGTAGTAATATTGAATTTGCAGCCTCTCTCTCAATATTCTCCCAGAGTCAGGAGAGGCAGGATGGGGCTTTTCGCGTACGTGTCTGGGAGCGTGGCAGCGGCATTACGCAAGCCTGTGGCACTGGAGCCTGCGCTACAGCCGTTGCGGCCTGCATTACTGGGCGTGCTGGCAGAAAGAGCAACATCGTAATGGACGGCGGAACGCTCGTCATAGAGTGGCGCGAGGCAGATGGCCATGTGTTGATGACAGGCCCTGCGGAATTTGTATTTGATGGGGAGATCGAAATATCGTAATAACGTGACAACGTTATTACGCAATGACGAAAAAACGCAATAACGCAAAACAAGAAAATATATGGCATTAGTAAACACCCATTTCCTTAATCTACAGAACAACTATCTCTTTGCTGATGTAGCCAAGAAAGTCAATGCTTTCAAGGTGATGCATCCCAAGGCAGACATTATCTCACTTGGTATCGGCGATGTCACCCAGCCCCTTTGTCCTGCTGTTATTGAGGCAATGCACAAGGCCGTTGACGAGATGTCTACGGCAGATGGCTTCCGAGGATACGGGCCAGAGCAAGGCTACGACTTCCTGCGCGAAGCCATTCTGAAAAACGATTTTCGTCCGCGTGGCATACATCTTGATATCGACGAGGTGTTTATCAACGATGGAGCCAAGTCAGACACTGGCAATTTTCAGGAACTGCTCCACTGGGACAACTTTATAGGCGTAACCGACCCCATTTATCCTGTTTACATAGACTCTAACGTGATGATTGGCCGTTGTGGCATTTATCAAGACGGGCGTTGGACTAATGTGCGCTATATGCCCACAACAGCCGAAAATGGATTTGTGCCTGAGATACCGCAGGGGCGTCCTGTGGATGTCATCTACCTGTGTTATCCCAATAATCCAACGGGAACGGTCATCACCAAGCAGGAGTTGCGCAAGTGGATAAACTATGCCTTGAAGAATGACGCGCTCATTCTCTACGATGCAGCCTATCAGGCTTACATTCGCGATCCGGAGATACCACGCAGCATCTATGAAATACGTGGCGCACGTAAATGTGCCGTCGAGTTTCACAGTTATTCCAAGACAGCAGGCTTTACGGGTATTCGCTGCGGCTATACAATTGTGCCAAAGGAAGTCTCCGTTGCCACCTTCGAGGGCGAGCGCATACCGCTCAACCAATTATGGCTACGCCGTCAGTGCACAAAATTCAACGGCACCAGTTACGTTTCGCAGCGTGCAGCCGAAGCCATCTATACGCCCGAAGGCAAGCGTCAGGTTCAGCAGACTATCGACTACTATATGGAAAATGCCTCGCGGTTGCTCAACACCCTACGTTCTGTTGGTTATGAATGTTATGGCGGTGAGAATGCTCCTTATATATGGATGCGCACACCCGACGGTATGACGTCATGGAGTTTCTTTGAGTCACTGCTTTATGGTGCAAACGTTGTCTGCACCCCAGGTGTCGGTTTTGGTCCGTCAGGTGAGGGATATGTCCGCTTTACGGCCTTTGGTACTCACGAGCGCACGCTGGAGGCACTGGAACGCATCAAGAGATGGAACAGATAGCCGCTTTTTGTAGCGGCTATCTGTTCCTGCTACGGCTGTATTGATGTCAGTCTGTTTTCAGATGCGTCTGCTTTTCTATCACCTCTCCATTTATAATATGGAACGAGTTAAGGTTGGGCTTTCCGTCAAGTAGTGATAGAATAGCATAACGTATTGTGGGGTCGTTGGCCAGCCGCAAGTCTTCCTGCGACGGACGCGATGGCGATGCAGGATGGCTGTGCCAGTTGGCAAGAATTTTCAAGTTTTTTGAGCGTGCATACCGCAGGGCGGCAAACTGGTCGTGTGGCGCAAAGGAGAAGTGTTCTGCCGAATGATCAATGTTTTCCATCGGATAGTTCTCTGTCACAACGCTGTCCTCGCCTTGTTCTGTCGCAGTTCTGCCTAGCAGATAGCCGCAAGTCTCTATTGGAGCATCCTTTTCAGCCTGCGCTATCATTTCGTCTATGATATCCTTTCCTATTATCATCTGGTGTTTGCTTTAGTGTTTAAGGTCGCAAGCAGCCTTTTCGTAGTCTATAAGATGGTCAATGGTGGGATGAGTACCGCAGATGGCGCATGTGTCGCGATGGCGCACAGGAACAATCCGGAACTGCATCGTCTTGGCGTCGAATGTCAGCAGCCTATCGGTCAGCAACTGTCCAACTCCTGTGAAGTATTTCAGAGTTTCGGCAGCCTGAATTGTGCCGAGCATGCCGGCAATAGCGCCCAGCACTCCAGCCTGTGAGCACGTTGGAACGGCACCTGTTGGAGGCGGTTCCTTAAACATGCAGCGGTAGCATGCTGTACCCGGCAGATGCGTGAAGGTTTGGCCGTTAAATCGCAGTATGCCGCCGTGGGAGAATGGCTTGCCTGCCATGACGCATGCGTCGTTGATAAGGAATTTAACAGGGAAATTGTCTGTTCCGTCTACGATGAAGTCGTATTCTTTGATAATGTCGAGCGCGTTGTCAGAGTACAGGAATTCATGGTAGGCGTCAACCTTTACGTCTGGGTTGATGGCAAGAATTTTCTCCTTGGCACTTTCAACTTTGGCTCTGCCCACATCTTTTGTGAAGTGAATCACCTGGCGCTGCAGATTTGACAGGTCTACCACGTCGGCATCAATAATGCCAATGCGTCCAATGCCTGCTGCAGCAAGATAAAGAGCCACCGGCGCGCCAAGTCCTCCTGCTCCCACGACGAGCACGCGCGCATTCATTATTTTTTCCTGTCCCTCCACTCCGACATCCTGCAGCAGGATATGGCGCGAGTATCGCTGTATCTGTTCTTCTGTAAAGTCTATCATACTTACAATTTACTAATATTACATGCCTCCGCCCATAAAATAGAGGAAATCTATATAGTCGCCTTCGCTGATTTGAATGTTGCCCCAGTCTTCGCGTTCTGCGAACTCCTCATTCACCTGTACAGAAACCATTTCTGGCTGCTGTACGTCACTCTGACTAATCAGTTCACTGACACTAAGAGGCAGGTTAACCTCCTTCACGTCGCCATTTACATAGATCTTTGCCATAATCAATTTTTGTTTGGTTTGATAATTTGCTGCAAAGGTAGTTTTACTTATTTAATATCACTATCCCACATAGAAGGTAAATTGCGTACCATATAATTGGTATGTAAAATGCCGCAAACGTGTTATTTCGGGCGAGTGCGTTTTGCAATAACTTTGCAACATCGATAAAACAAAAAACGGACAGAGTAAGAAACATGGCAAAAGTAGCAAAAAGCATGCTTGACCTGATTGGTCGTACGCCCCTTCTGGAACTTACCGGAACGGAGAAAGAGTTGAAACTGCACGCCAAAGTGGTTGCAAAGTTAGAGTATTTCAATCCTTTGCGCAGTGTCAAGGACCGTGCTGCCTTGGCAATGATATTGCGTGCAGAGCAGAAAGGACTGATAGACAAGAACACTACTATAGTAGAGCCAACATCGGGCAACACTGGTATCGGCCTTGCCTTGATAGCCGCTATCAGGGGGTATAAGTTGGTGCTCACCATGCCGGATGCTATGTCTGTGGAGCGTCGCTCGCTTCTTAAGGCGCTTGGCGCAGAATTGGTGCTTACTCCTGCATACGAGGGTATGGGTGGGGCCATAAAAAAGGCACGCGAACTAAAGGAAGAGATCGGCAATGCCTATATCCCACAACAGTTTGAAAATCCTGCAAACCCGGAGATACACCGCCGCACAACAGCCGAAGAGATATATGCCGACACGGATGGCAAGGTGGATATCTTTGTAAGTGGTATCGGCACTGGTGGCACGATAACAGGAGCAGGCCAGGTCTTGCGCGCGTATAATAAAAAGGTGAAAATCGTTGGCGTAGAGCCATACGGCAGTTCGGTGTTGTCGGGCAATAATCCCGGTCCTCACAAGATACAGGGCATTGGCGCAGGATTCAAGCCGCTGACACTCGACGAGAATGTCTACGACGAACTGCTGCGCATCAAGGACGAGGAGGCCATGGCTACAGCGCGTCTCATAGCGCGCCGTGATGGAGTGCTGACAGGTATTTCATCTGGTGCTGCCGCTGCCGCTGCCATAAAGTTGGCCCGCCGCGCAGAGAACGAAGGTAAGACCATTGTGGTGCTGCTGCCCGACACGGGAGAGCGCTATCTTAGTACACAATTATATAATCTGGATAATCTATGAGCGAGACAAAGAAACTAAGCATAATAGCCTTTTCAGGAGATTTCGACAAGTTGACAGCAGTGTTCACGTTGGGCACGGGTGCTGCAGCCGTAGGCTATGAGGTAAACATCTTCTTCACTTTCTGGGGACTTGATGCCATAAAGCGCAAGACCGGACGTTCGTTTACGGGCGGCAACTGGCTCACGAAGATTTTCGGTTTTATGATGGGCGGTCTGAAGTCTACTCCTACGTCGCGCTTCAATTTCTTTGGTGCCGGGCCGCGCATATTCCGCTACCTGATGCGTAAGAACAATGTTGCGACACTGGAGGAACTTGTCGAAGCCGCCAAGGCTCTGGGCATAAATCTCTACGCCTGCGAGATGGCCATGCATGTGCTCGGTCTGAAAAAAGAGGATTTCATCCCCGAGGTGAAGGATGTTCTCGGTGTGGCTACGTTCCTCAATCTCAGTGAAGGTGGCCAGACACTGTTTATCTGACATATAAAAAAATAGTTAAACGTAAATCAGTAAATTGTTATGAATAAGGTTTTAGATATCACAAAAGAGCACTGCCCGATGACTTTTGTAAAGACAAAGATAGAGTTGTCAAAACTTCAGGCAGGCGACACACTTGAAGTGTTGCTGTCGGAGGGCGAGTCGCTGGACAATGTGCCGCGCAATGCTCGCGAGCAGGGATATAACGTGCTTGGCGTGGAACATGTGGAAGGCACCACGCACAAAGTGATAATCCAGAAGTAGAGAGTTAAAGAGATAAAAGTTAGATAGTTAAATATTTTAATCGTAAGTCATTATGGCAGATTCAAATCTTCAGCGCAGCGTAACGACTGCAACAGCCAGAAAACTGGCTACCACGACCAAGACTGCTCCGCAAATGGGGAGCATCACCCCGAGACTACTGTTGAAACTGCTCCCCTGGGTGCAAGTAAGTGGTGGAACATTCCGCGTGAACCGTACTAAAGTAGAACTGCGTAAGAGTGAGCGTCTGCTGATACAGTATCTTGACGGCCAGCCGTCGTTTACGGCAAAGAGTCTGAAGCAGATTCCGCTGTTCTCCGACTTCGATGAGGACGTAGTCGATCGTCTGGCGCGCTCGTTTGAGCCTCAGGAGGTTGACTTCGGCAAACTGTTTGTAGAGGAAGGCAAGGACAAGCAGCGCTTCTTCATTGTTGCCAGTGGTCAGGCCGAGGTTATCAGTCGTGGTGCCCATGGTGAGGAACTGCGCATAGCCCTGCTCGGCGACGGAGAATACTTCGGAGAGTCGGAACTGCTGGACGATGCTGAATCGACAGTATCTGTTCGTGCCATTACACCAACGGTGTTCCTGGGACTGAAGTTGTCGGAACTGGAGAAGTTTATCAAGGAGGTTCCCGACTTCCGCGAGAAGTTCAACAAGGCTGTCGACAAGCAGTTGCGCCTCAAGGCAACGGTCAATGACCATGGCGAGAAGCATATAGACCTTGTCTCCGGTCACGAAGAGGACAACATCATTCCCGAGACGTATATTGACTACGAAGAGCAGCCTACAGAATACTCGCTGAACACGCTGCAGACCGTGGTGCGTGTCCACACTCGCGTCAGCGATCTCTACAACAATCCGTACAACCAGTTGGAGGAGCAGTTGCGCCTGTCGATAGAGAGCATCAAGGAGCGTCAGGAGTGGGAACTTATAAACAACAAGAAATTCGGTCTTCTGGCTGCAGCCAATCCTGCTTACCGCATCTCGGCACGCTATGGCTCGCCAACTCCCGACGACCTCGACGAACTGCTCTCGCTTGTATGGAAAGAGCCTGCATTCTTCATTGCCCATCCACGTGCCATTGCCGCCTTCGAGCGCGAGTGCACCTGGCGCGGCGTGCCTCCTGTGACCACAGACCTCTTCGGCACGAAGGTTATCCTGTGGCGTGGCGTGCCCATCATTCCTTCCGATAAGGTGGAAGTAGAAGGCCAGTATCTTACGGGACGCGGCGTGGGTAGCACGAAGATCATCCTTGTTCGCACAGGCGAGCAGAACCAGGGCGTTATCGGCCTGCATCAGAGTGGCATACCTGGCGAGATTGCCCCGTCGCTGTCAGCACGCTTGATGGGACTTGACAAGTTTGGTGTTGCCTCGTATCTGCTCACAAAGTACTTCTCTCTTGCATCACTCACCGACGATGCTATTGCCGTGCTTGAAAATGTCGAGGTGGGATACTATCACGACTATCAGCATCGCAACGCTGTCATCAAGTGAGAAATGCAGAGTGAAGGGTAAAAACATGCCACCGCAAAGACATGTGCGCAGTTAATTATGAATTTTGAATTTTGACTTATGAATCTTGAATTGATAGATGGCTACGGCAACGATAAACTTGGCTTCGAACTACTCCGGCAGGCTGCAAAGAAGTACTGCCCCGAGGATTGGCAGCAGATACGCCAGTCAGTAGTTCCCGACGAGGCAATCGACTTCAGTGCGCTGTCTGCACTCTATGATGCGTCGGTGGCACGCCCCTCGGGCCAGGACAGTTCGTCGATAGTTCCTTCCGATAGTGGCTTTGGCATCGGAATACCAGAAACGGAGAAACTCAGTTCGCTGCACTACGAGGAGGTTGACACGCTCAACTCCGAGCAGATCAAGAAGGATTTCCCCGTTCTCAATCAGAAGGTGAACGGTCACGACCTCGTGTGGCTTGACAACGGCGCCACCACGCAAAAGCCTAATCAGGTCATAGACAAAATCTCCGACTACTACCGCAACTACAATTCCAACATCCATCGCGGAGCCCACACGCTGGCAGCACGTGCCACTGATGCCTATGAGGCTGCGCGCGAGAAGGTGCAGCGATTTATCAATGCCGCAAGCAGCGAGGAGATAATCTTCGTGCGTGGAACCACCGAGGGCATCAATCTCGTGGCGCAGACCTACGGACGACAGTATCTTACGCCTGGCGACGAGGTAATCGTCTCCGAACTCGACCATCACGCCAATATCGTGCCCTGGCAGCGCATCTGTCAGGAGCGTGGATGCACATTGAAGGCTATCCCCACCGAAAAAAATGGCGACCTTGTGCTCTCTGAGTTCGAGCGGATCATTACTCCACGCACGCGCTTTGTCTCTGTGGGTCATGTCAACAACACCTTCGGCACTATCAATGATGTCCGTCGTATCGTCGACATTGCCCACTCCCACAACATCCCAGTGCTGATAGACGGCGCGCAGTCGATAGCCCATACTCCCGTAGACGTACAGCAGTTGGGCGCAGAGTTCTTCGTCTTTTCCGGCCATAAGATTTACGGGCCCAACGGCATTGGCGTGGTTTATGGACGTAAGGACATTTTGGAGCGTATGCAGCCGTGGCAAGGTGGCGGCAACATGATAAAGGATGTCACTCTGGAGCGCACGGAGTACAACGTGCCGCCTGCACGCTTTGAGGCTGGCACGCCCAACGTGGCTGACGCCATCGGACTTGGGGCTGCTCTCGACTATGTCAGCCATCTTGGCATCCGCAACATCGAGACCCACGAGCACAGGCTAACGGAATATGCCCGTGAGCAACTCGCGCAGATCAACGGTCTGACGCTCATCGGTGACCCCAAGAATCGCGTGTCGGTAGTGAGTTTCGTGCTTGACGGCATACCAGTGCCCGAGACGGGAACACTGCTTGACAAGGAGGGCATCGCCGTACGTGCTGGCCACCACTGTGCACAGCCGGCACTGCGTGCCTTGGGCTATGAGATGAGCGTGCGCCCGACATTCGCTCTTTACAACACGCGCGAAGATGTTGACAAACTGGTCGTTGCCGTACGAAAGATTGTGGGTGAGAGACATTAAGTTCGCTAACTCAAAAAAAATGAATATTAAATAGCCAGATAAGAAACAGTGCAGTACGAGACAAAAGTTTTAACAACAACATATCAGCAACCCGACCCGTATGGAGCACTCTCCATGCCTGTCTATCTGACGGCGGCCTTCGAGTTCCCCTCGGCCAAGGCCATGAGCGATGCCTTCTGCGGCCGTTCGCTCTCGCCATCGTATGCCCGCATATCCAATCCTACGGTTAGTTTTCTCGAGGAGCGTGTACGCCAGACTACGGGAGCCAAGAGCGTTACGGCACTGAATACAGGCATGGCAGCCATCACCTATGCGCTGACTGCCGTCAGTGCCGCAGGCCTGAACATAGTGGCGTCGCGCCATCTCTTTGGCAATTCGGTCTCGCTTCTCCGTGATACACTGGGTTCGCTTGGTGTGGAGCCGCGATTTGCCGACTTCACAAATCTTGAAGAAGTGGCTTCGCTCATCGACGATAAGACCTGTGGCCTCTTCTTCGAGATAATCACCAATCCGCAACTCTTCGTGGCCGACATCAGCGCACTGTCTGCTTTGGCTCATAGCAGAGGCGTTCCGCTGATAGCCGATACTACGATAGTGCCGTTCTCTGTCTTCCATGCCGATAAGTTTGGCGTTGATATTGAAGTCGTTTCAAGCACTAAATACATATCTGGCGGCGGTACTGGACTTGGCGGACTGCTTATTGACTATGGCTCCTATGACTGGTCGGCTCACCCGTCGCCTATTTTGCAGGCACGTACAAAGAGGGTGGGGTGGCGCATGGCTTTCACGGCGCGCATCAAAACCGAACTGGTGACAAATCTCGGCTCGCTGATGACACCCCAAGCGGCCTACATGGAAACGCTGGGCCTTGACACACTTGACATTCGCTTCCGCAGACAGTCGGAAACGGCATTGTGGCTGGCTCAGCAGTGCAGAGAACTTCCTGAGATAACGCGTGTCAACTATACAGGACTGGCGGATAACAACTTCTATGAGTTGTCGCTGCAGCAGTTTGGCCCGCTGCCAGGCGCAGTGTTCACGATAGACCTTGCTTCGCAGGAGGCGGCCTGGTCGTTCATCGATAAGTTGCAGGTCGTTCGTCGCGCCACAAACCTCTTCGACCGCAAGTCGCTTGCCATCCATCCTGCGTCGACCATCTTTGGTCTCTTCACGCCAGAGCAGCGTGCCGAGATGTCGGTAGGCGATGCCACGGTGCGACTGAGCATAGGACTGGAAGATGCCGGCGACCTGCTGGAAGACATCAAAAAGGCACTAAAACCATAGACATTCGCTTCTGAAAAAACTACTGCTGTTTATTTTCAGCAGTGCATAGTAACAGTCGCGGAAGAATGCGCTGGAGCGATTCCCGTTCTGGTATCTACGGGGTGCGGGCTATTCCGAGATGGTTCAGGTTGCCGTTAGCCGAGTGCAAGATAAGGATTTCTTACCTTAATGGAAACAACTTCCTTCCCTTTTTCTATTAATGTATCAATTCTTACTTTAATAAGTTCCTATTGCCGTTCCATACTCAAAAGCAATGTCCTTGAAGGCATACGTTCCGCCGTATCGCCCCTTCTTTACAATGATGCCAAAGGCATTCGTCTTTTCAATCCACTCACTGGCACTAATGACAAAGTGGGCAGACCTGCTTGCATCCTAAAGTGGTCAAATTCGACCACTTTAAAATTCTGGTTGTGTATCATTTCACAAGTTCCAAGAAACTCAATTGATACGGTTTCGTAAAAATTGTCGCGTATTTCTATCTAAATTGTTCGGCTGTCACTTTGAAACGAAACGCTGGCGTTTTCAGACAAAATGATAATTAAATGCAATTTTATTCAGCCGTTTTGTTTACAAAATGTAAGTTTAGTGCGTTTTTAACAAACAAAATGATAAAAATATTATGTGTTATTGTGTCGTTGTGATGTAAATTTGCAGTGTAATTCAGTCAAAGTGTTACATATTGTGTATTATTAATTAAGGTATTAACAAGAGAAAAGTTTTTAAGGTATGAAAAGGATTGAAGCAATCATCCGGAAGACGAAGTTTGAGGATGTTAAGGAGGCCTTGTTGCAGTCGGACATCGACTGGTTTGAGTACCATGCCGTACATGGCATCGGCCAAAGCCGCGAAGAGAGGATATACCGCGGCGTGCAGTATTCGACCGACGTGATAGAACGCGTGGCGCTGACCATCGTTTGCCGCGACCAGTTTGTAGAACCAACAGTGAAGGTCATTCTGAAGGTGGCTCACACTGGTGAGATAGGCGACGGGCGTATCTTCGTGAGCGACATGATCGACACGTGGTCTATCCGTACGGGCGAAAACGGTGATACGGTGTTGAGGGACAAGAAGTAAAAAGCCCATCCCAATCTCTCCCAAAGTAGGGGAGAGCAAAGCACACTAACAAACAAATAAACACAAACCCCGTACTCCTGTTCGGGTTCCCTCTCTTTTGGAGGGGGTTAGGGGGAGGCTATATTATGAACGAAATAGGATTATCACTCGATACTGTATGGATGTTGTTGGCTGCGATGCTGGTGTTCTGGATGCAGCCCGGCTTTGCGCTGTGTGAGGCTGGATTTACACGGGGTAAGAATACGGCTAACATTCTGATGAAGAACTTTGTCGACTTCATGTTCGGCTCATTGTTGTTCTTTTTCGTAGGTTTCGGTTTTATGTTTGGCTCTGATGGGGCAGGCTTTATCGGTGCTCCCAACTGGGGCGACCTGAGTTTCTATCATGGCGAACTGCCCGTAGAGGGCTTCCTGATGTTTGAGACAGTATTCTGTGCCACCAGTGCTACGATAGTGAGCGGCGCAATGGCAGAGCGCACCAAATTTTCAATGTATCTGATCTACTCGGCCGTGATATCACTTTTAATATATCCCGTAGAAGGTCACTGGACGTGGGGTGGGGGCTGGCTGTGCAACGACGCTGCCGACTCGTTTATGATGCGCACCTTTGGCGATGTGTTTCACGATTTTGCCGGTTCGGCTATTGTGCATAGCGTGGGCGGCGTGCTGGCTCTTATCGGTGCCATGGCACTTGGTCCACGTATCGGAAAATATTCCAAGGAGGGCAAAAGCCGTGCCATCCCAGGTCACAACCTGACGCTGGCATCACTCGGTGTATTCATTCTGTGGCTTGGATGGTTTGGCTTCAACCCGGGGTCGCAGTTGGCTGCCAGTGGCGAGGTGAACCGTACGGCTATCTCGCATGTGCTGTTGACCACCAATCTGGCTGCTGTGGCAGGTGGCGTGGCAACGATGTTCCTTACATGGCTGAAGTATGGCAAGCCTTCGCTGTCATTGACTCTGAACGGCGTGCTGGCCGGTCTCGTGGGCATCACGGCAGGCTGCGACCTCGTATCGCCCATAGGATCCGTAGTAATCGGATTGGTCTGCGGACTAGTGCTCGTCTATGCCATTGAGTTTATCGACCATGTCTTGCACATCGACGACCCTGTAGGTGCTTCCAGCGTGCATGGCGTGTGCGGTATTCTCGGCACTCTGATGACTGGACTGCTGTCTGTCAGCAACGGCGCATTCTACGGTCATGGATGGGGCTTCTTCGGAGCCGAGTGCTTCGGCATCCTCTGCATCGACCTGTGGGCTGCCGGTTGTGGCTTCCTGCTGTTCTACGGCATCAAGTACCTGCATGGTCTGCGTGTTGACGCACGTATCGAAGAGGAAGGTCTCGACATATATGAGCATGGAGAGAGTTGTTATAACTAATAGTTGTTAAAGTTGTCATATTAAACAAAACAAATGATAGTATTATGGAAATGGTAAAAGGATTGTTCCTCGCAGGCATGTTGCTCTTCGGAGCAACTGCCACAGAGGCTCAGGAGAAGGATTTTGAGACTACAGTTGCAACGGATGTCGTGAGCCAGTACATCTGGCGTGGTCAGGATTGTGGCAATGTGTCGTTGCAGCCGACATTGGGCGTGGGCTACAAGGGAATTAGCCTGACGGCATGGGGTAGTGTAGGGCTTACAGATCCGAGTGACACTAAAGAGTTCGACCTCACGCTGTCGTATAGCATTGGTGGCTTGAATGTCGGCATCACTGACTACTGGTTTAACGCCGGGCTTGACCCACAGAACCGCTATTTCAAGTACGATGCCCACGGCACCAACCATCTTTTTGAAGCAAATATCGGTTATGATTTCGGGCCTGTCAGTCTGCAGTGGTATACCAACTTTGCTGGCAATGATGGCGTAAACGGGAACGGCAAGCGAGCCTACAGCAGTTATATGGAAGCAGTTGTCCCATTTAAACTTTCTGCCGTAGAATGGTCTGCTGTGGTTGGTGTCGTTCCCTATGCCACCACAAGTTACGGCACGACGGGCTTTGCTGTCACCAATCTGGCACTGAAGGCGACAAAGGAGATACGCGTCACCGACTCATTCTCCGTTCCCGTCTTCGCGCAGGTGGCTGCCAATCCTTGCTCACAAAAAGCCTACCTGGTTCTTGGGCTAACGCTGCAGCCCTGATCTTTCCCAGGTCTTCGTCCCCCTCTCCAGAACAAGTAGAGGGGGATTTTTTTATATTGCTGCGAAAGATGTCTTTATTCTTCTATCGTCAATTTTTTAATTTAAATTTCCTATCTCCGCATCGAACTCTTCGGAATAGATTCACACCTTATTAACATAAATAAAAGCAGTTTTTTTAAAAATGTTATAACGCTTTTTGGCCAAGTCAGTGCTAAGAAAAGGTGTGCGGCAACATTACAACTGCCACTTTGTAACAAAATGATGCGGTTTTTGTGCAAATAGACAGCAAAGTGTTGATGCAACGGTGGAAAATTTTACAAAATGTCAGTCAGGTGAAATTTTAACAAACAAAATGTAGCGATTGTTATGGGAGAGTTGAACATTATGTAATAATTTTGCACCATGAAAGTAATAAAGTGTGATTTGTAAATCGAATAATTGTAAATTAGTAAAGATGGAAGCATTAAGATTTCAGGTTGTCGGTGAGGCTTTCAAGAAGAAGCCACTCGACGTAAAAACACCAAGTGAACGACCCGCTAAGTACTTTGGAAGCAAGGTGTTCAATCGTGAGAAGATGTACAAGTACCTGCCCAAGGACGTTTACGAGAAGATGATTGACGTGATGGATAATGGTGCACGTCTGGATCGTCATATAGCCGATGCCGTGGCTGCAGGCATGAAGCAGTGGGCTACGGAGAACGGCGTGACCCACTATACGCACTGGTTCCAGCCGTTGACAGAGGGAACGGCAGAGAAGCACGACTCCTTCATCGAGCATGACGGCAAGGGAGGCATGGTGGAAGAATTCAGTGGGAAACTGCTTGTGCAGCAGGAGCCTGACGCCTCTTCATTCCCCAGCGGTGGTATTCGCTCCACTTTCGAGGCCCGCGGTTATTCGGCATGGGACCCGACGAGTCCTGTCTTCATTATCGACGATACGCTGTGTATCCCTACTGTGTTTATATCGTATAGCGGTGAGGCTCTCGACTACAAGGCTCCGTTGCTGCGCGCCCTGCACGCCGTGAATGTTGCTGCTACCGACGTATGCCACTATTTCGATCCGTCGGTTAAGAAGGTTACAAGCAACCTTGGTTGGGAACAGGAGTATTTCCTGGTGGACGAAGGACTTTATGCTGCACGTCCTGACTTATTGCTTACGGGGCGTACGTTGATGGGACACGACTCGGCAAAGAATCAGCAGATGGACGACCACTATTTTGGCGCAATACCAGAGCGTGTGGCTGCCTTTATGAAGGAACTGGAGATTGTGGCTTTGGAGTTGGGTATCCCCTGTAAGACGCGTCACAACGAGGTGGCTCCCAATCAGTTTGAGTTGGCACCTATCTTTGAAGAGACTAATCTGGCAGTCGACCATAACATGCTGCTGATGTCGGTGATGAAACGTGTGGCACGTAAACATGGCTTCCGTGTGCTGTTACATGAAAAGCCTTTTGCCGGCATTAACGGCTCGGGTAAGCACAACAACTGGAGCCTCTCTACCGACAATGGTATTCTGCTGCATGCACCAGGCAAGAATGCAGAGGGTAACCTGCGCTTTGCCGTGTTTATCGTAGAGACGTTGATGGGTGTCTACAAGCACAATGGACTGTTGAAGGCATCTATAATGAGTGCTACCAATGCTCATCGTCTTGGAGCCAATGAGGCACCGCCAGCCATCATCTCGTCGTTCCTCGGTAAGCAACTGTCGGAACTGCTCGACCATATAGAGAAGGCCGATGTTGAGAATATGCTGGCAATGGCTGGCAAGCAGGGACTGAAGATGGATATCCCGGAAATACCAGAACTGTTTATCGACAATACGGACCGCAACCGTACCAGTCCATTTGCCTTTACGGGCAACAGGTTTGAGTTCCGCGCTGTAGGCTCTGAGGCCAACTGTGCCTCGGCAATGATAGCCCTGAACAGTGCTGTGGCAGAAGCACTGGTTGACTTCAAGAAGCGTGTGGATGCCAAGATACCGGAATTGGAGAAGAAACTGGCTGGTACGGGACATAGTGCCACGTTCCATGCTATTATAGATGTTCTGCGCGACGACATCAAGACCTGTAAGCCGATTCGTTTTGATGGTAATGGCTACTCTGACGAGTGGGTTGCAGAAGCCGAAAAACGTGGCTTGGATGTTGAGAAGTCGTGTCCTAAGATATTTGAGCGCTATCTCGACAAGGAGTCGATACAGATGTTTGAGAGTCTTGGCGTAATGACCAAGAAGGAACTGGAGGCTCGAAACGAGGTGAAGTGGGAAACATATACTAAGAAGATTCAGATAGAGGCTCGTGTGCTGGGCGACCTGTCGATGAACCATATTATACCGGTTGCCACGCGCTATCAGAGCGAGTTGCTCAAGAATGTTGGCAATATGGCAGTAGTATTTCCAATCGAGACAGCCGACAGGCTTTCAAAGCGCAACAAGAAGATTATTGAGGAGGTTGCCGAGCGTACCTCTGCGATAGAAAAGGGCGTTGAGGAACTTGTCGAGGCTCGAAAGAAGGCTAATAAAATCGGTGACGAACATGCCAAGGCCATTGCCTATCACGACACCGTAGAACCGTATCTTGACAACATTCGCTACCAGATTGACAAACTGGAACTGATAGTCGACGATGCCCTCTGGCCACTGCCAAAGTACAGGGAGTTGCTGTTCATCAGATAGGCATCATTTAGAACCTTTATGTAAAGAGCGGAATACGGGACTCGAACCCGCGACCCTCGGCTTGGGAAGCCAATGCTCTACCAACTGAGCTAAATCCGCCTGAAAGAAAAAGGAGCCAGAATGTGTGATTCTGACTCCCGAGGAAAGTGAGCCGATAGCCGGACTCGAACCGGCGACCCACGCATTACGAATGCGTTGCTCTACCAACTGAGCCATATCGGCGTGTATCTCAAAGAACGACTTCTTTTTTGCGGCTGCAAAGATAATACATTTTCTTTACATTGCAAATTTTTTGTCAAGAAAGTTTCTCGCGCAGGAATTTTCCTGTGATGCTGGCATCGCATTGCGCGACTTCCTCGGGAGTGCCGCATGCCACGAGCCGTCCGCCTCTGTCTCCGCCGTCGGGGCCGAGGTCTACAACGTAGTCGGCACATTTTATCACGTCGAGATTGTGCTCTATTATTAATACGGTGTGTCCTCGAGTGATGAGAGCGTTGAGCGCTTTGAGCAGCCGGTGTATGTCGTGGAAGTGCAGTCCTGTTGTCGGCTCGTCGAATATGAATAGGGTAGGCATCTGGCGCTCCTGTCCAAGAAAATAGGCCAGTTTTACACGCTGGTTCTCACCTCCTGACAGAGTGCTGGAACTTTGGCCAAGCAGTATGTAGCCCAGTCCGACGTCTTCAAGGGGCTGTAGTCTGTTGGCAATGGTTGTCTGTTCGTGCTTACTGAAGAACGCAATGGCCTCCGACACGGTCATATTGAGAATGTCGTAGATGCTGTGTCCTTCATATTTTACTTCAAGTATGTCGCTCTTGAAGCGTCGCCCGTGACATGCTTCGCATTGCAGCACGATGTCTGCCATGAATTGCATTTCGACGTTAATCTCTCCTGCGCCCTTGCACTCGTCGCATCTGCCGCCGTCGGCATTGAACGAGAAGTACTGCGACGTATATCCCATTTGCCTGGAAAGAGGCTGTTCGGCAAAGAGGTCGCGGATGGCGTCATAGGCTTTGACATAGGTGGCAGGGTTGGAGCGTGTCGACTTGCCGATAGGGTTCTGGTCTACAAATTCTATGTGCTGTATTGCTTCGTGGTCGCCTTCGATGGAGAGGTATTCGCCTGGTGTGTCAGCAACATCGCCGTGCAGCCGTTTCAGGGCAGGGTAGAGGATGCCTTTTACAAGACTTGACTTTCCGCTGCCGCTCACTCCCGTTACGACGGTCATAACATTGAGAGGCAGTGTGACGTCAATGCCTTGCAGATTGTTCATGCGTGCTCCCCGTATGGTGATGCTGCGATTCCATGGGCGTCTGCTTTCCGGCACGTCAATGTTCTCCTGGTGAAGCAGATATCTGACGGTATGGCTACGAGTGCCTGCCGTGTTGTCGGCGTTGATATCAGCAGCATTGCCTTCAAAGACAATCTCTCCTCCCAGTCTGCCTGCATCTGGTCCGACATCTATGAGGTAGTCGGCGGCTCTCATCATCTCTTCGTCGTGTTCTACCACCACGACGGTGTTGCCAATGTCGCGAAGCGACTTAAGCACTCCGATGAGTCTGCCGGTGTCGCGTGGATGCAGCCCAATGCTTGGCTCATCGAGAATGTAGAGCGAGCCAACCAGCGAACTGCCAAGTGATGTGGTGAGGTTTATGCGCTGGCTCTCGCCGCCGCTTAGCGAGTTGGAACTCTGACCCAGTGTGAGATATCCCAGTCCGACGTCAAGAAGGAATTGCAGTCGCGAGTTTATCTCTGTCAGCAGCCGACGCCCTATCTGCTGCTCCTGCTCACTCAGTTGCAGTGTGTCGAACCACTGTTTGAGCCGTACTATTGGCATTTCTACCACGTCGCTGATGCTGCGTCCTCCTATCTTAACGTAACCGGCCTCTTTCTTCAGTCTGGTGCCATGACAGACGGGGCAAATTGTCTTGCCGCGATAGCGGCTCATCATCACCCTGTATTGTATTTTGTACTGGTTTTCCTTTACCATCTGGAAGAAGGCATCTATCGACACCTGTTCGTGAGGGTCGCGTTTGGCATCGCTTGGCAGTCCGTGCCATAGCCAGTCTTTATGCTGTTGCGAGAGATTATAATAAGGTTCGAAGATAGGGAAGTCGTCTTTCGCTGCTCTGCGGCAGAACTCTTCTTTCCACATCTTCATTTTTTCGCCGTGCCAGCATACTACGCAGCCATCATAGACGGACAGTGTGGTGTTGGGAATTACGAGACGCTCGTCTATGCCTATTATCTTGCCAAATCCCTGACATTCAGGACAGGCACCGGCAGGAGAATTGAATGAGAACAGGTGGTCGCCAGGCTCTTCAAAAGTGATACCGTCGGCTTCGAAGCGTGTGGAGAAGTCGTAGTTGAGTTGTGCCGGCAGGAAAGTGAGTCGACATTCTCCCATGCCTTCGTAGAATGCCGTCTCTGCAGAATCCGTGAGACGGGAAATGGCATCTGTGGAATTGGCGACAGTGACTCTGTCGATGAGCAGGTATATTTGTGAGTTGCCAGATTTCGTGAGTGTGTTGCCTTCCAGACAGTCGTCTATCCTGACAACCTGGCCGTCTACCATCAGACGTGCATATCCGTTCTGCTTATATGTTTGCAGTTGCTGATGCATAGTACGCCCTTCTACAGGGTGTATCGGAGCCATGATCATGAATTTTGTGCCTGCGGCAAACTGCGCAGCACATCTAATGACGTCGGCCACGTTGTGCTTCTTTACTTCTTGTCCCGATAAAGGCGAGTAGGTCTTGCCTATTCGTGCAAACAGCAGTCGCAGGTATTCGTAGATTTCCGTCGTAGTGCCAACGGTGCTTCGTGGGTTGCGTGATATCACTTTCTGCTCAATGGCGATAGCAGGTGGGATGCCTTTTATGAAGTCACATTCAGGTTTGTTCATCCTGCCGAGAAACTGGCGTGCATAACTTGACAGGCTTTCTACATATCTGCGCTGGCCTTCAGCATACAGGGTGTCGAAGGCAAGGCTTGACTTTCCGCTACCACTGACGCCAGCCACTACAACGAGTTTGTCGCGCGGTATCTTCAGGCTAATATTCTTAAGATTGTTTACCCTTGCACCTTTTATCTCAATATACGCATCTGCAGGTGAAGTGTTGCTGTTGCTCATCAGTATGGTTTTGTTTCAGATTTGGTGTGCAAAGTTAGTGATTAATTTATTATTTTACATTGCAAAGATTGAGTTGTTGCAAAAAAAATATAATTTTGCAACACCATCGACAATAGGATGCCATCATCTGCGATGCTTCAACCTGCCAATGCAAACTACTTCCCGTACATACATTGCCATCGACCTTAAATCGTTCTATGCATCAGTAGAGTGTGTAGACCGTGGGCTGAATCCACTGACGACAAACTTGGTCGTTGCCGACAAGAGCAGGACAGAGAAGACCATCTGCCTCGCTGTGTCGCCGTCGCTGAAGCAGTATGGCATTGGCGGCAGGGCGCGGCTTTTTGAAGTTGTTCAGCGGATGAGAGAAGTGAATAGCGAGAGGCGTAGAAAGATTGCAGGCTATAGTTTCTCAGGGAAATCAGTGTCAGACACGGAACTTCAGTCCGATCCACATCTGGAAGCCGACTATGTCGTGGCTCCTCCGCGCATGGCTCATTATGTAGAGGTGAGTGCAAAGGTCTGTAGCATCTATCTTAAATATGTTGCGCCAGAGGATATCCATGTATACAGCATTGACGAGGTGTTTATGGACGTAACGCCCTATCTTGAGAGTTACAGGATGACAGGCCGTCAACTGGCCATGACCATAATACGTGATGTTCTCCGTCAGACAGGCATAACGGCAACTGCAGGCATAGGCACAAATATGTATCTCTGCAAGGTTGCAATGGACATCATGGCAAAGAAAATGCCTGCCGACGAGGATGGAGTGCGTATAGCCGAATTGGACGAAATGTCGTACAGACGTGAATTGTGGGACTATCGCCCGTTGACAAAGTTCTGGAGAGTGGGGCATGGCATAGCCCGTAAACTATCCATGTACGGCATTGAAACCATGGGACAGGTGGCACGCTGCAGCATAGAGAACGAAGACCTGCTCTACGATTTGTTTGGCGTGAATGCTGAGTTGCTCATAGACCATGCCTGGGGCTGGGAGCCCTGTACTATAGACTTGGTGAAAGCCTACCGCCCGGAGAGCAATTCTTTCAGTAGCGGACAGGTGCTGCAGTCAGCCTACGACTGGCAGAGTGCACGCGTCGTGGTACAGGAAATGGCAGACCAGATGGCTCTTGACTTGGTCGAAAAGCGGTTGGTGACAGACCAACTGGTGCTCTTTGTTGGTTACGACGTGGAAAGCCTGACCCGTCCGGAGATAAGGGATAGGTATCATGGCGAAGTTCGCCGAGACCACTACGGCCGCATCGTGCCAAAGCATGCCAACGGCACAGCCAATTTGCCAACGGCAACGTCGTCGTCGCACGTAATAATCGATGCCGTGCGTCAACTGTATGAGCAAACGGTCAACAAAGACCTACTCGTGAGACGGCTTAACCTCACGGCGGCTCACGTGGTCAATGAAACAGATGTGCCGAGAAATGGTGGCCCACAGCAACTCGATCTCTTCGTCGACTATGAAGCACTTCGTGAGCAACGTCGGCAGACTGCCGAAGCCCTGTCTAAGGAGCGCCGCATGCAAGAGGCTCGTCTGGCCATCAAGCGCCGTTTCGGCAAAAACGCCATACTGAAAGGACTGAATTTCGAGGAAGGCGCTACAGCCAAAGAACGTAATATGCAGATAGGAGGACACAAGGCTTAAAAAAACAATGATGGAGAGTGAAGCATTTACCACCGCACAACGATATG
Source organism: uncultured Prevotella sp. (assembly GCA_937877595.1). Taxonomy (GTDB): domain Bacteria; phylum Bacteroidota; class Bacteroidia; order Bacteroidales; family Bacteroidaceae; genus Prevotella. The sequence goes on from CALFIY010000102.1 coordinate 42,099, forward strand.
CGGACATAATAGATCTGCCGCATCACGTGTCGAAGCGTCATCCGCAGATGCCACTCGCGAGCAGGGCGGCCCAGTTTGCTCCGTTCTCTGCGGTCACGGGACACGATGCGGCTTTCGCCTCGCCACTTCATGACCCCGACGCGGCTTATCTTTGACCGGGAGTCGATTGAAAAACTTATTTTTGCTCTGGCGGCAGGCTTTGGAAATGGCGTGTAGCCCATACTTGTACAAGGAAAACAAGACACAGCATGACACCTATTTTGTAAGGGCCTGTCATGTCTGATGAGAATAAAGCCTTTGCCAGTGGCATAACCACGAGCGGTGAGACAAACTGCCCCAGGTAGAGGGCAGCAGAAAGCAACGGCATGACAGTGGTGGCAGAATTCTTGCCGCCCTTGATGCTGGCAATGGTGTTCAGATAGGGAACTCCCACGCCGTTGGCAATGCCGATGAAGACGGAGCCGAGTATAACGTATGCCACAGACCATTGTCCTGGCAACAGATAGGCGGCATAGCCTAATAGGAAAAACAGTGGGGCAAAGTATTTTACAGTCTTCCTGAAGGCATGCATCAGCGAGCCGAACAGTAGGCCGACAAAGAATGCTATTACATCCAGTCCAACCATTATCATTGTGATGGCCTCGGTTGATAGTGAAGTTTGTTGGCGTGCAATGATGGCGAAGTTTGTTGGGAAGATGAAGAAAATCATCATCAGCAGTAACATTCCGACGACAGAGGGATGGAACTTTAGCAACTGCCGAGGCTCAAATGGTATGCCGCGCTTGTTGGCAGAGCCAAGTTGCTCGTCGGGAAGCCATAGCCACACCATCACTAAGGCAATCAGTCCCATGAGATATACCAGGAATGCATAGTTCCACTCTATTGTTGCCAGTAGTCCTGCCAACAGCGTAGCCACCACGCCGCCCATCTGATTCATTGCTGCCGAGAGTCCCATCAGCCGAGCCTGCTGCTCCGGAGGGAAATAGTAGGCCAGCAGTCCTGTTGACAGCGGCATGATCAGTCCGACGCTGATGCCCAGAAGCGCGCGTAGCAGTAGCAGTACGTAGATATTGTCAACGAAGTAGCAACCAGCCCCTGCCATTACATAGAGCAGAAGCCCCGTGGCGGCGATGGCACGTGTGTGCAGTCGTCGGCTTATAGGCAGGAAGAAGAGGTTGGTGACGATGATAAGCAGGGCTGGCATGCTGACAATGAGTTGTATCAGCAGACCATTGGCCTGCGAGAAGTGAGCCTTGATGATGCCCAATGCCGGGGCGATGGCGGCTCCGGCCATCACGGTGAGCAGCGACATCGACAGGATGGTAG
>CALFIY010000103.1 GCA_937877595.1 uncultured Prevotella sp.
CAAGAAAAAAACTCGGATTCAAAGCCCCAATACAGACTTTTTTCTTACCTTTGCAGACATAGTTGCATTTTGGAGTTGAATCTTCGCCAGAATAAAATTCAATTTTATTTTGGCTCTTCTCTTGTTTTTCCGTAACTTTGCACACCGATTTACATTATTATAATATTATAGAAGGGAAAAATGGGAAAGACTATACTTACGGGCGACCGCCCTACAGGAAAACTGCACTTAGGACACTATATCGGCTCGCTGCGCCGTCGCGTGGAACTGCAGAATGCCGGCGACTACGACAAGATGTTTGTCTTCATGGCCGACGTACAAGCCTTGACCGACAACGCCGACAATCCTGAGAAAATAAGACAGAACATCATTGAGGTGGCGCTCGACTATCTTTCTGCCGGACTCGACCCTGAGCGTTGCACTATATTCATTCAGAGCCAGATAACAGAACTGGCCGAACTCACTACATACCTTATGAATCTCATCACCGTGAGTCGCGTACAGCGCAATCCTACGGTGAAGACGGAGATAAAGATGCGCAACTTTGAGGCAAACATTCCCCTGGGCTTTCTCTGCTATCCTGTAAGCCAGGCTGCCGACATCACGCTATTCAAGGCTACCACGGTGCCTGTTGGCGAGGACCAGGAACCGATGTTAGAGGTGACGCGCGAACTGGTGCGCCGGTTTAACAGTGTGTACAGCGAAGTACTTGTAGAGCCGAACATCATGCTGCCAGAGAATGCCACCGCACGCCGGCTGCCCGGCACCGACGGCAAGGAGAAGATGTCGAAGTCGCTTGGCAACTGCATCTACCTCTCTGACGATGCCGATACGGTATGGCAGAAAGTTCGCTCAATGTACACCGACCCTGAGCATATCAACCTTAACGACCCGGGCCACGTGGTAGGCAATGCAGTGTTTACGTATCTTGATGCTTTCTCGAGCACTGAGGACTTTGCCAACTTTCTGCCAGAATATCAGAATCTGGACGAACTGAAAGAGCACTATCAGCGCGGCGGACTGGGCGACATGAAGTGCAAGAAATTCCTCAATCAGATTATCAACAAAATGCTCGACCCGATACGCCAGCGCCGCCACGAATTCGAGCAGGACATTCCTGAAATATACAACATCCTGCGAAAGGGTACGGAGCAGGCTCGCGAAACGGCAGCGCAGACCATGAGTGAAGTGCGTGCCGCTATGCAGATAAACTACTTTGACGACGAGGAACTGATTCATTCACAGTCAGAGCGTTACAAGTCAAAATAGCACATCAGGAAATGCTTAGATGGTGGGCTTCTGCACTATTTGCGCTGCTGGCAAACTTTTTCTTCAGCAACGCAAAGGCACAGGAGATGACGCGCAAGGTGAAAAACCGCGACTATCCTGCCTACATCTTTCGTGTCACGCTTTGCGACAAGCAGGGAAGCCCCTACTCTGTCGCCCATCCTTCACGCTTTCTGTCACGGCGTTCCGTAGAGCGGCGCAAGCGGCAGCAGTTGGCCGTGGACTCTACCGACCTGCCCGTAAGCACGAAGTATCTTAAGATTATAGAGAACAAGGATGCGCGCATACTGGGATGCAGCAAGTGGAACAACACCGTGCTGGTGCTAATGCGCGACACCGTACATGCAGAGCGTCTGCGCGCGCTGCCTTGCATAAGCGGATGCAAACTGGTATGGCAGGCTCCCGACTCTATCACTCATACAGCCATTCGTACCAAGTATCACGAGCACTTCAACCCTTGGGACTCCGTAACCTCAACGCATTACGGCCGCGCCGACAAGCAGATACGTTCGCTCAATGGCCACCGGCTGCACGACATAGGTTTTCTGGGCGAAGGAATATGGATTGCAGTGCTCGACGGCGGTTTCAAAAATGCCGACCGCATCCCGTCAATGGAGCGCATCGACGTGCGCGGCAGCAGGGACTTCGTCTTTCCTCCGTCGCCATCTGTATTTTACGAGCAAGACCATGGTACAAAGGTGCTGTCGACGATGGCCGTATGCCAGCCTTTCCAATTTGTCGGCACCGCCCCGAAAGCGTCCTACTGGCTTATGCGCTGTGAAGACCAGCAGACAGAGCAGGAGGTGGAGGAAGACTACTGGGCGATGGCCGTGGAATATGCCGACAGTCTGGGATGTGACATCGTAAATTCCTCGCTGGGATATCACCAGTTCGACCACGGACACGGCTCTCACCAGTTGTGGCAACTTGACGGGCAACAGACATTTATTAGCCACACCGCATCAATGGTGGCACACAAGGGGATGGTACTCGTCAACTCGGCAGGCAACACCGGCATGGGACCGTGGAAGAAACTCACTCCTCCTGCCGATGCGCACGATTGCCTTACTGTGGGTGCCGTCACACCAGAACTTACCAACGCTCCATTTGCCGCCGTCGGCCCAACACAGGACGGACGCATAAAGCCCGATGTGGTAGCTATAGGCAGTCCTGCCGCTGTGGTCACCGGACGCGGCACGATATCGCACGACATGGGAACATCTTTCTCCACTCCTGTTGTGTGTGGCATGATGGCATGTCTGTGGCAGGCTCTGCCACATCTTACGGCCTTGCAACTGATGGATCTTGTCAGACAGACAAGCGACCAGCACTCCCACCCTACTAACATCACAGGCTATGGCATGCCAAACTTCTGGCGCGCCTACATGATAGGCAAGAAAATGCAGCATGACGAAAGAGAGAAAGAATGAGAGGCACTACTCGCTGAGCGCCCTTAATGGACTGGTGCGCAAGGCTATCAGCGAATGCCTGCCCGATGAATATTGGGTGGAGGCAGAGTTGTCGGAATGTCATGAGCACAGCGGCCACTGCTACATGGAACTGATAGAGAAGGCCGACGATGCCGCTACCCCAATAGCCCGTGCCTCTGTTAAATGCTGGCGCAGCACTTGGCAGATAGCAGGCCCGCACTTCCTGCGTGTCACTGGTCAGCCGCTGAGTGCAGGCATGAAGGTGCTGCTGCGCGTATATGCCCAGTTCCACGAGGCATTTGGCTTCTCATGGATTGTAAGCGATATCGACCCCACCTACACTCTTGGCGACATGGCACGCCGCCGTCAGGAGATTATCGCCCAGTTGAAGAGCGAGGGCGTATTCGACATGCAGCGCGAACTGGTACTGCCGTTGTTTGCACAGCGCATAGCGGTAGTCAGTGCTGCCACGGCAGCAGGCTACGGCGACTTCTGCCATCAACTTGCTAACAACGACTATGGCTTTCGCTTTGACGTCACATTATTTCCTGCCGTGATGCAGGGCGAACAGGTAGAGCAGAGCATCATCAGTGCGCTTAACAGCATATACGACGATGCCACATCATTCGACGTCGTCGTGATAATACGCGGCGGTGGCGCCACGGCAGATCTCAGCGGATTCGACACTCTTGCCCTTGCTGAAAACGTGGCGCAGTTTCCACTGCCCATCATCACAGGCATAGGCCATGAGCGCGATGAGTCGGTCATCGACATGGTGAGTTTCCAGTGCGTAAAGACTCCGACTGCTGCCGCTGCCCTGCTGATAGACCATCTTGCCACGACGCTCAGTCGAATCAACGATGCCGAAACACGGCTCAACACCGCAGTAAGCACTCTGCTCGCAGAGCAGAGCCTGCGTCTGTCGCGACTTGCCATGACGCTTCCTGCGCTTGTAGCACGCAATCTGTCGGAAGCCCGGCAGCGGCTGGCAATCGTATCAACGCGTCTGCCGGCAGCAGCCGAACTGCTCTTCACCACTCAGCGCCATCGCCTGGGCCAAATAGAAATGCAACTGAAATCGATCGACCCTGCCGTCCTGCTAAAGCGCGGCTACAGCATCACAACGCACAACGGCCGCATCGTGCGTCAGCCGTCGGACGTCGCTACTGGCGACTTGCTCGAGACTCGCCTTGCCGATGGAGTAATCCGCTCGGAAGTGGTTTGACCATTGAATATTGAACATTGACCATTGAACATTGACAGGTATTAATTATGAATTATGAATTAAAATACGAGTCTGCCATACAGCGACTCGAAGCCATCGTAAAGAAAATAGAAAACAATGAACTTGGCATCGATGAGATAGCGGCGAACCTGAAAGAGGCTCAGCAACTCATCAAGTTCTGTAAGGAGAAACTAACGAAGACAGAAAAAGAACTGTCGGCCATTCGCGAAGTAAGCGAATAGCTGACAGGCCATGTGTCCTATTTCTTTTTTTATATTCTGCTACAATCAAGTTTAGGGATTGTAGGCGTCACGATTGTAGAATGCCATAATGTCATCGAGCATCTTTTTGGCTTCCACTGCAGGGCTGTCAGGGTCGAGTTCTATGGCACGGATGTAGCAGTTGATGGCTTCATGCCATTGTCCTTGCCTGCGATATTCGTTGCCCTGCAGATAATACTCCTCTGCAGCAGTTTCTTTCTCACCTCTCACCTCTCACTTATAATACTCTTTCTTACCAGCAGCCAGCGTGTTCTTCATAAGCGAGCAGATAGTCATCGGGCCGACGCCTCCTGGCACTGGTGTGATAAACGAGCACTTCAGACTCACCTCATCAAACTTGACGTCGCCATTCAGGCGGAAGCCACTCTTGCGCGTTGCGTCGGGCACGCGTGTCGTACCTACATCTATAATAATAGCGCCCTCCTTTACCATGTCGGCTGTCACGAAATCAGGCTTGCCGATGGCAGCAATGATGATGTCAGCCTCGCGACATTCTTCCTTCAGCGTGGCCGAATGTGAATGGCATACGGTGACCGTTGCATCGCCGTACTGCTTCTGCATCATAAGTTGCGCCATGGGTTTACCCACGATATTCGACCGCCCAAGAACGACACACTTCTTGCCAGAGGTCTCAATGTCGTAGCGCTTCAGCAGGGTAATGATGCCAAGCGGTGTAGCGGAGATGAAGCATGGCAGACCGATGGCCATACGCCCTACGTTGACAGGATGGAAGCCGTCTACATCCTTACGATAGTCGATGGCCTCTATAATTTTCTGTTCATCGATGTGCTTAGGCAGAGGCAACTGCACTATGAAGCCGTCGACATCGTCGTCGCTGTTAAGTCTGTCCACACATGCAAGCAGTTCGTCTTCTGTAATATCGTCTTCGTAGCGAATGAGCGTCGACTTGAATCCGCACTGCTCACAGGCCAGCACCTTGTTTTTCACATAGGTTTCCGAGCCGCCGTCGTGCCCCACGAGCACCGCTGCCAGATGGGGCTGCTTTCCGCCACGTGCCACAATATCTCTCACCTCTTCTGCTATCTCGGCCTTGATGGCCGCAGCCGTTGCTTTTCCGTCTATCAGTTGCATATTCTTAAATATTACTTCTCATTTCTCACCTCTCACCTCTAACCACTAAAACTTCGGCATGCCGCCGCGCATCTTCATCGCTGCTGCCATCTGCGCCATCTTCGACGAGCCAGCCCCAGCCACCATGCGCATCACCTTTCTCGTCTGGTCAAACTGCTTCATCAGGCGGTTCACCTCTTCTATCTTCGTACCGCTTCCTTTGGCTATACGCATGCGGCGGCTCTGATTTATAATGTCGGGGTTCTGGCGCTCTTTTGGCGTCATCGAGTTTATAATGGCCTCTATGCCTTTGAAGGCGTTGTCGTCGATGTCAACATCCTTAATAGCCTTGCCCACACCTGGTATCATCGAGGCGAGGTCCTTGATGTTGCCCATCTTCTTAATCTGCTGTATCTGCGCCATGAAGTCGTCGAAGTCGAACTTGTTCTTCTTTATTTTCTTCTCCAGACGCTTAGCCTCTTCTTCGTCAAACTGCATCTGCGCACGCTCCACGAGGCTTACCACGTCGCCCATACCCAGTATACGGTCGGCCATACGCTCTGGATGGAACACGTCTACGGCCTCCATCTTCTCGCCCGTACCTACAAACTTGATAGGCTTTGTCACTATGGTGCGTATCGACAGGGCAGCACCGCCACGGGTGTCACCGTCGAGTTTTGTCAGTACGACACCGTCGAAGTCAAGACGGTCATTAAACTCCTTGGCAGTGTTGACGGCATCCTGACCCGTCATCGCGTCGACCACGAAGAGCGTCTCGTCGGGCTGTACAGCATCCTTCAGCGTGGCTATCTCCTGCATCATTTCCTCGTCGATAGCCAGTCGGCCTGCGGTGTCGATGATTACCACATTGTAGTTATTCTGCTTGGCCTCGCGTATAGCATTGCGGGCTATCTCGACCACATTCTTGCTGTCTGGCTCAGAGTAGACAGGCACACCTATGCTCTCGCCCACTACTTGCAACTGCTGAATGGCTGCAGGACGATACACGTCGCACGCCACAAGGAGCGGCCGCTTGTGCTGACGTGTATTAAGCAGGTTGGCCAGTTTGCCAGAGAATGTCGTCTTACCAGAACCCTGCAGACCCGACATCAGTATGATGGCAGGGCGGCCTTCCAGTTTCAGTTCGGCAGCCTTGCCGCCCATCAGTTCAGCCAGTTCGTCATGTACTATTTTCACCATCAGTTGCCCTGGCTTAATGGCTGTCAGCACGTTCATGCCGAGCGCCTTCTGCTTCACGGTGTCGGTGAACTGCTTGGCCACCTTATAGTTGACGTCGGCGTCAAGCAACGCACGGCGCACGTCTTTCAGGGTCTCGGCAACGTTTATCTCTGTTATCTTGCCTTCACCCTTCAGTATCTTGAACGACCGTTCAAGTCTGTCACTCAGATTTTCAAACATATCTTGTCTTGCGTTGTGAATTATGCATTATGAATTGTAAATTACGCATCGGCAAACACCTTTCCGTCGCCGAGCACCACCTGCAACTTGCTGTACTCGCAGTGGAAGTCGTTTTCCAATCTCTCCTTGTATCTGCAGCACTCCCATTTGCACATGGGCAGGTCGTGGAGCAGATAGTTGCCGCATGTCTCCGGTGTTGTTGCCGGCACCTCGGTCTGCTCTATCATCCAGTCAAGACACTCGAGTGTAAGCCGACGCATGTCACCCACGGTATAGCAGCCAGTCATTACAACATACATACCCGTGAGGCATCCCATGGGTCCCACATACACCACGTCGTCCTTTACTGCCGAGTTGCGCATCCATGTTGCCATCAGATGCTCCATGCTATGCATGGCGGCAGGAGCAACCGCCGGCTCCTTATTGGGCTCGGTTATGCGCAGGTCAAATGTTGTGAAGCCCTTGTCCTGACGCGACACATAAATACCAGGCTTCAGCCTTGTATGGTCGATTGTGAAACTCTGTATTACTTCCATTGTCGTTGATTGTTTTTAGCGCTGGCAAAAGTACTACATTTTTCACTATCCACAATAACAAGCAACAAAAAAACAGCCTCCGACGGTGCAGTTTTCTCAACACTGCTAAAAATTTTCCTATGCATGCTATGGATTTCGTCCATACTACCGTGACTCTTCGTAGTATGGCTATCATAGCCTGCCGCACCGACTTCGCACTGCCCAAGCAGGTGACTTTACTTATAATTATGCTGAAATAGCAAAAAAATCAATAGTGTCCTAAATAAAATTCAAAAAAAGTGAAGGAAGTTGTTTCCATTAAGGCAAATA
>CALFIY010000104.1 GCA_937877595.1 uncultured Prevotella sp.
AAAGTTTGGCTGAAAGCACCGCTCCCACAACGGCTATCGTCATCGACAACGGCTCTACCGACGGTACGCGCGAGCATGTGCCTTCACACTATCCTGATGCCATCTGGATGCCACAAGAAAAGAACCTTGGTTTCGGACAGGCCAACAACATAGGAATAAAGTATGCCTTGGAGCACAACGCCGACTATGTACTGCTGCTCAATCAGGACGCAGCCATTGCGCCCGATGCTTTAGAGAAGATGCTCGCGGTCAGTGATGGAGAATCGCTGCTTTCGCCGCTACACCTTAACGGCGACGGAAGCCGCATTGACGAGATGTTCCGCATCAGCATCGCCAAGGCCCGCAACACAATGCTCGACGACCTGCTCATCGGCAAGTCACTTGTCTCCTGCTACGAGACCGGTGGGGTATGTGCTGCCTGCTGGCTGATGCCTGCTGACCTGCTGCGAAAGATTGGCGGCTTCAACCCTCTGTTTTTCCATTATGGCGAAGACGACAACTACTGTCATCGCATGGCTTTTCACCGAGTGAAGACGCTCTTCGTACCAAAGGCAAAAATGTTTCACGACAGGGTTGTACAGGGAAACATGCAGGCTTTCAACCACAAACGCCTGCGCCGCGACATGCTAATTGAAGCCTGCAACATAAATCAAGGATTTCTCAAAAGTTTACTGAGACTTGGAAAGGTTCTTGCCAACTGCTATCTTACAAGACTCTCTGCCCACCAGTACCGCGTTGGTGCCTTCACGGCTGAATTGACGTGGATGCTGCTTCATGCCGGTAGCATCCAGGCATCAAGAAAAAAAGAAAAGAAAACAGCCAGTACCTGGCTCAGCGTATAGCAACGTAAGGAGTCTATCGCCGCTCGTCAAGAATGGCGCGATATACCTCATACACCCCGTGGGCATTGCGCTGAATGGTGAAAAGTTGCATGGCACGCATGCGCCCACGCTCGCCAAAGTCGCTGACCATCTGCGGACTTTGCATTAGCGTGATCATATGATTGGCAAGTTGGCGGAAATCACCAAGGGGGAAAAGCAAACCTGTCCTGCCATTTTCTACTATCTCACCATTTGCTCCCGTATCTGTTGCAACAACTGCAAGACCGTGCAACATGTATTCCACGGTGACGCGACCAAAAGCCTCAAACCTGGACAGCATCAGGCCAGCGTCCATATTGCTGAGTATTTCAGGCACATCGCTGCGCTCACCAGCGAAAGTGACATATTCACCAATGTGCTGCTCTTCGACAAATGCGCGTAACGACTCAATATATCCGTGTTCCTCAAAACCGACAATCGTAAGATGAAAGTCTGTGATATGCTGCTCGTTGACCATCACGCTGACGGCACGCAGGGCATCCAACTGATTTTTTGGCGGAGTCACCAGACCAACCATACAAAACTGGAATACGGAATTAGCGTGTGCTGAAACAAGATGTTCGTCCACATCCTGCACACCATCGTAGACCAGTCTGATTTTCTCCAAGGGAATAGTCGTGGAGTAATAGTCTATCAACGATTTTGATATGGCAAGAAACATGTCGCCAAAGCCATAAACCCATTTCTCGTAGCCTTTGCCGGGTAGCGACTTAGTGCCATAGTGCAGAGCACCTGCTTCTCTAAGATGCCAAACATGCGGCACGCCAAGCCAACGCGACAGATAGCCTCCGAGACTGAGCACACTGCCATTGGAATGGATAAGTGAAAACGAGCGGCGCATTTTAAGGAAGACATACGGATAGCACACGATATTTGCCAGACAGCGCACATACTGCACCCAACGCGTACTGCTATGAAAACGGTAGAACGGCAGGGAATAACACTCTATTCCACTATCGCGGCAAGCCAAGGCAAGATTGTTGTCATAGTAATTCCTATGAATACGGGGCATTAGGATAACCGGCTCGACCTTGTACTTTCTTCTCAATTCAAGAACCAACTCGAGCAAAGCAAGATTTGCGCCCTGCATTGCAGCACTATGAGTGATATACAATACTCTAATGTTTCCCATAACCTGATAGGGGTGCGTCAGCCATCTCTAACCGGGTGCAAAATTACGGATTTATTTTTTCTTATGTGCAAACAGCAATCTCTTTTGACTGCAAACAATAAAAAAAAAAATTTCACGTTTAATTAATGTGACGCATGGCAACATTTGTTACATCTGATATACATGAAAATAGCGGCTATACTCACCGTTTTTAACCGTAGACATAAGACAGTCTCGTGCCTGCAGCATCTTCTCAAGGCATCAGACGATTATAACAGGTCTGCCGACGACCATATAGACCTGTCTGTATTCATTACCGACGATGGCTGCACCGACGGAACCAGCGAAGCCGTCAAGTCGGAGTTTCCTACGGCAGACATACACATCATAGAAGGTACCGGTTCGCTCTTCTGGGCAGGAGGCATGCGCCTGGCATGGCAGACAGCCATCGACTGCGGCATCTCATGGGACTATTTTCTGCTGCTCAACGACGACACAAACGTCTTCAGCAATGTCTTTCAGGAACTGTTTGGAGCCGACAGCCACGGTTTTAGGCAAAAAGGCTGTCACGGTCTCTCATCAGGCGTCACCTGCCAGCCCGGTAATCCCGACGAGGTGACCTATGGCGGTTTCAACTTTGCCAGCAAGGCAAAGGGAAGGCGTGTCATCGTACAGCCTACAGGCAAACCGCAGCCAGTAGACCTTGTCCATGCCAACATACTGCTTGTTCACCATTCTGTAGTGGAAAGCATAGGAGTTTTCTACGCAGGATACAAACACTCAAGCGCCGACTTCGACTATGGCATGCTGGCTCGCCGCCATGGATTTCCAACTATGGTAACGGCTAACGTCTGTGGTGAATGTGAATGTGACCACGACACTGACAAAGAAGAAATCCACAAACTTATGGAAATGTCTCTTGCCGAGCGTAAGCGCCATGTTACATCGCCAACACGCTCCGACCGCGACTATCTCACCTTTGTGCGCCGCAATCTGCCGCTGCGCTATCCGCTGGCAGTCATCTTAAGAAGCGTCAGGCTGTATCTGCCATCGCTCTACTGTCACATCACAAGACTGAGAGGCGTCTACAAACAATTAAGCCATTAGCAGACAAATGACATCAGTCGACATATCCGTAATAATACCCACCTACAGACCGCAGGACTATTTGTGGCAATGTCTGGACTCGCTCAGCAATCAGACATTGAGCCACACACGGTATGAAATAATCATCGTACTGAATGGAGATGAGGAGCCATATTGTCAGGACATCGCCAAATACATCAATAAAGCCGCTGACGTAAAGTTAATATATATATATACTAATGTGGCAGGAGTTTCCAATGCCCGCAACATTGGAATAAAAAAAGCCACTGGACGCTACGTGTGCTTCATCGATGACGACGACTGGGCGTCTGCCAATTTTCTTGAAAGCCTTCTGTCGAAGGCGACCGACGACAACATCGTTGTTTCCAACGTAAAAACCTTTGATGAAATTCGGCAGTCATACAGCACCGACTACCTTGGCAGAGCATACAACCGAATTGCCAGCGAGGAAGTCTCCTCGCTTCTCACGTCACGCAGTTTCTTTTCTACATGCTGCTGTAAACTCATACCAAGAAAAATAATTGCCGACAACTGTTTCGACACACGTTTCAAGCAGAGCGAGGATGCCCTGTTCATGGCCACGATAAGCAAGAACGTACGCAGCATACGTTGTGCACCGGCCGACACAATCTACTTCCGACGCATTCGACGCGGTTCTGCCAGGGCACAACGCTCCAAACTGAAGGCATCTACCGATACTATCCCGTTGGCGGCTGCTTTATGTCGGCTCTACCTGTCTGACATAAAGCACTACAACTTCCTGTTTTTTCTCACAAGGGTGCTTGGTCTCTTCAAGAATATCTTCAGAAAAACGTGTTGAGGGATAAGAAAACGGGAAAAGACATGGCGTTTCCGAAATAAATGATTACCTTTGCAGCCGATTTTTGAAAAACTGCAAATAGATGAGCCAGGAACTTGTATCCGTTATCATGCCCACGTATAACGCCAGCAGATTTCTTGCTGACAGTATAGAGAGTATATTGGCACAGACCTACCAGAACCTGGAACTGCTTATCACCGACGACTGCTCAGACGACGAGACGCAAAACATTCTCAGGCAATATGAGAAGAAAGACCCACGCGTAAAAGTAGAGTATCTTAAGGAAAACCGAGGGCCTGGCATTGCACGCAACCGCTCCATAGAGCGTGCGCAAGGCCGCTATATTGCCTTCTGCGACTGCGACGACCGCTGGATGCCAGAGAAACTCGAGAAACAGATAGCCCACATGACTAAACACGACTGCGCCTTGTGCAGTTCGTCTTATCTGATATGCGACGAGGACAGCAAGATTACCGGTATCAGTATTTCGCCATCGCATCTGACACTTGCCATGATGAAGCGCGACAACAAGATAGGCTGTCTGACCGCTGTCTACGACACAAAGAGGCTTGGCCGGAAATTTTACATGCCTGCCATACGCAAACGGCAAGACTGGGCCTTGTTCCTGAACATACTGAAAGACTGCCAGATTTGTTTCTGTCTGACAGAGCCGTTAGCATATTACCGCCAGCGTCAGCAGTCTGTTTCCAGCAATAAGTTTTCGCTCATCAAGTATAATGTCAACGTTTTAGAGACGGTTTTCGGATATTCCCAAACGAAGGCTTACCTGTACTTCTTTATTTTTTTCATGCCTTCCTACTATGCTAAAATCCGTCGACGCAGGCGCGACAGCAGGAAGTACCTAAAAAATATGGAGAAAACACATGCTTCGGCACAATAATTATGCTTTATATGCGTTTCTTTAATAAACTTTAGAGAAAGTCAGTGCCAATGGATCAACACTACACCTATATATATGATGGTATGAATGCATTGGAGAGAGAGATCAAACGCGTGTTTGACTTCTTTGCCGCATTAATATGCCTCATCATCTTTTCTCCCCTCTTCCTTGTCTGCTACATCGCCATCCGACGCGATGACAACGGCTCCATATTCTATAAACAGGAGCGTATAGGACGGTTTGGACGTCCTTTCTATATCTATAAGTTCCGCAGCATGGTTACAAATGCCGAGGAAAACGGGCCTGTCCTGTGGAATAGCGAGACTGACGACAGGCTGACACGTGCCGGGCGCTTCATGCGCAATCACCACCTTGACGAACTGCCACAATTCTATAACGTTTTGAAAGGAGAGATGTCGTTTGTAGGCCCAAGACCTGAACGGAAGTTCTTCATAGACCAGATAATGCAGCACGACAAACGCTACGAGATGCTCTACCAGATACGTCCGGGCATTACATCATACGCCACGCTCTACAATGGATATACCGACACCATGGAGAAAATGCTCCGCAGGCTGGAAATGGACCTCGACTACCTGAAGAATCGCTCATTATGGCTTGACGCGAAACTGCTGGTCTTGACTTTTCTGAATATCGTCTTCGGAAAGAAATTCTAAAGCATAAATACCCTAATAACACATACTATGAAAGGAATTGTACTCGCAGGCGGTAGCGGCACACGCCTCTACCCTATCACAAAGGGCGTATCGAAACAACTCATACCCATCTTCGACAAGCCAATGATATACTACCCGATCTCAACGCTCATGCTGGCCGGAATAAGAGAGATACTGATTATCTCTACGCCTTACGACCTGCCCAGTTTCAAGCGACTTCTGGGTACTGGCGAAGAACTTGGCGTGCGTTTTGAATACGCTGAGCAGCCCAGTCCCGACGGTCTTGCCCAGGCTTTCATTATTGGCGAACAGTTTATAGGCGACGACAGTGTCTGTCTGGTGCTTGGCGACAACATTTTCTACGGTGGCGGTTTCACCGGCATGCTGCGCCAAAGCGTGGAACAGGCTGAGCGTCACAATCAGGCTACCGTGTTTGGCTACTACGTGAACGACCCGGAGCGTTACGGCGTAGCAGAATTCGACAAGGACGGCAACTGTCTGAGTATTGAGGAAAAGCCGGAACATCCAAAGTCAAACTATGCCGTAGTAGGTCTGTACTTCTATCCCAACAGTGTTGTAGAGATAGCCAAGAACATCAAACCGTCGGCACGCGGCGAACTGGAGATTACCACTGTCAATCAGGAATATCTCAGTCGTAAGCAACTGAAAGTGCAGACTCTGCAGCGCGGATTTGCATGGCTCGACACCGGCACTCACGACTCGCTGTCGGAGGCTTCAACCTTTATCGAGGTGATAGAAAAGCGCCAGGGACTGAAGGTGGCTTGTCTGGAGGAGATAGCCTACAAGCGCGGATGGATAGACCGCGAGCAACTGCTTCGTCTGGCAGAGCCCATGGCGAAGAACGACTACGGAAAATATCTCCTGAGATACGGCAAGCACTAAAAAACAGTACGTACGAAAATGAGGAAATTGCAGAACAATTTCCTCATTTTGCATATTCTGCCACGCAGCGCTGCAATGCACGCGGATTGCCCATGTCGTACATTGAGCCCTGCAGTCGCACTCCTGTCATGCCGCTTTTTTCCCTGACAGCCTCAAGTGCGGCTGTCAGTTCTATTTCGCGCTGATGGTCGCCGTCAATATCTGCCTGCTGAATGTCGGCTGCAAGTTGTTCAAACACCTCCTGCGTCAGTATATACTGCCCGAAGACCGAATAATACTCTTTCTCGCCATTGCTGTTGCGCACTCCGAGAAATTCCTCGGCATACGAAGACTTTGGCTTCTCGTTCATCACCGAGACATTGAGTATTGTGTGCTCCTTGTCCTCCCATACTCCGCTCATTATGCCATAGTGGCTAACTTCTGACAGCGGCACAGGATGTATGCTAACCATCAGCGTATTGTAGCGCTCATATTCTTCTATCAGTTGCAGTGCGCACGGTTTGTTGCTGTGGCTGCGGTAGAGCGTATCGCCAAGCATGAGCAGCACAGGCTCGCCGCAGGCAAACTCTGCAGCCTGATAGACGGCATGGCCAAAGCCTCGTTTCTCGTGCTGGTATACATAATGTAATCGCTTGCCGATGTCGAGGATATGGTTTTCGTACTCCTGCGCCTCGGCGTTGAGTTTTTTCAGATGGTCGTCGGAAAGTGGGCGCTCGAAGAACTCAGTATACTGAATTCTCTCCTCTTCCGAGCCAAGCACAAGGCAAATTTCCTCCACTCCGCTCTTTACCAGTTCTTCCAAAAGGATCAGAATCACTGGCCTAACCATGCCGTCGGGACACGGTATCGGGAAGAAGTCTTTCTTCAGCGCTCTCGTAGCAGGATAGAGACGTGTGCCGAAACCGGCCACAGGGATTATGGCGCGGCGCACCGTGTGCAGTGGGTTGAGCGTAAGCCTATATGCGCGCATTCCTTGCTGGTTGAGATATTCTACCAACTTCTGCTGCGCCTCCTCCGAACGTGCCAGGAACTGCACAGAGCCGTCGCCATGCGAGCCTACGCCTTTGCCACCATATACCAGTGGCTGTATATTCTCATCGTGCAGCACCTGGTGCAACTTAGGAGCCCACAGTGCCGGCGACATCGGCGCTACATAGCGGTCGAACTTCTCTTCTGCCTCTGTCATAAGGCGTCCGAGTTCCTCCGCCTTGCCTTCTGCCATGTATTCTATTGCGCGCTCTACCGTCTCGTGGTTCCATTCGCCGAGGGCGCGGTGCAGGTTACGCTCCTCTTCGGTAGCGGCAAACGGGTACGACTTGTTCAGGTCGGCCAGGATACGTATAGTGTCTTTTTCTGCACACAGGTCGGCGAAAACCCAGTAGAGGGTTTTCTTCACATTGAGCGGCCGCACTTCTATCTCGTCGCCGTCGAAGGTCATCAGGTTTGGCTTCACACCGAAAGCACATGCCTGGTCGAGACGTCCGCATCGGCTACTCGTGCGCAGTTCGCCAAGATAGGCGATGTTCATTTCGCCCAGCGTGTTGAGGTTTAGATTATATAATATATTGAACGCGCGCGCGACGAGAACACATATTGCTGCCGACGACGACAGTCCGCTCTTCATTGGCAGCGTCATCTCTGTTATGCGAATGCGCACGCCGCCCACCTTATACCACTCCAGCATGTATGATGCCACTCCGGCGCAGTAGCAGAAGAAGGAGCCCGACTTGGCGACACGCTTCAGTTCGCTCTCAGTCATGCGACACGAGAAGTCGCGCCATTCGCTGTCTATCTCCGGTGCGTCGCTGTGCATCTCGAAAATCGGTGATTTTTCCACTTCGGCATAGATGCCCTGCTCTATACCTGTCACGATAGCCGCACCCGTGGGAATGTCGGCATTCATAGTGCGATAGTGACCAGCCCAGTCGGTATGCTCACCAAAGAGGCACAAGCGGCCCGGCACAAAAAGTTTTGTCATAGTTTTAGTAGTAATTTCCTGCACAAAGATAACAAATTATTTTTACAGCAGCCATTTTTCTTTCATTTTCTTTGGCTGGAAAATAAAATTTATCTACTTTTGCACGCGAACTACTAATTATTGTTAACAACCTAAACATCGAATTGCCTATCGAATAGACTTCTACTTCAAGAAACAACACTTTCAGAAAAGTATGAAGAATTTTGCAAACCGCACCGATGAGGAACTTGCGTTGCTCTATGCTGGTGGCGATGACAGTGCGTTCGATGAGTTGTTAGCACGCAATGAGCAGAAATTGTTTGGCTACATTATGTTTGTAGTGCACGATGAGCACGTGGCCAACGACATATTCCAGGACACTTTCGTAAAGGCTATAGTGAAACTGCGCGACGGCAAATATACCGACTCGGGCAAGTTTCTCTTCTGGCTTACACGTATTGCCCACAACGTGATAATGGACCTCTACCGCCGCGAGAAGAGCGAGCGCATTGTCGACGTTAACGAGCAGAACGACCTGTCGCAACTCCACGGCGCCAGCCTTTCTGCCCTCAGCCGCGAGAACGAGGTGGTAAACAGCCAGGTGCTTGCCGATGTCCATCAGATTATGAACGCTCTGCCAGTAGCACAGCGGGAAGTGGTCTACATGCGTTTCTATCAGAATATGTCGTTCAAGGAGATTGCTGAGTCTACTGGTGTCAGTATCAACACATCGCTCGGCCGCATGCGCTATGCCGTAATCAACATGCGCCGCATGGCC
The DNA here is from genome assembly GCA_937877595.1 of uncultured Prevotella sp. GTDB lineage: Bacteria > Bacteroidota > Bacteroidia > Bacteroidales > Bacteroidaceae > Prevotella. Next base: position 9,136 of record CALFIY010000104.1, read on the forward strand.
AAGCAGAACAGGATTTCGCTCAACCTGGAACTGTAGCACTGTTGGCAGCAGAAGAGCCCTGCCGACAACAGAATGTTCAAAGATTTTTCAACTGGTCGATAACCGTCTCTGGACTGGCAGCACGAAATATGTAACTGCCGCTTACGAGCACGTCAACTCCTGCAGCCACCAACCGCGGAGCCGTTTCCTGCTGCACACCCCCGTCTACTTCTATCAACGCACTGCTGCCTGCCTCGGTTATCATCTTTCGCAGCCGCACGGCCTTCTGTATGGTGTTTTCTATAAACTGCTGGCCTCCAAATCCAGGGTTTACGCTCATCAGCAGCACCATGTCGACATCGCATATCACGTCTTCCACCATCTGCAACGGCGTGGCAGGATTGAGCGTCACTCCTGCCTTCATCCCTGCAGAGTGTATTTCATGTATTGTGCGGTGCAAATGCCGACATGCCTCCACGTGTACGTTCATCATCATGGCGCCCAGCCGTGCTGTCTGCTCTATGTAGCGCTCGGGATGGACTATCATGTAGTGGACATCGAGCGGTTTGGTGCAGCGCGAGGCCACCGCTTCAAGCACAGGGAAGCCAAACGAGATGTTAGGCACGAAGACCCCGTCCATAACGTCCAGATGAAGCCAGTCTGCACTGCTGCGGTTAATCATGTCAATGCCGCGCTCCAAGTGCAGGAAGTCGGCGGCGAGCAGTGATGGTGATACTATTGCCATTGATAAAGTAGTGTGGAGAGTGAAGGGTTAGGATAGGAAAACGTGATGGCTCAGTTTGGCTGCAACAAGGCATAGGAGCCATCGCCCCGCTGCCGTGTGCGATACATGCGCGCTACCTGCTTGAGCATCAGGATGGTTTGGGGGTAAGGTTGGGGCATTGAGTCTGGAGTAGAAGTTTGTATCATAGGCTCTGGTGTGTTTTGTTGAACTTTATCCGTCTATACATAGAACGCACTAAGCCTTAATTTATTATATAGCCGTGCAGAATTATTTCACACGGCTTATTTCTATGTCCTTCATGCCGTTAACAAAGTCGCGCGATGACATGCGACGCTTGCCTGCCAACTGTAATTCATCCACTGCCAGCAGACAGTCGGCAGTAGAAATGCACAGTTGCCTGTCGACAACACTGATGCTGCCAACATCGGATGACTTGTGGCTGGTGACATGCGACCTGTAGATTTTGAGCACAGTCTCGCGCCCGTCGGGAGTAACCAGCACAGTCCATGCTCCTGGCGCCGGGCTCAAGCCGCGCACAAAGTTGTAAATCTGCCGCGCCTTTTTGTTCCAGTCTATCTGGCATGTCTCCTTGAATATCTTCGGTGCTGGCTTCAGCAACTGGCCTTCTGCCGTCTCCTGCGCCATTGTGGCTGGATGGCCGTCGGCGCTGACGATGGCCTCGACGGTTTCCATGCAGAGATCAGAGCCCAGCATCATAAGTCCATTGTACACGTACTCTGCGTCGGCGTCGTCAGGAATCGGGAAAGTACGTTGTGCAATGATGCGCCCCGTATCGATGTCATGGTCGAGAAAGAATGTCGTGACTCCAGTCACCGTCTCGCCGTTGATGATAGCCCAGTTGATTGGTGCTGCGCCACGATACTGCGGCAGCAATGCTGCATGTACGTTGAAAGTGCCGTAGCGTGGCATGTCCCATACCACTTCGGGCAACATTCTAAAGGCCACCACCACCTGAAGATTGGCCTGCAGGCTCCGCAGTTGGGCAAGGAAAGTCTCGTCTTTCATCTTTTCCGGCTGCAGCACAGGCAGTCCGCACGACAGGGCATACTGTTTTACCGCCGATGGCTGCATCACCGAGCCGTGACGACCGACGGGACGGTCGGGCTGCGTCACCACTCCGACTACATTATAGCCTTCCTCTACCAGTCGGCGCAGCGTCGGAACGGCAAATTCGGGCGTGCCCATAAACACTATGCGAAGATCGTCTTTTGTCATACGCTATTTCTGCAAATAAAATTATCCTGTTTTTTCTTTATGGGGCAAAGTTACGACTAAACGAGCGGAGTGCAAAATGAAAGTTTCATTTTCTTGTCCGAGCGTGAGTATTTTTCACTCAAAGTGCTTGATTTTTTGCCACAGCAGTGGTGGGAAAAATTTACACAGCTGTAGCGATTTTAAAAACAGCTGTAATTTTTTTAAAAACAGCTGTAATTTTTTTAAAAGCTGTTGCAATTTTTTTAAGATGATTTGTGGCCGAAAAGGATATTTTTTTGCAACTTTGCAAACATGACAGGACCATACATTCCCACACGCAAGGAGCGCTACGAAGCAGTGTTGAATTATTTCCGACAGGCGATGCCCAACGTACAGACCGAACTGGAGTTTGGCAGCGTCTTCCAGTTGCTTGTTGCAGTAGTGCTCAGCGCACAATGTACAGATAAACGCGTCAACATCGTGACTCCCGAACTTTTCCGCCACTATCCCGACGCCCGGTCAATGGCTGCGGCAGAACCCGACGACCTGCTGGAGTATATCGGCAGCGTGAGTTATCCGAATGCCAAGGCCGACCACCTGGTGCGCATGGCGCGCCAACTGATGAGCGAACATGGCGGAGAGGTGCCGGGCGACATGGAGAGTCTGCTGTCGCTGCCCGGCGTGGGGCGCAAGACTGCTAACGTGGTGCTCAGCGTTGCTTTCAGCAAACCAGCAATGGCGGTAGACACTCACGTATACCGCGTAAGCCGTCGGCTTGGACTTGTTCCAACAACAGCCAACACTCCACAGAAAGTGGAGGCTGTACTGACAAAAAATATACCCGTGGAAGATATTCCACGGGCACATCATTGGCTTATCCTGCATGGGCGCTACACGTGCACTGCACGCAAGCCCCACTGCGAACAGTGTGCTCTTACTGGCGTTTGCCGTTCTTGGCGGGCTTAGCGTGCGGGCGGTCCTTCGGATCTTTGCCCTGCTTGTGCTGGAAGTCCTTCATCATACGACGGTGGAACTTGCTTTCAGCCTTAATCGCGGCATAAACTTTCTGCGCCGACACTGCTTTCACCATCTTCTTGTGATACTGCTGCTCAATCTGCTTCAGTTCGATGGCCAGACGGTCGGCCTGCTCTATGGCTTGAGCGGCCTGCTTGTCGTCGGCTGGTTTCTGCTTTGCCGACTGACGCTGCTTCTCCATGAGCGAGCGCTGCTTGTCGTGCATCTCCTTGAGCAGGGGAAGTATCTTGGAAGCCTCCTCCTGAGTGAGACTGGCCTCACGGGTAATATAGGCTGCCAAATCACTTTCAAACTTCGCTGGCGAGAATTTCTTCTTGTCCTGTGCTGATGCAACCAATGTACATAACACCAGCATGAGAATGGTCATTGTACGTTTCATCATCGTCATTTTTTTGAGAGGTTATTATTTCGTCTGTCTACAACTCAGCATCGGCAAGATACGAGTAGATTTCAATATTGTCGAGCATGGCATAGTCGGTGGCCTCGTCGATATAACTGTCGGAGACGGCGGCTGTGGCAAGAGCCGACGACTCGTCAGCAACATCCTGCTGCCACATATAGACAGTGGCGCTGAACAACACAGCCACGATACATGCTGCCACAGACATCCACCAGCGTCTTCTCGGCGTCAACTGGAGAGTCTTGGCAACGGGCTGCTGTTCTGCCGCAGTCTGTTCGGGAATGGCACTCATCACCTGACTGGTCAGTTGCTGGAAATAGCCTTCGGGCACCTTGAAACCGTTGGGTTTGCCTACTCTCTTGCTGAGATACTGCTCGTCGTTAGTCATAATGCTTTGAGTTATTTTTATCTTTCTGACGAAATAAAAGTCGGAAAGTTTAATCCTGACGATGAAAAAATTCTGAAATCTTTTTTACTGCTATGTGATAGGAAGCCTTGAGAGCACCCTCGGAAGTGTTTAGAATCTGGCTGATTTCGCTATATTTCATATCCTCGAAATAGCGCATCTGAAACACTGTGCGCTGCACCTCCGGCAGTTGGCTGATTGCCTGATGGAGGAGCGCCTCTGTCTCGTCGCCGTCAAAATAGGAGTCGGCCATCAACTGCCGTGCCACGCCATTGTCGGCAGCATCTTCGCTGACCTGCGGATGGCGCTGCTGCCTACGGACAAAGTCGATACTCTCGTTCTGCGCTATGCGATAGAGCCACGTAGTCAGTTTGGAGTCGCCCCGAAAACTGTCCAGGGCTGTCCACGCCTTAAGGAAGATATTCTGCACAACGTCGTTGGCGTCTTCGTGGATGAGCACCATGCGGCGAACATGCCAGTAGATTTGCTCACCATACTGGTCGACCATCTGTCCGAATGCCTCGCGTCGGGTGGCAGGGTCTGTCAGGCGTTCTGTCAGCAGTCTGTCGTTGTCCATATTGCTTTTATATGCCTGTCAGGCGCTTGCTAATGACGTCGTCGTAGCCGTAGATGTCGGAATAGCGCTGCATCTGGCCGCTGGCGTCGGGATAAATTGTGTAATATTCTATAAATAGAGGTACATGTGGCGTGACGGGCAGATAGCGTATCATACGCATTGCCTTCTCGCGCTCCTCCTTTTCGTCGGAAGCGTGGCGCTGAACGTGCCGACGTCCCTGTTTAGTCACAGGTGGCATATCGATGGAAATACGTATGCGGTCGAGCGTCCATTCGTCTGCATCGCCAAGAAGATAGCAGGCAAAATCGAAAGGCTTTTGTATACGCACGCAGCCATGCGACACGCTCCTGACGTCATTACGGAAAAAGCCTGGCGTCGACGTGTCGTGCAGATATACGGAGAAGTTGTTCTTAAACCGGAAAATGAGACGGCCGAGAGAATTGCCAGGACCACCTTCCTGATTGACCCTGTACCTGCCGCTGAGCAGCATGCCGCGCGTAACACTGCGGATATCCACTTTCTGTCCCGTCGCTCTCTCGGCTATATAGTATCTATTACGGGCGAAATAGGCGCTGTCGCCAGCGTGACGCGCCACGTCAGTATCTATAATGCTCTGGGGAATGCCCCATTCGGGGTTTACCTGCATGTATTCTATCTCACTGTGAAGCAACGGGGTCTTGGTGGCGCGCTTTCCGCAGCCTATACGCATGTCAAGCAGGCTGTCACCGCCGTAGGCATAGAGATGGTATGCAGGAATGTTCACCACGACATACTTGCCTTGTTCGGGCACGGGCCGACGTGCTCTCCACCGGCAGCGCTCCATGTTGGCCATGATGCGCTTGCTGTCGGCAGGATCGCTGGCAAGCATTGTGCGCAACTGGGCATACATCGGGGTGCGCGGTTCTATGGTGTCCAGCATGGCTCTCATCGTTGCAACAGAATGTGCTGCATCTATGGCTTCGGCGTAGAACTTCGCCGTCGGCCGCTCTAAGTCAATGTCGAAAAGGCGCTTGTATCCTGCTTTCGGTCTACCTGTAGAATCGACCTTCTCTGGGTCGATGGTGTTGAGCAGGCGGTTAGGATTGACAAAGCCATAGCGCAGGCCGCTTGTGTAGCGCAACCAGGCCCTGGTCAGCATCAATTCCAGCCGGGCCACAACCGTAGAGACGTCGTTAGCCTCGTCAAAATCGAGGGTGTGCAGTCTGTCGAGGTCGCTGGCTATCTGCTGAGTATCAAAAAGCCGTGTGTCTACGCCTGCCTGGGCATTTGCCTGCCACAGCACGCGTAACAACGTGTCGGCGCGCTCGTCTGTCAACATTCTGTCGACCCATAGCATCTGTCCGCAACCCTGATAATAAAGTGCCGCGCGCGTATCTGGCAAAAGACTGTCGCGCCCTGCATGTGCATGCTGGGCTATATAATCTTTTACCTTACCTGTATTTATAGACAATTGAGGCATCTTCAAAGCCGAAAATGCCTCCTGGGATATTTCTGTTGTCTGTTGGGATGACGTGTCGCTGCAACCAAGTAATGCCAGCGACACAAGAATTACGACAAAAACTTGCTTCAAACTACTATCTTTCTTGCCACCTTGCCTACTTTGATTATGTAGCAGCCCTTAGGAATGTTTGTAAGTTCCACGCGCTGCACTGGGCTGTCTATACGCACCGCCATCACTCGGCGACCGGTTACGGAGATAACTTCCAGCACCTGCCCCTGCGCTCCGCTGACACGTATCGACTGATGGTCGACTACAATACTTACCGACTGCTCATCGTCTACCTGCTCCACAGCCATAGACTCCATGTCGGCAACTGTTGCAAAAACAGGCGCGCACGTAATGGTGACAAGGAAGGAGAATATTAGTAGTATACGTTTTGTCATAAGCATAGTTTTATGTCTATTACACGGCAAAAGTAGTAATAATGCATGAAACTCCAAAATTTTTCTTGCTTTTTTTATACGTTTTTCTCGTTTTTTGTACCTTTGCACATGTTTCTACACTTTTAATGGAAAGGATGAGAGAAGACTTGAAAGCCACCGTAGCGCAAATCTTGACCCGCTACCTTGAGGCTAACAGCCACCGCAAGACACCGGAGCGCTACGCCATACTGGATGCCATTTACGATATTGACGGGCACTTCACGCTTGACGAACTTAGCGACATCCTGTGCAACAAGCGCAGATTTCCTGTTAGCCGCGCTACTCTCTACAACACCCTGCGACTTTTCATGGAAATACGCCTCGTCACCCGCCACCGTTTTCAGGGGCAGACGAAGTATGAAGCCTGCTATGACAACAACAGCCACAGCCACCAGATTTGTACCGTCTGCGGCACTGTAACCGAAATACGCTCACAGCAGGTAAACGACGCTATTACCCACCTGCGTCTTCACAGATTTCGCAGAGATGGCTTCACCTTATATATATATGGTATATGCAGCAGTTGCCAGGCCAAGATAACACGGCAACGCAATATCACTATACAACAGAAAAAACATAAATAATAATAAGATAACAACGATGAACAACGGAAAGGTAGACGTTCTACTGGGTTTGCAGTGGGGCGACGAAGGAAAGGGCAAAGTGGTAGATGTTCTCACGCCACAGTATGATGTCGTGGCTCGCTTCCAAGGCGGCCCCAACGCCGGTCACACTCTTGAATTTGAAGGAGAGAAATACGTGCTGCGCAGCATCCCGTCGGGCATCTTCCAGGGAGGCAAAGTGAACATCATCGGAAATGGTGTGGTGCTGGCTCCTGATCTTTTTATGGAAGAAGCAAAGGCTCTGGAAGCCAGTGGCCACGAATTGCGCTCTCGCCTGCACATTTCTAAGAAAGCCCATCTGATTATGCCTACCCATAGGGTGCTTGATGCTGCATACGAAGCACAGAAGGGCAAGAACCGCGTAGGTACTACAGGAAAGGGAATTGGCCCGACGTATACCGACAAGGTGTCGCGCAACGGACTTCGCGTAGGCGACATTCTGGAGAACTTTGAAGAGAAGTATGCGGCTGCTAAAGCACGCCACGAAGCAATTCTGCGCTCGCTCAACTACGACTACGACATCAGCGAAACAGAGAAGCGCTGGCTGGAAGGCGTTGAATATCTGCGGCAGTTCCCGATTGTAGACTCCGAACACGAGATAGACACGCTGCTGCGCGAAGGGAAAACCATGCTGTGCGAGGGAGCACAGGGCACAATGCTTGACGTTGACTTCGGCTCGTATCCATTCGTCACGTCTTCAAATACCATCTGTGCCGGAGCATGCACAGGACTCGGCATAGGGCCAAACAAAATTGGCGACGTGTACGGCATAATGAAGGCCTACTGCACCAGAGTTGGCGCAGGCCCGTTCCCGACAGAACTTTTTGACGAGACGGGAAAGAAGATACGCGACCTTGGCCACGAATACGGCGCAGTGACAGGGCGTGAGCGCCGCTGCGGATGGATAGACCTCGTGGCACTGCGATATGCTATAATGGTGAACGGTGTAACAAAGTTGATTATGATGAAGAGCGACGTGCTTGACACATTCACGACAATAAAGGCCTGTGTGGCATACCGACAGAACGGCAAGGAGACATCACGCTTCCCTTACAACATAGAAGACGGAATAGAACCCGTTTACCGCGAACTTCCCGGCTGGCAAACCGATCTCACAAAAATGACAAGCGAGGAACAGTTGCCTGAGGCATTTAAGCAGTATGTGGCATTCCTGGAAGCAGAACTGGAAACACCTATCACGATAATCAGCATCGGTCCGGATCGCGCGCAGACAATCGTAAGGAATGTATAATCCACAAAAAGAAATGGCAAAACCAAGCATACCCAAGGGGACACGCGACTTCGGCCCTGTAGAAATGGCCAAGCGCAACTATATCTTCAATACCATCCGCGAGGTGTACAGCCTGTATGGCTTTCAGCAAATAGAAACACCGTCGATGGAGACCCTGTCGACACTGATGGGAAAATACGGCGAAGAAGGCGACAAACTGCTGTTCAAGATACTCAACAGCGGCGACTTTATGAGCAAGGTAAGCGACGACGAACTTTCGGAGCGCAACGCCCTGCATCTGGCAGCACGCCTTTGCGAGAAAGGACTGCGCTACGACCTCACCGTGCCGTTCGCCCGCTACGTTGTAATGCACCGCGAAGAGTTGCAGTTGCCCTTTAAACGATATCAGATACAGCCTGTTTGGCGTGCCGACAGGCCACAAAAGGGCCGGTATCGTGAGTTCTACCAGTGCGATGCTGATGTAGTGGGAAGCGACTCACTGCTTAACGAGGTAGAACTGATGCAGATTATCGACGAGGTCTTCAAGCGCTTTGGCATACGTGTCGTAATAAAAATCAACAACCGCAAGATTCTCTCGGGCATTGCAGAGGTGATAGGTGCAGCCGACAAGATGGTGGACATAACAGTTGCTATCGATAAACTCGACAAGATTGGCATTGACAATGTCAACGCAGAACTGCAAAGCAGCGGCCTCAGCGAAGAGCAGATAGCACGTCTGCAACCCATCATCTTGCTGAAGGGCTCTAACGAAGAGAAACTCAACACCATTGCAGAGGTGCTGAAGGATAGCGAGACTGGAATGACTGGCATTGAGGAACTGCGCACGATATTCTCATATCTTAATATTATATCCGAAAACGCTACAACGCCGATAAACTACGAACTGGACCTCACGCTGGCACGCGGCCTCAACTACTACACCGGTGCCATCTTTGAGGTTAAGGCTCTCGACGTTGAGATGGGCAGCATTACGGGCGGCGGACGCTACGACAATCTTACGGGCATCTTCGGCATGCCTGGCCTGTCGGGTGTTGGCATTTCCTTTGGAGCCGACAGGATATACGACGTGCTTAACACTCTTGACCTCTACCCCACCGACTCTCTTCAGAGCACCCAACTGCTCTTCATTAACTTCGGTGAGCGCGAGACAGCCTACTGCATGCCTGTCATCAGCAGTGCAAGAGCCAACGGCATACGCACGGAACTCTATCCTGACGCTGCAAAGATGAAGAAACAGATGGGTTATGCCAACACCAAGCAAATTCCCTTTGTCGCAATAGCCGGCGAGGACGAAATAAAGGCTGGAAAGATAACGCTGAAAGACATGCTGTCAGGCACACAGCAGTTGCTCTCTCCTGAAGAACTCGTTTCTGTCGTAAGCAACAAGTAACAGATACACAAAGAAAAGGCATGCATCCCATAACGGAATGCATGCCTTTTTTGTTATTGCTTTCATTTCTGGCCTTCCATAAGGCAGGGCTTATCGTCGGTGCGGTAACGCTGCAAGACAGGTATTTCCTCACACAACGCATCTGCCAGCAGACGTGCCACCTGATGTGCTCCCCAGATATTGTAATGGGTGTTGTCCTGTCTGCCTTTTGGCAGTGCCGGATGCTCACCCGGCCGATACCACATGTGCAATTTCTTTGAGCCCTCAACGCCAAGGCCTTGCTCAAGTTGCTCCGTAATTTTGTTAGCATCGACAAAGTGGACATTCATACGCTTAGCAACATCACGCGGTGCAACACGATACATTCCGTGAGTGTCGATGAGCGAATCGCCCTCTGTCTGGCGCGGCGCATCCTTGAAAGTGGTGTTGCGCAGAGCCTCATCGTCTCCCTTGGGAACAGCCTTTGCGAAATTACGTCTCACCACAGCATTCATCAGCACAGGGATGCCGCCCTTCTCACGTGTCTCCCTGACAAAGCGCGCCAGATTGTAGTCGAAAGTTGAGCCCGGGTCGGTATGGCGATCAGCATTGGGCTTTTCGTCGTTATGTCCGAACTGTATTATAACATAGTCGCCCGGCTTTATGCTTTCAACGACTCGCTTCCAGCGTCCTTCGTCAATGAAACTCTTCGACGAGCGGCCATTGACAGCATGATTGTCAACCTTTATTACCGTCGAGTCGAAGTAGCATTGCAACGCCATGCCCCACCCTCGCTCTGGCGAGCCTTTGGAAAGGTCTTTCTTGGCAGCCGTGGAGTCGCCAATGATAAAAATCGTAGTGACAGGACGAGTGGTAAATGCCGTCAGTAGCAATACGGCGCAGACGGCAAACAGCATTTTGGCTTTCATGGTATTGTTATTTTTTATTGTTGTTCTTCATTCACCGTAACAGGCTGGAACTTAAAGTCGGCAGAACCGATGTGACGCACTTCGTAGCGTCTCTTCAACTTGGGGGAAGTGTATTTGCTGCGAAGTTTTATGAAGCGGCGCTCTGCCTTCTTACGATCAGTGGCAAACATCACAATGCAAACACGATTGGGCTCTGAGCGCGCACTTGACAGATACTCCTTCAACTGCGACGAGTAGTGCTCACGTCCCAAGAGAAAACGGGTCTTCGTGTCAACCCACACGCCATGCAATTCCTGTATCTCTGTCATGTATACCACCGAATCCTTGAACGATGCCGCAAATCCGAAGAGATACATTTTGTCTGTCTGCACACGCTTGGCGCAGAGCGACACCGGACAGAAGACAAGCATCAGTAGTACGAAGAAAAGGGCCTGTAACGATATTCTTTTTAATTTCATTGTCCAAGATATGCTTTTAATATGTCATTTTTTGTATTACCGCGCAGCCGGCGGATGGCTTTCTCCTTTATTTGACGTACGCGCTCGCGCGTGAGACCATATTTCACGCCAATCTCTTCAAGCGTCATTTCCTGTTGATTAATGCCGTAGAAAGCCTCCACTACCTTACGTTCGCGCTCAGTCAGCATCTGCAAGGCACTGGAAATCTCAGAACGCAGCGACTCTATCACTAATTGTCTGTCTGCCTGAGGCGCATCGTCATTTGCCAGCACGTCGAGAAGACTACTCTCCTCGCCATCTGCCAAAGGAGCGTCGACCGAAACATGGCGACCACTTGAGCGCAGCGCTTCATTAACCTTGTCCTCAGGAATATCTGTATTCTCAGAAATTTCGCCAGCCGACGGGCGGCGCTCGTTTTCCTGTTCAAAACGGTTCACCTCACGGTTTATCTTGCTTACAGCACCTACCTGATTGAGGGGCAATCTCACAAGACGACTCTGCTCGGCAATGGCCTGCAAAATGCTTTGTCTTATCCACCAGACAGCATAAGAAATGAATTTAAAGCCGCGCGTTTCGTCGAAACGTTCAGCGGCTTTTATCAAACCCAGATTTCCCTCGTTGATAAGGTCTGGCAACGAAAGTCCCTGATTCTGATACTGCTTTGCAACAGAGACAACAAATCTCAGATTAGCCTTAGTAAGCCGTTCCAGCGCCTTGCGGTCACCTTTTTTGATGCGCTGGGCCAATTCCACCTCCTCTTCTATGCCAAGCGGAGTCTCACGCCCTATCTCCTGCAAATACTTTTCAAGCGACTCGCTTTCGCGGTTTGTAATCGACTTTACTATTTTAAGTTGTCTCATGCCATTCTTGATGTGTGAACAGACAAAATGGTTAATGCAAAAGTAGCACACTTTTTCTAAACCCACAAATATTTGACATTACAAAAACAAAATAAATAATTTTTTTTGCGTTAAAAATTGTAATTCGTAATTTTGCACGCATTAAACAAACAGTTAAAAACACGTTATCTTATGAGACTAATTATTAGAAAGGACTATCAGAGCATGTCCGAATGGGCTGCCGAACACGTCATCAAGCGTATCAACGAAGCAAAACCTACAAGCGAGAAGCCATTCGTACTCGGACTCCCCACAGGTTCGTCGCCGGAGGGAATGTACGCAGCCTTGGTGAAAGCATATAAGCAGGGCCGCGTATCGTTCAAGAATGTGCTGACCTTCAACATGGACGAATATGTCGGGCTGCCTGAGGAGCACCCCGAGAGTTACCATTCCTTCATGGCTCGCAACCTGTTTGACCATATTGACTGCCCGAAGGAAAACATCCACATACTCAATGGCAATGCCAAAGACCTGGAAGCAGAATGTGAGCACTACGAGGAGATGATAGCAGAGGCTGGAGGCATCGATCTCTTTATCGGAGGCATCGGCCCCGACGGCCACATTGCCTTCAACGAGCCTTTCAGCAGTCTTACAAGTCGCACGAGAGTGAAGACACTCACTACAGACACCATCATAGCCAACTCACGATTCTTTGAAGGCGACGTGAACAAGGTGCCACAGCACGCTCTCACTGTTGGCGTTGGCACAGTGATGGATGCGCGCGAGGTTATGATTCTCGTCAATGGCCACCACAAGGCGCGCGCATTGAAGGCCGCCGTGGAAGGTGCCGTGACACATGAGTGGACTATCTCTGCTCTGCAGATGCATCGCCACGGTATCATCGTAGCCGACGAGCCTGCCACAGACGAACTGAAAGTAGCCACTTACAAGTACTTCAAGGACATAGAAAGATAGTTTGCGCTTTTTGACAGAGGTCAAGAAACAGCGGTGTTTGCGCAAACAAACGCAAAAAATCTTGTAGTGTACCCCTTTTCGCTATACCTTTGCATCGTCAATCAGTCAAGAAAACAGGATAACAACAGGCTGATAATGACTAAAGGATAACATTATTTATTAAGAAAAGAAAGGGTAACTATTATGAAAAGATTGTTTTTTGCAGCCGCCGCATTGATGAGTTTTACACTCTCATTTGCTGAGAATGACAACACCAGCGCAACTGACAATGCCGAAATATACGACATGTCGGTGAACATGGAAAAACTTGGCATGGTACTGGAACTCAACGACGACCAGAAGGAGAGCGTAGCAGAGATTCACAGGACATTCTGCGCCGAAATGATGTTTGCTACACATTATGGCAAGGACGAGCGTGACTCCCGTGTTGAAAACGCCATCAAGAAAGACCTCAGTTACATGCACTATGTGCTGAGCCGCAAGCAGTTTAAGAAGTATGCTACTCTGCTGAACCTCACCCTCACCAACAGAGGACTGAAGTAAGAGCAGGGACATTAAATCAGTAAAAAAGGAAAAAATTTCAAGCCATCGCCTATTTTTGGCGATGGCTTCTTTGTTGCAGAGAGGAAAAATGCGTATTTTTGCACGCAACAAGAACATAAGACAACACTTACAAACGATGAAACACACACGACTGCTACTGCTCGCTATGATGTCGTTCGTACTCATAGCATGCGGAACAACCTCCACGGTACCCATAACTGGTAGAAAGCAAAACCTGATAGTAAGCGACGAACAGGTGCTGAGCCTAAGCAACCAGCAGTATCAAGAATACATGAGGACAGCAAAGGCGTCGACCGACGCCACAAACACTGCAATGGTGAAGAGAGTGGGCCAACGGCTGGCCGAGGCTGTGGTCAGTTATCTCAACTCTAACGGATTAGGCTCTGAGGTAAGCCAATACCAATGGGAATTCAATCTCGTACAGGACACCCAAATCAATGCCTTCTGCATGCCCGGAGGAAAGATTGTGGTCTACGAGGGACTGCTACCCGTGACCAACGACGAAGCATCGCTGGCCATCGTACTCGGACACGAGATAGCCCATGCAGTGGCTAAACACTCCGCAGAGAGACTCAGCAATGCCTACAAGCAGCAGTACGGACTGGCCATACTTGGCACCGTGGCACAAGGAGCAGGCATGAGCGACGACTGGGTACAGTTGGGAGCCACCGTGATTGGCGTAGGTGCCCAGGCATGGTCGTCTGGTTTTTCGCGCAAACAGGAAAGCGAAGCAGACCACATGGGCATCGTCTTCGCAGCAATAGCAGGCTATAATCCAAGCACCGCCATCACCTTCTGGCAGAGAATGTCGTCGGCCACAGGCGGAGGCTCTTCGTCTATATTCAGCGACCATCCTACCGACGCCACGCGCATACAGCAGATACAGGGATGGCTGCCCGAGGCCATGCAATATTATACCGTGAGCATGGCTAAGCAGAAACAGGCCTCCAAGAAATGACGATAGAGCAACTGCTACAACTCTACTGCGAGACGCCGTGTGCACAGGAACTCGCAACACTGCTGAAAAAACGGGATACACGCAACATCCATATCGAGGGGCTGACAGCATCGGCTCCTGCCCTGCTCTTTGCAGCAGCGGCGAAGATCACAGGCCGTAATATGCTCATAGTGCTCAGTGACGAGGAAGAAGCAGCCTACTTCTACCACGACACGACGCAACTGCTGGGAGCAGAAACGGCTCTTTTCTTTCCTACTTCCTACCGTACTGCCACAGCGCGCGAGCGCCATGACGCAGCCAACGAGATACTCCGCACGGAAGTGCTCACAAGACTGACACCGCAGGACACACGCCAGCAAAACATAATAGTGACCTATCCGGAGGCGCTGAAATGTCCGGTAGTCTCTCAGCAGCATATCTCGTCGCACTCCATTTCCCTCATTGTCGGTCAAACCATAGAGCCAGACAAGATAACAAAAAAACTTCGGGAACTTGGCTTTTCAGAAGTGGACTACGTGTATGAGCCAGGCCAATTTGCACAACGCGGAGCCATAATCGACGTTTTCAGTTACAGCAGCGAACTTCCTTTCAGAATTGATTTCTTTGGTGACGACATCGATTCACTGCGTACATTCGAGGTAGACACCCAACTGTCTGCGCAGAAGAAGCAACAAATAACCATAGTACCGCCCTTTGACGACTCACAGGATGTGAGCACATCGCTACTTGAGATGCTTCCGGAAGAAATGGTGCTCGTAACGAAGCAGGCTGAGTTTATAAGCGATGCTCCAAAGGCTATGCAGAGAGTGGAGATGAGCCACAGACCAACAATAACGCCAGATGCGAAGATGCTGACGCATACGGCACTTCAGCCCTCGTTCCACAAGAATTTCGACCTGCTCTCACGGACTCTCTCCGACTTCATTGCACATGGCTATCGCCTGTATATGCTGGCCGACAACCCCAAACAACTGCAGCGCCTGAAGGACATTTTCACCGAGAAGACCACTGCAAAAAAAACCATCGACTTTATCGGAGTTGAGAAGACCCTTCACGCAGGTTTTGTTGACCACAACCTGAAACTGTGCATCTTCACCGACCACCAGATATTCGACAGATATCATAAGTACTCTCTGCGCTCAGAGCAGGCACGTTCCGGCAAAGTGGCACTCACGCTGAAGGAAATACAGCAGTTTGAAGTCGGCGACTACGTAGTGCATATCGATCACGGAGTAGGCAAATTTGGCGGACTGGTACGCATGCCGCAAGGCGACGGATACCAGGAGATGATAAAAATCATCTACGATGCCGGCGGCGCCATCTATGTTTCCATCCACGCACTCTATAAAGTTGCCAAATACAAAGCGCAGGACAACGGCCAGCCTCCAAAACTCTCTCGTCTTGGCACAGGGCAGTGGGAACGCATGAAAGAGCGTACCAAGAGCAGGCTGAAAGACATTGCGCGCGACCTCATAAAACTTTACGCAGCACGCCGCAGGGAGAAGGGCTTTGCCTTCTCGGCAGACTCATTCATGCAACATGAACTTGAGGCATCTTTCCTTTACGAGGACACACCCGACCAACTGAAGGCTACAAACGATGTGAAAGCGGACATGGAACAGGCAAGACCCATGGACCGCCTTGTCTGCGGCGACGTTGGATTTGGCAAGACGGAAATAGCAGTGAGAGCGGCATTCAAAGCAGCATGCGACTCAAAGCAGGTGGCAATTCTCGTGCCTACAACGGTTCTTGCATATCAGCACTTCCAGACTTTCTCCTCAAGACTGAAGGACTTGCCCGTGAAAGTGGACTATCTGACAAGGGCACGCTCTGCAAAGCAGACAAAAGGGGTGCTGGCCGATTTGGCAGCAGGCAAAACAGACATCATTATAGGCACACACAAACTGATAGGCAAGAACGTGAAATTCCACGACCTCGGACTGCTTATCATAGACGAGGAACAGAAATTCGGAGTGGCTACAAAGGAGAAACTGCGCCAGATGCGCACCAACATAGACACGCTGACGCTGACCGCCACGCCAATACCACGCACCCTGCAATTCTCACTGCTCGGTGCGCGCGACTTGAGCATTCTGCAAACACCGCCGCCAAACAGATACCCTATACACACTGAGATACACACGCTGTCGCCAGAGATAATCAGCGAGGCTATCAATTTTGAACTGTCACGTAATGGACAAGTTTACTTTGTCAATCCACGGATAAACGACCTGCAGCGCATAGCCGACCTCATTCACCGTTACGTACCGGAAGCACGCCTTGCCGTCGGACACGGACAGATGAAGCCTGAAGAACTTGAACAGATAATCACAGACTTCGTCAACCACGACTACGACGTTCTGCTCTCAACCACCATTGTTGAAAACGGCATAGACATACCCAATGCCAATACTATTATAATAAACGGTGCCAACCACTTCGGCCTTTCCGACCTCCATCAGATGAGAGGGCGCGTGGGACGCTCAAACCGCAGGGCGTTCTGCTATCTGCTGGCACCGCCGCTGGCCGATCTGCCACAGGAAAGTCGCCGGCGCCTGGAAGCACTTGAGAACTTCAGCGAACTGGGAAGCGGAATACAGATAGCAATGCAGGACCTCGACATACGCGGAGCAGGCAACCTGCTGGGCGCAGAGCAGAGCGGTTTTATTGCAGACTTGGGATATGAGACATATCAGAAAATTCTGAGCCAGGCAATGGCCGAACTGCGCAATGAAGAGCGCTTTGAGGAAGAAGAAAAATTGGCTGAAAATAAAAACACTGTTTTTAAAAACGCCAGCACTGTTTTTAAAAACGCCAGCACTGTTTTTAAAAATAAAAACACTGCTTTTAAAAACACCAACAATCTTTGGGTCTCCGACTGCACTCTGGAGAGCGATCTGGAAATGTATTTCCCCGACAGTTATGTCCCTTCCGACTCAGAGCGCATGCTGCTCTACCGCGAACTGGACAACCTGCACACAGACCGCGAACTACAGGAATATCGCAACAGGCTTATTGACCGGTTCGGTCCCGTGCCGCACCAGGGCGAAGAACTGATGCGTGTGGTGGTATTGCGTCGGCACGGACAGATGCTGGGATGTGAGAAACTGGTGCTCAAACAGGGCCGTCTCACGCTATTCTTCATATCCCAACAAGACAGTCCCTACTATCAGAGCGACGCCTTTGAACGAATACTTAACTTTGTTGCAAGAAATCCACGCCGCTGTAACTTCAGGGAGAAAAACGGCCGGCGCAGTCTGTCGATCGACAACATCCCAACCGTTGACTGCGCAGTTAACACTCTGGAGGAAATCCTGAAGACAGAATAGTGTTTCTTTCGCTATAAAATTTTTGCAAAACAGACATTTTGTCAGCGTAGTGCGTCAAATTGGCGCACTTTTGCTGATTGGCACCTTTGTTGTAATATACTTGTCGAGCCCCGAAAGAAAAAACGAGGCAGAAACAGAATAAACAACAAGTTAAACAAATAAAAACAAAAAAATCAGGAGGTAAAAACTATGATGCCAATGATGAGAACAAACAACTGGGTTCCTGCAGTATTCAACGATCTGTTTGCAAACGATTTCATGCAGCGCGCAGCAAATACGGCACCAGCCATCAACGTAAAGGAGAACAACACTGAGTATATCGTGGAACTGGCCGCTCCAGGCATGAAGAAAGAAGACTTCAACGTGCATATCAACGACGACGGCAACCTGGTAGTGAAAATGGAACAAAAACAGGAGAGCCACGAAGAGGACAAGAGCACACGCTATCTGCGCCGCGAGTTCAGTTATACAAAGTTTGAGCAGACTCTTATACTGCCCGACGACGTCGACAAGAACAAGATTGCCGCCCATGTGGAGCATGGTGTACTCACGGTAGACCTGCCAAAGATGGAAGAGGCAAAGGCAAGACTGTCACGCCAGATTGAGATTGCCTAATACTTGGCAAAAGAATAGGTTATCTTACCTGTAAGCGACTTGCCCTTCAGTGTAAGACAAATCCTATAGAGCCCGTTGGGCCATGACCGCTCGATAAGAGCATCGTTGTGGACGACGGGCTCTGCCGTTGCCGTCAGTTGACGCCGATTATAGGTCAGAACGGTCTGCGCTCCATCGGCATCGGCCAGCACAATCTTGCCATTGCCCTGTATCTGCGGCTTGCCGCTCACGACAAAAACCAACTGCGTGGGCTGCTTGTAGGCAGACAACTCATACTGCTCCTCTACCCTCACCGCAGACTTGTCAAGGGCGATTTTCCTGCGCCAACTTTTAACGCAGGCCTCGTCAGGATAAGCCCCAGCAATGTCAAGTGAGAAGACAGCAGAGGAATTTTTCTTAAGAACCTCAGTATCCAGCGCCTTAAACTTGCTGCCATCGTGCTGCTCAACGCCATTGATGAGCGGCACGTTATGATAGGCCGACCTGCAGTTGAACAATTCGTAGCGACGGTTGCTGAACGTCTGCTGAGTATAAGTGCCAACGCCTATATCGACCACCTGCGGTTTTCCGCCTGCATACAATATGAAATTTCCTACATCGTTATGGTTATGGCTTTCGCCGTTGTGCCCGCCCTTGGAGGCGACATAGAGACTGCCATTGCCCGTAGTGGCGGCAAAGACCTGCAACTGCGGCATGTATACTGGTGAAGCCGATGTATTTTGTACGTCAACTTGTGCCTGTATCTGTTCCGTCTTTCCACCGCCATACATCATAAGAAGTTGACGTCCCAGCGGAGGATAATTGCCTGAAGCAAGCCATATTGCTGCCTCAGACGGCCGTCGGCCGTCCTTTTCCAACCATCGGCGACGCGTCAAGTCAGCAAGCGTATCGTCACCGACATATCTGGCAAAGGGCAACGCAATATTATCATTGATTGTAGTGCGCGGCGTGGCATCGGCAAAATTTACGAAATATCCGTTGCCTATATACATTTTCCACACGTAGGCTGCCATGTTCCGGAATTTCGTTTCCTTGGCAAGCGACACCTTTCCGTTTGTGGCAAGAGACAGCAGTTGCACACACTCATAGAGCGATGCTGCCGCGCGGTCCCAATACATTACCCCCTCGTCGCAGCCGCCGTCTTCAGGATATGCGTCATAGAAGATGTCAAGGCTCTTCAGCACCTGACCAATGGCCTTTATCTGCCGCACCCTGTCGGTCTCGCACATCAAAATACATGTCAGCCAGTTGCTGCATATCCATGGGTTCCAATTACTCGTCACCGTCTTCCAGCCATTGCGCCCAAGCGAAGGAGTAAGCATGCGCCGGTCTATCTCAGCACGCATATCGCGGCAGACGGTGCTGTCGGCTCTGCTCAGTTCATCGTCAAGCATGTAGATTGTCCATGCCATCAGACTTGCCGACTCAGCATTGAACAAATCCACGACCTGCCGTTTTTCATCGGGCCTGTCAACGGGATAATGTGCAGGGATTCCCCACCATTTCTGGGAGATGAAATGCCTGAGCCCTGCCACTATATCAGGAATGTAGCGGCCTTTGTGCTCCAGCACTTCTGCCATTACGACACATGCAAGATGCCGCCGCTCCGCAAAACTTAGTGCTTCGTAATTCACACGGTTGCCTGTGGACTTGAACTGAGCAAAGATACTGTCGGGAATAGGCGCATACGCCTGCTGCGAATACTGTTCTGCGAGTTGCAGATAAAATTTGCGGTCGGCTTCGGCCACATTCTCACGCCAAAAATCACTGCTGGCAGTGGGAACAGGACGAAACCGACCCGGCTCTACAACTATTTCAGACAGTATATCGTCGGAATATCGTGTCTGCAATAGCCGTTGGGCTGACGCCACAGCAGAACAGACTACTAACAGGCAAACAAGCAATCTCTTCATCGGCTGTAGCGTCAGTGAACAATGTTAAAGTGTTACGCCATTCTTGAAAATAGAAATCTCACGGTAGCCATTGACCTCGTTGCGAGCCTTTTCGCCACTGGCAACAGCAAGTACCTTGTCGATAAACTCAGGCACGAGTTCCGGCATGGTGCGTCCCTCCACCAACTGGCCTGCAGAGAAGTCTACCCAGTGGGGCTTGTTGCTTGCCAGTGTCGGGTTTGTTGCAATTTTCATTGTGGGGACAAAGGTGCCGAATGGCGTGCCGCGTCCTGTGGTGAAGAGTACCAGGTGACAACCTGCTGAGGCAAGGGCTGTTGCAGCGACGAGGTCGTTGCCGGGAGCCGACAGCAGGTTAAGACCATTGTGCTCTAAGCGATCACCATATTCCATAACTCCGGAGACTGGAGCCTTGCCGCACTTCTGAGTACAGCCAAGGGCCTTGTCTTCGAGCGTAGAGATACCGCCTGCCTTGTTTCCCGGACTTGGATTTTCGCCAACCGGCTCACCGTGCGAAAGGAAATACTCCTTAAAGTTGTTGATCATCGAAACTGTCTGCTGGAAAAGTTCGGGCGTCTTGCAGCGATTCATAAGAATCGTCTCAGCACCGAACATCTCAGGAACCTCAGTGAGAACGCTCGTTCCACCCTGTGCCACAAGCCAGTCGGAGAATTCGCCAACCAGCGGATTTGCGGTAATACCGCTAAAGCCGTCGCTGCCACCGCACTTGAGGCCGACACGAAGTTTGCACACTGGGACCACCTGACGCTTGTCCTTGCTGGCTATGGCATATATCTCGCGGAGTTGCTTCATGCACTCCTCTATTTCATCGCCCTTGACTTTTTGTGTCACTACAAGTCGGATGCGCTCCTTGTCGTAGTCGCCAAGCGTCTTCATAAACTCATCCGGCTGGTTGTTCTCACATCCTAAACTTAAGACCAGAACGCCTCCTGCATTTGGATGGAGCACTATATCGCGCAACACTTTGCGCGTATTCTCGTGGTCTCCGGAAAGTTGTGAGCATCCGAAGTTGTGATGCCATGACCAGATGGCGTCCACGCCTTCTCCCTTGGTCTCGCTACTCAGCCTGTGAACAAGTTGCTCGGCTATGCCATTGACGCAGCCTACGGTCGGAACAATCCATATTTCGTTGCGCACCCCGACATCGCCGTTTTTCCTGACATAGCCCTGGAATGTACGGTGCTCGTCAGCAATGCCGAGCGTAGCATCAACAGGCTTATATTCATAGTCAAGTGTACCACTAAGATTTGTCTTCAGATTATTTTCATTAACCCATTCGCCGGCTTTCATAGCCTTGCGGGCATGGCCAATAGGATAGCCGTACTTGATGATATCCTCGCCCTCTTCAACATCCTTTATAAGAACTTTGTGACCTGCAGGAGTATCCTGACAAACTGTAATATTCTTGCCATCGATACTGATAATATCACCCTTTGACTTTGCTGCGAGACACACTACTACCGAGTCGGCAGGATTGATTTTGATAAAAGTAGTTGGTTCCATAGTATTTGTTTTTAGTTTCAGAATTTATCCTATATTCTTACGCCGATAGAAATCAATATTCTCCTTGGTTAACAATTCTATAGGCATATAATTGACTGGTTCCACTTCTTTCTTTAAGACTATTGCATCGAAAAGTGTCTCTATGCACGCATAGCCCTGCATGTATCCATGCTGGGCAATGAGAAAGGAGATGCTGCCCTGGCGCACACACTCTGCATTCTTGGGCACCATGTCATAGCCCATGATCTGTATGTTTCGCCTGTTGGAGCGAAGAAGGAAATCGCCGACAAGATGTGCTTTTGAATTGAATGTTATGCAATGATGCACTTGCGGATGGGTTGTGAAGAAATCTTCAAGAATTGCGTCATAATGCTCGCGCTTGTCGTCAAGCGAGAGATTGACTTCGTGGATTGCTACGTTGGGAAAATGGTCGTGCATATAATGGCGGAAACCTGTCTCGCGGTTTTCCTGCTGTTTGGAAGCAACATTTCCCTGTCGCATCTGCTTCATCATCATTATCTCTGTCTCACGCGGTGCCAGCATCATCAGCATACGTGCTGCAAAATAGCCACTCGAAAATGAGTCCTGCCCGTAGAAAGAGAGCGGCTTAAGGTCGGGCATGTACGAGTCGAGGAGTATGAAAGGTATTCCCTGCTGGTGCAACTGGTCTGTAAAGCGGCGAGTTACATCAAGTTTGGAGGGAACGATTATTACGGCATCCGGATGCTGACGCAGGCAGTCATTCATAGCCTTGGCAAAGGTGTCTGTAGAGAAGCGGTTGTAATACATCACCCTGTGGCTCACGCGGAAATCACGACGGCGCTCACAGGCAGCCTCGACGCCCTCCTCTACTTCCTGCCAGTATGCCTCGCTCTCATGGCGCGGCATAATGCAATAGAATGTATACGACTTGTTATAGGCCAAAGCCGAGGCATACATATTGGGCTTGTAGTCCATCTCCGCCAAAGCCTTGTTTACCTTCTCAAGTGCCTTTGGCGAAACACTTGGGCGCTTGTGCAGCACTCTGTCAACTGTGCCCACACTGACTCCGGCACGCTCGGCAATGTCCTTAATGCGTATCTTCTTAATGTCCATAGCCGTTATGTTATTAAAAAACTATTCCACCGAAGAGTAGACAACCTGCATCAACTGTTTTGCAATGTCGTCGGCAGCCTCCATCGTTGCAGCCTCGCTATAAACACGGATGATGGGCTCGGTGTTTGACTTGCGCAAGTGTACCCACTTGTCGGGGAAGTCTATCTTCACACCGTCGATATCATTTACCTGTGCAGTGGGATCCGTTGCAAACATTGCCTTCACCTTCTCCAGGATTTTGTCCACGTCGGTTTCTGGCGTAAGGTCAATACGGTTCTTGGCTATTTGATATTCAGGCATTGTTGCACGCAATTCACTCACCGAGCATCCTTTCTTTGCCAACGACGTAAGGAAAAGGGCTATGCCGACCAGCGCATCGCGGCCATAGTGACACTCCGGATAGATTACTCCACCATTTCCTTCACCGCCTATCACAGCGCCAACCTCTTTCATCTTTGTCGTGACGTTTACTTCGCCCACAGCCGCTGCAGCGTATGTGCCGCCATGACGCTCTGTAATATCCCGCAGTGCTCGCGTCGACGAGAGATTGGACACGGTATTGCCCTTCGTATGCGACAGCACATAGTCTGCTACGCTGACCAGTGTATACTCTTCGCCAAACATTTTCCCGTCTTCGCAGATAAAGGCGAGACGGTCTACATCCGGGTCTACAACAATGCCTAAATCGTACTTTCCTGTGCGCATCTCGTCCATAATGCCCTGCAAATTTTTCTCCAAAGGCTCCGGGTTGTGGGCAAAATCGCCGTTGGGCTCTCCATTAAGTATGGTGTATTCCACTCCCAACTTATCAAAAAGTTTTGGCAGTATTATTCCGCCGACGCTGTTGATGGTATCGGCGCAGACACGGAATTTCCTTGCTTTGATGGCCTCTACGTCAACTAATTCAAGGCTAAGCACATCTTCGATATGCCAGTCGTCAGCCTCGTCACAGTTGATATAATGGCCCATCTTGTCAATGTCGGCATATTCAAACTGAGCATTTTCTGCCAGTTTGAGAACCTGCGCGCCTTCTGCTGCATTGAGGAATTCGCCGTCGCTGTTTAACAACTTCAGGGCATTCCACTGCCGTGGGTTGTGGGACGCGGTGATGATAATGCCGCCGTCTGCGCCAAGCGTACTCACCGTGAGTTCTGTTGTCGGAGTTGTTGCAAGTCCGATATTTACGACATCAAAGCCCATGCCCATCAACGTGCCACAAACTACGTTGTCAACCATTATGCCGGAAATGCGCGCATCGCGCCCTACGACAATCGTAGGACGATGATGATTGAACTCTGCGTTTTTGCCTAATTCAGAACTCTTGCCGATAAACGTGGCATAGGCTGATGTAAACTTTACAATATCAAGTGGATTTAATGTATCGCCCGTGGTTCCACCTATAGTGCCACGGATGCCTGAAATAGATTTTATCAGTGTCATGTCTTAAACTATATTTTATCTTCCTGTACTTAATCTCTGACGTATGTTATCTCATAATAGCACGGATATACCGTGGAAGAAGCATCTGATGTTCCCTGAGAATGGGGCACGATGAGTTTCACCTTGGCTATTTCATCGCCCTCATTCTGCGGCCGCCCTACGTTTATATACAGCAGAGGGACAAGCCAGCCTGCAGGAACAGTGGAAGAGCCGTGATAAGCCATCATTATACCAGACACAAAAGAAGCGGTAAAATTACTGCCTGAACGCGTAACGCTCATCTTGTCAACATATTGTGCCAAGGTTATGTCGTTGCGTATAAGCATAGAGTCTGTCTTTATGTTATACTCCTGGAAACGACACAGCAGATTTGTCACCTTGCCGTCTTCCACAGGCTCGCCGCATCCCTTGCGAACAATCTGCATGTACACACCGCTCTTATCAAGGTATACATATTGGTTGGTGGAGACATCAGTTGTCTGTCCCTGCAATTCAAACTGCGTCTGAGTTATAACACGAATGCCTCGCGTAGCAATGAAACGATTTATTGCGTCACGCTCTGCATCCTTCAAATCTGCGTAGGTTTCGTAGTCGTTGCAACTGGTGAAAAAAAACACGCCCAGTAGCATCAACAGCATGTAACTTATATTCTTCATGCGTTTTGTAATCTTGTTTTTTACGTTTTCGTGCACAAAATTACTAATTATTTCTTTTACAATATAATAATTTACAATTATTAAGTCTCACTGTGCCCCACAAAATGCAGCAATGGCATCTTTTACCACCTTCTCTGCCTCCTCAATGGAAGTATATAGTTTTCCTCCGGAAGCATTCAGGTGGCCGCCACCATTGAAAAAGCGTTCAGCCATAATGTTGCATGGAAAATCGTCAACAGAGCGCAAACTTATCCACACCAGGTTTTCTTTATCCCGGTCTTCCCTCAAAGAAATGGAGAGTTTCATGCCTTTTATCTGAAGCGGCATGTTCACAATTCCCTCAGCATCACCTTTTATGAAATGGAAGCGCTGCAAGTCCTCGCGCGTCAATGTAAAATATGACGCATGGCGCTCAGCGTCTATCACAAGTTTGTTGCACAACACATGCCCAACGAGTCGCATGCGATGCTCACTGTAATTATGATAGACATTACGGTAAATCTTGTCCTTGTCGATTTTTTTTGTAAGCAACTGGCTTACAATGTAAAAAATCTCAGGAGAATTGGAATTAAACGTGAAGCCGCCAGTGTCGGTCATCATGCCGCAATAGATGGGAACGGCAAATTGTCTGCTTAAGCGCTGGAATATTTCCATCTGCCACGCTATGCGGAAAACTATCTCGCACGTTGACGACATCTCAGGATGTGAAATGCATAAAGCCAGATTGTCAATATCTGGATTCAGATGATGGTCTATCAGCACCTTTTTGGCTTTCGTTTTTGCAAGAGCCTCTGCCATCTCGTTTGTGCGTGAAATTGTATTGAAATCAAGGCAGAACACCACGTCTGCTATGCGCAACACTGTATCCACATACTCCTTCCGCTTATCGTAACGAACGATTTTCTCCGAGTTTGGCAACCAATGCAGGAAATCAGGAAACTGGTCTGGCACGACCATAAGAGGTTTCTTACCCATCAGACGGAGTATTTCTGCCAGTCCAAGCATTGAGCCCATGGCATCCCCGTCTGGATTAGTATGGCAGCAAAGCACTAAAGCCTCGGCATTTGCGATAAGGGAGTGCAGTTGGCTGCACTCCCCTTCTGTAATAATTGGTTCTAACACCTTTCCCTGTTTAGAATAGTTTATTAGGGTATACTCCTTCGTCTACCAGTCGCTGAATTCTTTTTACAGTATCTTCCCTGTCAGCGGCGTACGTCACTCCAAACCATTTCGATGTTGTATCCAACACCTCGCATGTTGCAGTGCCGTCGTTTATAAGTTTGTTGACCATCAAAGGAATGAAGAATTCAGCCTTCAGGTTTTCCATATTCTTCGGGTCGCTGAGGAATTCCTTGAAATAGGCTTCGCTGTATTCAAAATAGTCAGGCGTAAAGCCCCACATATTCATGCTGACAGGAACATTCTCTTCCAGTGGTTGCCATTCGCCATTTTCGTCTTTATAGCAGATTGGGCCGTCAGCAGGAACACGCATTATCTCTGTACGCTCCACAACGTCCGTAAGATGCCTGCTCTCATTGTATGCACACACACCGCGTGCAACACTACCATTTTCCGACAGCGTATTGCATACACGGAAGCCAACCATTGCATATTTGTTCTTTGTTCCTTCTGGCAGCGAACTCAGGTATTTTCCTATCTGCACAAAAGCATCACGGCCGTAGAAGTCATCGCAGTTAATAACGCAGAATGGTTCCTTTATGACATCCTTTCCCATGAGCACGGCATGGTTAGTGCCCCACGGCTTCTGTCTTCCCTCAGGAACGGTAAAACCTTCGGGCAGAGCGTCAAGCGCCTGGAAGCACAACTCACACGGTATTTTGTCTTCGTATTTCGCCAATATTTGTGTGCGGAACTGCTCTTCAAAATCTTTTCTTATCACCCAAACTATCTTACCAAAGCCTGCCTGTATGGCATCGTAGATAGAATAGTCCATAATAGTTTCGCCGTTGGGGCCCAGACCGTCCAGTTGTTTCAAACCGCCGTATCGGCTACCCATGCCAGCAGCGAGCAGAAAAAGTGTTGGTTTCATAATGGTATTCTTATTGTTATTAATTAATATAAAGGTGTTGTAATCCTATTCGTCAACAATATATTCAGATAATTCTTCCGCGTCCTCATCGCTCTCTTCTGAGATTTCAAACGTAGTGCGGTAGTTTTCTTCATTGATATCGTCTTCGTTGAATTCCTCAATCATTTCGTCATCCTCATCAGGGCGGTTGTACTCGTCGTCATCAGGAATTTCATCCTCGTCGTGAGTTTCTATATTTACCCTTGGCTTTACCACCTCGGGCTTCACCTTCGCGAAAATGGCTTCCACCCATGTTCCCTTTGGTACTTCAAGCACTTCATATCCGTCGGCTACTTTCTTTTCGTACATTCCGCCTTTTTTATGAAGACGGTCTTTGGGCAATGTTGTGGTGGAAATGTCAAAACCACTTTCTATAATGTCCTGTATACTCTGCGAAAGAGAATCCCAGCCGCCACCGAAATTTCTGTCAAGCACCTCAATAAGTTTGGAAGCGGAAATATGCCTGATATTCTCATACGTCAAGTCGGTGATACGCATGATGGGGCGCTTGCGCAATGCCACAAGAATTTTGTTTCCTTCATCCAATGCCACCAGTCCGACTTTGTATCCCTGTTTTTCGTAAGACTGTCTTACCGCTGGAGTATCGTTGGCTATTTCTTCAAAACTGAAAGCAGAGCGTATGATATCTACGAAATGTCTTAGATTATCCTTTATCTCTGCATCGCGACTTCCTGCGTCCAGCATACGGAAGATGTCGTTCTCCTGCACATCCCACACTGTGCTCTTGGTAAGATTTTTCAGATTAAGATTTATCCTCTTTGATTTCTCTTTCATTTCTGATAAATTGTTTCTAAAATGAAGTTTGGTGCAAAAGTAGAAAGATTTTTTGAAACTAAAAAAGAGATATAAGAAAAAAGAGGAAAAATATTGCCCTGTAAAGTGAAAAGTTGTAACTTTGCCATTAGTTATGTCAGAACCACTTGCAGAACGATTGCGCCCTCGCAATCTTGACGAGTATATAGGACAGCGGCATTTGGTAGGCGAAGGTGCCGTGTTGCGCAAGATGATTGATGCCGGTCGCATCACTTCTTTTATATTATGGGGGCCTCCTGGCGTAGGCAAGACCACACTTGCTCAGATAATCGCAAATCGTTTGGAGACACCGTTCTTCACTCTTTCGGCAGTCACCAGTGGTGTCAAGGATGTGCGCGACGTGATAGAGCGCGCCCAGAAAGGGCGTTTCTTCAACGAGGCATCGCCAATACTTTTCATCGACGAGATACACCGCTTCTCAAAATCCCAGCAAGACTCGCTACTTGGCGCTGTAGAGAAAGGCATCGTCACACTTATTGGCGCCACTACGGAAAATCCATCCTTTGAAGTGATACGCCCACTTCTTTCCCGCTGCCAACTTTATGTATTAAAGCCACTGGAAAAGGACGATCTTCTCCAATTGGTTCATCGGGCCATTACCTCTGACATATATCTGAAAGAGCGCAACATTCGTCTTGCAGAGACCGGAGCCCTGCTGCGCTATAGCGGTGGTGATGCGCGCAAACTGCTTAACATTTTGGAATTGGTGGTTGAAGCCGCTGGCAGTGACGCTTCAGAAATCATCATTGACGACGAGACCGTGACGGAGCGCCTGCAGCAGAATCCTCTCGCCTACGACAAGGATGGCGAAATGCACTACGATATTATCTCTGCGTTTATCAAGAGCATTCGCGGCAGCGATCCTGATGCTGCGCTATACTGGCTTGCGCGCATGATAGAAGGTGGAGAAGACCCAAAGTTTATTGCCCGCAGATTAGTAATTTCCGCCTCCGAGGATATTGGTCTTGCCAATCCCAATGCCTTATTGCTGGCCAATGCTGCATTTGATGCTGTTCAGAAGATAGGGTGGCCCGAAGGGCGCATACCACTTGCCGAAGCAACCGTCTATCTTGCCACTTCAGCCAAGAGCAACTCTGCATATCTTGGAATAGACAATGCTCTCTCACTCGTAAAACGCACAGGTAACCAGCCCGTCCCCTTGCATCTTCGCAATGCGCCCACGCAACTAATGAAAGATTTAGGTTATCACGACGGTTACGTCTACCCTCACGACTACCCTGGGAATTTTGCAACCCAGCAATACTTGCCCGATGCACTACGACATGAACGTCTTTGGCACGCACAACATTCACCCATTGAGGAGAAACTCTATGAGCGAATGGTAAATTACTGGGGCGACCGGTTTAAGTAGAAAGCGTATACAAAAGATGGAATACGATGAAATAATCACCCAACTCGTTGAGTTTCTCGGCACGTTCGCATTTGCCATTTCCGGCATACGCCATGCCGCATCTAAACATTTCGACTGGTTTGGTGGTTACGTGTGCGGTATTGCCGTGGCCATCGGCGGCGGTACTATTCGCGACGTAATGCTTGGAGCCACGCCGTTTTGGATGACCAATCCGTTTTACATCATCTGTACGGCCATAGCCCTGGTGTTTGTTATTGTCTTTGCGAAATATATGGACAAACTACGCAACACATGGTTTGTATTCGACACATTAGGTCTGGCCCTTTTCACCATAGCAGGAATTCAGAAGTCACTTGCTTTCGGACAGCCCTATTGGGTTGCCATCATAATGGGTTGCATAACAGGCTCCGCAGGCGGCGTCATCCGTGATGTGCTACTTAACAACGAGCCTGTCATTTTTCAGCGAGAGATATATGCCATGGCTTCCGTGACAAGTGGAATAATCTATTGGCTTCTGGATTATTACCACACGCCAATAGAAGTCACTGTCATAGTCTCATTCCTTGTAACCTGCGTCATCCGCTTTCTTGCCGTACGCTATCACCTGTCGCTTCCCACACTTAAAGAATAAAGAGCCGACATATTTCATGCGGCTCTTCATCTTTTATAAAATCTTGTGGCTTTCTATCTTGCCAACTGGTATATCTCGCGCATCTGGCTTGGTCCGAGCACTTCCATAGCGCCCACGGTGATAGTGCCGCCGCGCGAGCATTTGTCGACCATCTCGTCTATTTCGCTGTCAGTAATATTGCGTCCTATCAGTTCGTGTATGCTGGTTGGCATGCCTATCTCATGATAGAACTGTTCCAATGCTTCAATACCTCTGAGAGCCGTTTGTCTTGGATTACTGAAATCGTTTGTCACTCCCATCACGTTTACGGCAAACTGCACGAAGCGCGCCTCGTGGCGGGCCACACACCAGCGTGCCCAAGAGGGGAATATGGCAGCAAGCCCGGCACCATGTGTAACTCCGAACAGAGCGCTCAGTTCGTGCTCCAGGCGATGCGTCCCAAAATCTTTCTCCGAACCACATTCTGTAAGGTCGTTGTGTGCCAGCGAACCGGCCCACATCAGTTGCGCGCGGTGCCTGTAGTTCTCTGGTTCACGCAACACCTGCCGTACAGAGTCCATCACCGTGCGCAGCAGTGCTTCACTGATAGCATCAGTGAGCGACATCTCATCGTACTTGGAGAAATATCTCTCCATTGTGTGCATCATAATATCCGTAGCACCTGCTGCCGTCTGGTATGCAGGCAGCGTATAAGTGCGTTCAGGGTTCATAACCGCAAAACGACACCTGCAGAGATCGCTGTTAATGCCTCGCTTCAGTTTTCCTTCGTCCTTGGTAATAACACAACTCGACGACATCTCGCTGCCTGCTGCAGGAATGGTCAGTACTACACCTATTGGCAGGCATGACTGCGGTACGGCCTTTGCTTCCCACAAGTCCCAGACGTCGCCTGCATAGCCAATGCCGTACCCGATTGCCTTTGCCGAGTCTACGACACTGCCGCCCCCGACGGCAAGAATGAAGTCAACTTTCTCACGACGGCACAACTCTATACCTTGATATACCTTGCTAAGCAGAGGGTTTGGCACCACGCCGCCCAACTCTACAAAATTTATTCCTGCTGCCTGCAGTTGGTTTCGCACCACACCGAGCAGTCCTGAGCGCTCGGCAGAGCCGCCACCATAGTGAAGCAGCACCTTTGTAGCGCCTGCAGCACTCACCAGTTGGCCTATCTGCTCTTCTGCCTTGCGTCCGAAGACAACTCGCGTAGGAGCGTAGAAATTGAAATCCTTTATCATATCCACAAGGATATCATCTGTCGTATTCCTGCCATGACTTTATCTTTATATCGTCTTGGCTCAGCGTTGTAAATGCGTCTATGAATGCCTTTGCCAGACGTACATTTGTCATCAGAGGAATGTTGTGGTCGATGGCACCTCTGCGAATACGGTAGCCGTTAGTAAGTTCGCGCTTGGTATGGTTCTTTGGAACATTCACAATAAGGTCCACTTCATGGTGGGCAATCACGTCCATAACATTGTTGCCTCCCGACGGTTCGTCGGGCCAGCCTACGGTAGTGGCTTCTACGCCATTCTCGTGGAAGAAGCGCGACGTGCCTTCCGTAGCCAGCACACGATAGCCCTGTTTCACCAGTTGCCGTGCAGGTTCAAGCAGTGCCACCTTGCCTTTTGCGCCACCACTTGATATAAGGATGGACGCACCGGGCTTAGGCAGCCTGTAGCCTGTGGCGATAAGAGCGTTGAGAAGTGCTTCGTTGAGGTCGTCGCCCAGGCATCCCACCTCTCCAGTCGACGACATGTCAACGCCAAGTACTGGATCGGCGTTCTGCAGTCGTGCAAATGAGAACTGCGATGCCTTTACACCGATACGGTCAATATCAAATTCCGACTTGTCGGGCTTTGAATACGCTGCGTCGAGCATTATCTTTGTGGCCGTCTCAATGAAATTGCGCTTCAGTATTTTCGACACGAATGGGAAAGAACGTGAAGCGCGCAGGTTACATTCTATAACCTTTACTTCGCGGTTCTTAGCAAGGAACTGTATATTGAATGGTCCTGAAATGTTCAGTTCCTTGGCTATCTTGCGTGCTATCTTCTTTATCTGGCGAACCGTAGAGAAGTAGATATGCTGTGCAGGGAACACCATCGTGGCGTCACCAGAGTGTACACCAGCATATTCCACGTGCTCAGAGATGGCATATTCCACCACTTCGCCCTTGTCTGCCACGGCGTCGAACTCTATCTCCTTTGTGTCCTGCATAAACTGCGACACTACCACTGGGAATTCCTTTGACACCTCCGTTGCCAGTCCAAGGAAGCGCTCCAGTTCTTCGTCGTCGTAGCAGACATTCATGGCAGCACCGGAGAGAACATAACTTGGACGCACCAGAACTGGATATCCAACCTCCGATACGAATTCCTTGATATCGTCGAAAGAAGTAAGTGCGCGCCATGCAGGCTGGTCGATGCCCAGTTTGTCGAGCATTGCCGAGAACTTGTCGCGATTTTCCGCGCGGTCTATATCTACAGGCGATGTACCAAGCACTGGCACTCCCTGGCGGTATAGTTTCATTGCGAGATTGTTTGGTATCTGTCCTCCCACGGATACTATCACGCCACGCGGCTGTTCCAGGTCGATTACATCGAGTACTCTCTCCAGCGAAAGTTCGTCAAAGTAGAGCCTGTCGCACATATCGTAGTCTGTAGATACTGTCTCAGGATTATAATTGATCATTATACTCTTGTATCCCAGGCGGCGCGCTGTATTGATAGCATTGACCGAGCACCAGTCGAACTCAACGCTCGAGCCAATGCGGTATGCACCTGAGCCCAGCACGATGACAGACTTCTCGTTTTTGTAGTATGGGATGTCGTGTGCCGTTGTTGGAAGATATGTAAAATAGAGATAGTTTGTCAGTTCGGGATGTTCTGAAGCCACGGTAGGTATTCTCTTCACCGAAGGCAGCACGCCCTTCTGCTTGCGCCAGTTGCGCACGGAAAGATTTTCTTTCTCCATATTGCCGCCGACAGGTTTCAGTACGAAACGTGCTATCTGGAAGTCAGAGAATCCGGCACGCTTCACCTCAAGAAGCAGCGATGTCGGCACATCTTCCAGACGGTCATATCCTTGGAGTTGATGCTTGAGGTCTACAATGTTCTTCAGTCGCTCAAGGAACCAAACGTCGATTTTCGTAAGTTGCTCTATGCGCTCTACGGAGTAGCCTTCTTCCAACGCCTGTGCAATGGCAAAGATGCGAAGGTCCGTAGGATTTTGCAGTTCGTCGTCAAGATTGTCAAAACGAGTGTGGTCATTGCCCACGAAGCCATGCATGCCCTGCCCTATCATGCGCAGTCCTTTCTGGATCATTTCCTCGAAAGAACGTCCGATGGACATTATTTCTCCCACCGACTTCATGCTTGAGCCAATCTGCCTTGACACTCCTGCAAACTTTGTCAAGTCCCAGCGAGGGATTTTGCAGATCATATAGTCGAGCGATGGAGCGACATACGCACTTGATGTTGTGCCCATCTCTCCTATTTGGTCGAGCGTATAGCCAAGTGCTATCTTTGCTGCGACGAATGCCAGAGGATATCCGGTTGCTTTGGAGGCAAGGGCTGACGAGCGCGAAAGACGCGCGTTTATTTCTATGATACGGTAGTCGTTGGTGTTGGCATTGAATGCAAACTGTATGTTAC
>CALFIY010000105.1 GCA_937877595.1 uncultured Prevotella sp.
GTTGCCCATGCCGCCGCCAAAGCGCACGGCGTCGGTGGTCACCACACCGCTGTGGCTGCTCTGGTTGGTCAGCGTCACGCGGTTGTACTCGCTGTAGCCCTTGTCAAATTCAAAGGTGCCGAGGTAGACCCATGTTCCGCCGCCCATCTGCTGGTTGACGTGAAACACGGTGCGTTCTCCGCGATGCCAAACGGTGTATTCGGCCCTGTCGATGCTGTTGGGCAGAGTCTGGTAACTCACGTAGA
This sequence comes from uncultured Prevotella sp., assembly GCA_937877595.1. GTDB lineage: Bacteria > Bacteroidota > Bacteroidia > Bacteroidales > Bacteroidaceae > Prevotella. Next base: position 246 of record CALFIY010000105.1, read on the forward strand.
CGGCGTAGCGCCCTGTCTCGGGGAAGTCGGGCTGGTAACTCGCCAGCGAGTAGCGGTTCTTGCTGGTCGTGGTCTTTGCCATGCGTGCAGTTCCGGCCTCGAAGGGATTCTCGTTGTCTTCGTAGGCTCCGCCGTGCAGTGCGAAACCGCTGATGCCGGTGTCGTGCCATCGCGAGTGGGCCGTTGCCTCGATATAGTTGCGCCGTGGTCCGTCGTTGTCTACGATTACCTCGTGTCGCTGCCAGTCGCGCTCGCGTGGCGTGAAGACATAGGCTCCTGCCAGTTCAAGCATCGGGATGAGGTACGGCACTACTATGGTCTGTGTGAACAGGTCTTCGCATGTGCCGAAGAGGCGTGGCCGTTGCCATCGCCACTCCTCTTTCTTCTGGTCGTAGTATCTGCCGTGGCTTGCCCATAGCGACAGATGGCGCCCCTGCAAGCCGCGAGTCGGCTCAAAGGGGCGCGATATGTTTTTCACCCACGGCTGTCCGTGGTGGTCTGTTTTGTCGTAGCGTTGCGGCAGTTCTATGGCGGCGCTGTCGCTGTCGTCTTGTGCCAGTAGCGTGTTGGCAAAGGCCAGAAGCAGGCAGAGTGTTGTGACAACCTTGTTCATCAGTCGATTTCTCCTATGGTGAAATTCTCTGGGCGGCGGCCACGGAAGTCCTTGAAGTACAGTTTTATCTCACGCATCTGGCTGTCGAAGTCGCCATTGGGTATTATGGTCTTGGTGCATGTGACGTGTCGCTTCTCGTAGTCAACGCCGTAGAGCAGAATGGGGATTTTTGCCTTCAGCGCTATGAAGTAGAAGCCCTTCTTCCATTCGGCAGTGGCAGAGCGTGTGCCCTCTGGCGTGATGCACAGGTGGAACACCTTGGCCTCGCTTGCGGCCTTGGCCATGGCGTCGGTCATGCTGGTGTGCTTCTTCCGCTCCACGGGAATGCCTCCGAAGTGGCGGAAGAGCATGCCCAATGGCCATACAAACCACTCTTTCTTCATCAGGAAGTTGGTCTGCATGCCTCGCGCGCTGCTGAAGAGTTGTCCGATGATGAAGTCCCAGTTGCTGGTGTGCGGTGCCAGACAGATGATATACTTGTCGGGGTGCTGCTCTGTTATTTCAGAGGTCCATCCCATGTGCTTGAACAGCATCCACTGGCAAAATTTTTTCCACATAGTCATTGGTCTTTATTATCTGTTTCCTCTCTCTCACCTCTCACCAGTTTCCACTCACCTCTCATCACTAACCACTAACTTACAGATTGTTAATCTGGTCGGCTATCTCGCTGGCCTGGGCGTTGAAGTTGGCGATCAGGTCGTCGAAGTATTTTGCGGCCGTCAAGCCTGGCTCCTTGTGCGACACGCGGCTGATGAAGTCGGTGCGCAGGTGGGCGATAGAGAAGAAGATGGCCTCGGCGTTCTCCTCGCTGACATTGTTGTGATAGAGCGATGCAGCAATGAATTCAGTGAACAGTTCCTCGCAGATGGCGTTGATGTTTTGTTTCAGCGTCTTACGTTTTGCCATAAGTTGTCCTCCTTTTAAATAATAATGTTCGTAATCTATTTTACGACAAAGATAAAGAAAAATATGCAACGTCCCGCCATCTTTCGCGAAAAAAAAAGAGAAAAAAGTTTATTTTAGCAATTTTTATTTCTTGGTAAGCAGAAAAAATTAGTACTTTTGCGTGTCACAAGTAGTAGAAACATTATTTACCAAACAATATCCTATTTTTATTATTCTATGGAAACAAGTGCATTGCAGAAAGCCCGTGCTGCCTATCAGCCGAAACTTCCCCGCGGATTGCAGGGCGCAGTGAAGGTCAAGGAGGGCAAGCCGACACAGAGTGTAGGAAACCAGGAAGAGATACGTGCTCTCTTCCCAAATACATACGGCATGCCTATCGTTGAGTTCGAGCCTGCTGCCGAGACCGACACCAAGGCTATGAACGTCGGCATCATCCTTTCCGGCGGACAGGCTCCCGGCGGACACAATGTCATAACAGGTCTTTTCGACCAGATAAAGAAACTCAATCCGGCCAACCGCCTCTATGGCTTCATCCTCGGCCCTGGCGGACTGGTAGACCACAACTACATGGAACTCACAGCCGACATTATCGACCGCTATCGCAACACCGGCGGTTTCGACATGATTGGTTCCGGACGTACGAAACTGGAGAAGGTAGAGCAGTTTGAAAAAGGCCTGGAGATAATACGCCAACTCGATATCAAGGCCATTGTCATCATCGGTGGCGACGACTCTAACACCAACGCCTGCGTTCTCGCCGAATACTACGCAGCCAAAAACTATGGCGTGCAGGTCATAGGATGTCCGAAAACAATCGACGGCGACCTGAAAAATGAGCAGATAGAGACCTCGTTCGGCTTCGACACCGCCTGCAAAACCTATTCTGAACTTATCGGAAACATTGAGCGCGACTGCAACTCGGCCCGCAAGTACTGGCATTTCATTAAAGTGATGGGCCGTTCGGCTTCGCACATCGCCCTGGAGTGCGCCCTCGAGACGCAGCCAAACATCTGCCTCGTGTCAGAAGAGGTGGAGCAGAAGGAACAGAGCCTCGACGATATCGTAGACTACATCGCACAGACCGTAGCCGACCGCGCCGCCGACGGCAACAACTTCGGCACGGTCATCATCCCTGAGGGACTGATAGAATTCATCCCTGCCATCAAGAAACTCATAGCACAACTGAACGACGTGCTTGCCACGCCGGAGGCGCAGGGCCTCACGAGCGACGAGCAGATAGCATTCGTCAAGTCGCACATCAGCGCCGAGAACCTCAGCACATTCCAGTCGCTGCCCGAAAGCGTGGCGCGCCAACTGGCCCTCGATCGCGATCCTCACGGCAACGTTCAGGTGTCGCTCATCGAGACGGAGAAACTGCTCTCCTCAATGGTTGCCTCGCGCCTTGCTGCGTGGAAGAAAGAGGGACGCTACGTAGGGAAATTCTCTGCACAGCACCACTTCTTCGGATACGAAGGCCGCTGCGCTGCACCGTCCAACTTCGACGCCGACTACTGCTACGCTCTCGGCACCAGTGCCGCCCAACTCATTGCCAACGGCAAGACGGGCTACATGGCAGTGGTGAAGAACACCACGGCTCCTGCCGAGGAGTGGATAGCAGGCGGAGTGCCCATCACGATGATGATGAACATGGAGCGCCGCAATGGTGAGATGAAGCCCGTGATTCGTAAGGCTCTCGTCGAACTTGACGGCAAACCCTTCAAGGCTTTTGCCGCCAAGCGCACAGAGTGGGCACGACAGACATGCTACGTCTATCCCGGCCCGATACAGTACTGGGGGCCCGCGGAAGTGTGCGACCAGCCCACACGCACTCTCTCACTTGAGCAGAGCCGACAATGACGCAACCCAGGAAGCATCCGCAAAAGAAACGCCACATTTCAAGTCCTGTCCGCAGCAAGCGGCCAGGACTTGTTGTGCGTTTGCTGCAGCGGCTGCCCGGCTGGACATGGTGGCTGGGCGGTGCTGCCGTAGTGGCAGTGTATGTCTTCTTCTTCTATTACATCTTTGTCGGGCCGTTCAGTTTCCGATGGCGCGCCCTCTACGGCGATGTCAGTTACCCCGAAGGCTACGAAATCCACGGCATCGACGTCAGCCATCACCAGGGGCGCATCGACTGGGACGAACTGAAAGACCACGGCATGATAGACAAATATCCCGTACGCTTCGTGATGATAAAGGCCACCGAGGGAGCCAGTATCGTCGACCAGAACTTCCGTGAGAATTTCTACGAGGCGCGCGAGCATGGCTTTACACGCGGTGCCTACCATTTCTACAGCGTCCACTCGCCGGCGCGCAAGCAGGCCGACTTCTTCATAGGCAACGTGCGACTGGAAAATGGCGACCTGCCGCCAGTGCTCGACGTGGAGCATAAGCCGAAAGCGCAGAGCGACGACGACTTCCGCCGCGACATCCTCCTCTGGCTCGACATTGTCGAGAAGCACTACGGCGTGAAGCCCATCATCTACACCTACCATAAGTTCAAGATGCGCTACCTCTCCGACCCTGCGTTCGATGCCTATCCCTACTGGATAGCCCACTACTACGTGGAGCGTGTGGAGTACGATGGAGAGTGGAAATTCTGGCAGCACACCGACGTCGGCCGTCTGCCAGGCATCAAGGGAAATGTCGACTTCAACATCTACAACGGCTCAATGTACGACCTGCGCAAACTAACCATCGGCGGCCGTGAACTGATAGGCGAAGAAGCCTACCAGGATGAGTAGCAGGTTTCGCCACTGCTGTTTTAATTTTTAAAAACACTGTTTTAATTTTCGTCAGCGCTGTTTTAATTTTTTTAAAAACAGCAGTAGTTTTTACCAAGTGTTTTTTTCGTCGGATTGTAAGTATTTTATTACGTAAAAAAACACCCATTTTTTTTGCTCGTATCTGTTTTTTCCCTAATTTTGCTGCTGATTCAGATACAAACCGAAATATCTCAGTAACCATTTTTTATTAACCATAATTATTAACTAAAACTAAGTTTTATGAGAAAGCATTTACTGAAATCTGTGCTCATGGCCGTCCTGATGGTGGCTGGAGCAATGAGTGCTTGGGCTTACACCCCTGCTCTCACCGCAGACAAAGAAGTGGCAGGCTACAAATTTAAGGCCTACTACAACATTGCGAGTGAGAACGTTAATGGGATGCTGCCCGAAAGCGGAGACCTTCGCTACCGTGGTAGTGGTTACGGTCTTTTCAATTTTGGCTCTGGAAACAGAGGAGCTGACATTACGCTGAGTGTTGCTACAGGCGACCTCTTAATTGCCGAGTTTAAAGACACTCAGAGCCGTAGTGTTACCATCAATTCTATCAGCAACTGCACCCAGAACACGAATGTGACTTCTGGTGATCTGCTTGCTTTCGATGTGACAGCCGACGCAGAAACCGTGAACATCAATGTTGGCCGTGGTGGTTGTATCATTGCCTTCTTGGTATTGGAGAAGGATGCCGATGCTGCAACAGCTACTTACACGCTCAATTACTACAATGAAGAAGATGATGCCATCGTGAAGACTGTCAGTGGCGAGGTCGCTGTAGGCGGTAACGTGCCGACTGACGCTTCTTTCTTTGTGGATGACGTGAAGTATATCCGTGTAGAGGGTGAACCCGAGAGCTTCACCGTCGCTGCAGGTGAAAACGACTTCACCGTGGATGTGCGCAAGGCTAATAACTACAACTACACCTTGACGAGCAACATAGGAGTAACCATTGCTACTGGAACTGGCTTAGAAGGCGAAAGCGTTACATTGGGCTACCCCCGCTATGCACTCGTAGACGGTAAGTTCTATGAGGCTGCAAAGAACAACAATGAGTACAGGACAAGCATTGCTCTTACCTCTAATGGCGCCTCTGCAACAGTAAATTATACAGAGAAGGAAGGCGCAAATGCAGTGTTCTATTCTGAGGGTGAAGCCATCGAAGGTATGAACGTGTCCACAGCCAACAATATCCCCGTGCGTGCCTCTAACGCCCAGGCCGGTGTCCCCGCCGGTGAGGAGGATGTGACTATCACCACATTGCCTGCCGGTAAGTATATATTCCACGTGGGTATCTTTACGTCAAAGAGCAATTTCTATCAGGATAGTGAAAATACAATTCCTCAGGTGGTGAACATCGGTATTGGTGCAGAAACTTTTGTTGCAGGCTTTACAAACGTTAACCTCTGCGAGGTTGCCTCTCAGGAATATACACTCAATGCAGAGACTGCTATCAAATACCTCGTTACATCATGGGCTGACGCTCAACTCGACTACATCTGGATTGAGAAGACTGGCGACGTAGAGGTGGCAACTCCTGCAGAAGTGACGTTCGACTTCGCAGCTAACGAGTGGAACCACGCTCTTGGCTCTGGCAGCGGCGATACGGCCGAGGCCGGCAACATCACTGAGCCTATCGTGAAGGATGGCGTTACGCTGACCTTCGACCAGGCTGGCGCAAGCATACCGGCACGCTTCTGGACAGGACCGCAGGTGCGCATCTATAAGGACAGCGAGCTCACAGTGGCTGCTCCCGATGGCAAGGCCATCACTAAGGTGGAGTTCACCGCCAACGGCAACAACTTCGGACTGACAGCAAACCCAGAAGGACTGGAAGGTGCTACGTGGACAGGCAACGCTACATCGGTGGTGTTCACACCTACAAAGACCAACCAGCTGACTAAGATTGTGGTGACGCTGGCCGACAAGAACAGCGAGACCACTGAGCCTGCCGTCGCCACCATACCAGAGGTAGACAACATCGCAGCATTCATTGCCCTCGAGAGCGGCACTGAGGCTACGCTGAAACTGACCGATGCCAAGGTGACCTACGCTGGCACTAACGACATCGTTATCGAGGATGCCACAGGAGCTATCGACCTCTACAAGATGGGACTGACAGCCGCCACCAACCAGGTGCTCAATGGCACGCTTACTGGCAAAAACAGCCCATTCCAAGGCATGCCAGAGATGGCTAAGACTGGCAACACCGACGTTGCTACGGTCACGGTGATCGACGGCGAGGTGATAGAGGGCAAGGCCGTTACCGTTGCCGAGGCTCAGACCGCCGACAACCTGCTGCGTCTCGTCACGCTGACCGGCGTAGAGATAGTAGCCGTGACAGAGGGCGAGGATAGCAACGCCAAGACGACGTACTACGCTAAGAGCGGCGACGACCAGATACAGATTTACAACAAGTTCAAGGCTGACTACACCATCGCCGATGGCGACAAGCTGGCCAAGCTGACTGGCATCATAGTGCCCTACGTATCGGGCGAGACCACCATCTACGAGCTGGCTCCACGCACGCAAGAAGACATCGTCGCCGCAGAGCAAGAGCCCGAGACAGAGATGATTACTGGCATCGCCGACTTCCAAGAGCTTTGCATGCAGCTTGGCAAGGGAGGCCCATGGGCGGTTAACGATGGCGGCGATGCAGGCTTCACCATTGGCGATGCTGTGATGCACTACCTTGGCGACTATGCCGAACAGGGCGATGCTTTCGTCTGGGGCAAGCGCTTTGCTTACGAGTTCGTAGACGGCCGTGGCAAGTTCACCATGCGTAATAAGAACAATAAGAAAGATGCCAACTGCGGCATGTTCTCTTGGGACTATGCCCACAACTTCTCTATCCTTGGCCTGGAGAATGGCGACAAGGTGACCATCAATATTGGCACAGGCACCGTAACGTTCGTCTCGACCAACGTCAGCGACGAGGTGGAAGCTGGCAGCAATGTGACATCTGGCAAGACTTATACCATCGTGGCCGCTGATGGCGAGACAACGCGCCTCGACATCAATATGGCAAAGTCTTCATTGATAGCAAGCATTACTATTGAGAAGGCTGGCCAGGAAACTGTTCCTAATATCACCGACGTGAAGCCCACGCTGGCCCTCATCCCTGGCGCTACCTACCAGTTGGCTGCCAACATCACGCCAGCCGACGCAAAGTTGCAGTGGAAGAGTAGCGACGAAGCCGTGGCTACTGTTGCCGCCGACGGCACTGTTACCGCTGTTGCCGCAGGCACTGCCACCATCACCGCCTTCTGGAAGTCGGAGATTAGCGACGCTACCACAGACGCAAACTGCGAAGTGACCGTTGCCACCGTAGACTTGGAGAACGCCTACGTGGCTACCACCACCTACGACTTTGCTGCTATGGCAGACACTGAACTGACTATAGCCTCAGAGGCTGCCGGCGCTATCTGGAATGCTGCTAACAACAAGAACAACAACGTGTTCTTCTGCACCAACGAAGGTCTGCAGAATATCGCCGTGCAGGCTGTGCTCAGCAGTAATAAGGGCTGGTCGATAGTAAACGGCAAGGGCCTCGCTCTCGCAGCTGGCGCTGGTCGCTGCGCTGCAGTGGGTGGCATCAAGCAAGGCCAGATAGTAGAGTTCTTCTACACTGGCGATGCCTTCTACACCTCTAATGACGACGACGGCGTAGCCAAGAAGACGCTGAACGAAGGCATCGGTCGCGCCATCTATCAGGCTGAGGCCGACGGTATGATTGGCTTCGAGATTGTAGTGGGCAACGCCGTGTCTAAGGTTGTCGTCTACACCGACATAGAGACAGCCATCAACAGCGTAGAGAACAAGAATGCTGCTGCCCTGCAGAACGAGGCTATCTACAACCTGAGCGGTCAGAAGGTGGAGAAGGCTACTAAGGGCCTCTACATCATCGGTGGCAAGAAGGTCATCGTGAAGTAAATCACGCACACTGCTTTAGTGGGTGCCCCCTTTGCGGAGCACCCATTACTTAACAAAGTTAACAGAAAAAGAAGAGCGCTACAGCATCAGGCCGTAGCGCTCTTCTTAGTATTTCCAGATTATATAGATTTTCCAGACGGGATAGATTTACTATATTTCGTAGTTCCCTTTTATTTAAAAAGGTAGGCCGTCGCTGTCGTCGCCGACAGCCTCAGGAGCAGGAGGGAAGGGAGAGGCAACAGCCTGCTGGCCAGCCTGCGGAGCAAAACTTACAGTGGCTGGAGCAGCGCCAATGGGAGCGGCAGCAACGGGAGTAGCACCGCGCGAAACGTTGTAGACACGGACATCGTTGTACCAGCGGCCATTGTATTCGCGAGCGTCGATGTCAAAACTTATCGTCAACTCCTCACCCATCTGGATATTAAACTGATTCAGGCGGTCTTCGCCGAAGACGGTGAACACACACTTGCGGGGATACTGGCCAGGAACCTCTATCACAAACTCCTGCGACTTCCAGGAGTTGCCAGTGCGGGTGGATACACCGCTGCGAGGCTCAAGGACGGCAATGATTTTACCTGTTAATTCCATAATCGTTGTTTTTTATTGATTTATTGTTTTTGCTTTTGATGTTTTGAGATTGCGAAATTACAGAAAAAAAACCAAAAAGCATATTTTTACTTAAATATTTTTGCCGTTGCACAAGTTATTTCGTATTTTTGTGGTCTATAAAATACGGTTAGAAACAAAAACATAAATACTCATGAGATTTACACTATCCAGCAGCGCACTGAGCGCAAAACTCAACGCTCTTTCGAGAGTTATCAACAGCAAGAACTCACTGGCCATCCTGGGCGACTTCCTTTTCGACGTGCAGGGTGGGGTGCTACGACTGACGGCTTCAGACAGTGAGAATGTGATGAATACACAGATAGAACTTGCAGAGAACGATGGCGACGGACGCTTTGCCATCGCCAACCACGACATGCTTGAGGCTGTGAAGGGCATTTCGGAGCAGCCGCTCACGTTCGACGTCAACCTGCAGGACAATCTGGCAAAGATAAGTTATCAGAATGGTATGTTCTCGCTGCCTATTGAGAGCGCCGAGCAGTATCCTGTGGCACAGGCCGTGGGCGACAACGCCAGCGTAATCACTATCCCCAGTGCTCTGCTGGCCGACAACATCACCCGCTCCATCTTCGCTACGGCTCAGGACGAATTGCGCCCCGTGATGAACGGTATTTACTTCGACCTTACGCCAGAGTGCCTGGCTATCGTGGCCAGCGACGGACACAAACTGGTGCGCAACAAGGTGTTCAGCGTCAGCAGCGAACAGCCGGCAGCCTTTATTCTGCCGAAGAAGCCCGCATCGCTGCTCAAGAACCTGCTGCAGAAAGACGGCGGTGACGTGGAGATACGCTTCGACGAGCGCAACGCCCAGATAAACTACGGCGACGGACAACTGACATGCCGTCTCATCGAGGGACGCTATCCTAACTACAACTCGGTGATACCACAGAACAACCCCAATACGCTTACCGTCGACCGCCTGTCGCTTCTGGCTGCACTGCGCCGCGTACAGCCGTTTGCCAATGACTCAAGCAATCTCATCAGATTCCACGTGGAGAACGGCCTGCTGCAACTCGACGCAGAAGACTACGACTTCTCGAAGACTGCCACGGAGCGCATGACATGCGAATACAGCGGACAGCCAATGAGCATAGGCTTCAAGGGCTCGTCGTTCATCGAGATACTCGGCAATTTTGACAGCCAGGAAGTGGTGATACAGTTGGCAGACCCAAGCCGCGCCGGACTGGTTCTCCCATCGGAGCAACCCGAGGGACAGGACGTGCTGATGCTGATGATGCCAATGCTTATCAACGACTAAACAATGTTTTATGAAACTTAATCTACAAAAGCCCCTCGTCATCTTTGATTTAGAGACGACGGGGCTTGACCTTGTAAAGGACCGTATAATACAGATATCGTATATAAAGGTGAGTGTTGACGGTACGGAAGTGCGCGGCAACTATATTATAAACCCTGAGAAGCAAATTCCGCAGGAGGTAGAGCAACTCACCGGCATCACCAACGAGCAGGTAAAGGACAAGCCTACTTTCAGACAACTTGCAGGCGAGATAGCACAGACCTTTGCCGGAAGCGATATCGCCGGTTTCAATTCCAATCACTTCGACGTGCCCCTGCTGGCGGAAGAATTCCTGCGCGCCGGCATTGATTTCGATTTCGGCAAATGCCGCCTTATCGACGCGCAGACTATTTTCCACAAGATGGAGCGTCGCAATCTTGCCGCCGCATACAAATTCTATTGCGGTCGACGCATGGAGGATGACTTCGAGGCGCACCGCGCCGACCAGGACACTGAGGCTACATACCGCGTGCTGATGGGCGAACTCGACAGATACACCGAGGAGAAACAGCGTGAGTTGGGAGAAGATCCAAAAGACCGTGTGCTGCAGAACGATGTGCAATGTCTGGCAGATTTCTCAAAGGTAAACGACAACGTAGACTTTGCAGGGCGCATGGTATGGGCTACGGTCAACGGCCAGCGCACTGAGGTGTTCAATTTCGGCAAGTACAAGGGGATGCCAGTGGCTCATGTCCTGCGCACAGACCCTGGCTACTATAGTTGGATACTTGGCGGCGATTTTACCTACAACACAAAACAGGCGCTTACGCGCATACGACTGCGCGAAACAGGCAAGTAAGCAGAAGAGACAATGCTGAAGGGAAAGAAAATAGTGCTGGGCATCACCGGCTCGATTGCTGCCTACAAGGCATGCTACGTCATACGCTTGCTCGTAAAGGCAGGAGCGGAGGTGCAGGTGGTGATAACGCCTGCCGGCCGTGAGTTTATAACACCTATCACGCTGTCGGCACTAACGCAGAAGCCTGTGATAACCGACTTCTTCGCGCAGCGCGACGGCACATGGCATTCGCATGTGGCGCTCGGACTGTGGGCCGACGCCATGCTTGTCGCTCCATGTACCGCAAGCACTCTGGGAAAAATGGCCGGCGGCATTGCCGACAACATGCTCATCACTACATATCTCTCTATGAAGGCGCCGGTATTTATAGCGCCTGCCATGGATCTTGATATGTACCAGCACCCCACAACACAACACAATTTGGAACGCCTGCGCGCTTTCGGCAATCATATCATTGAGCCGCAGTCGGGATTTCTCGCTTCAGGACTGGAAGGAAAGGGCCGTATGGAGGAACCGGAGAAGATAGTGGAATATCTGGACAGCGCCCTCTCGTCCGACACACCAACTGTCAACCCTCACCTGTCAACTCTCGCCTCAAAGAAGATTCTCATCACCGCCGGCCCCACTTACGAGAAAATCGACCCCGTGCGTTTCATCGGCAACTACAGCAGTGGCAAGATGGGCTTTGCCCTGGCCGATGAGTGTTTGCGCCGTGGAGCAGAGGTGACACTCATCGCAGGACCGGTAAGCGCCTCACTCATGTCACCTGTCAACTGTCAACTGTCAACTTTGACACGTATCAACGTGGAAAGTTGTGAGGAGATGTACAATGCCGCAGTGGAGCATTTCGCCCAGGCCGATGCCGCCATTCTCTGTGCTGCCGTGGCAGATTTCCGCCCCGTGGAAGTGGCAAAGGAAAAGATAAAGAGAGAGGGCGACGAACTCGTGATAAGGCTGCGGCCTACACACGACATCGCGGCAGAGTTGGGGCGCATGAAGCGCAAAGGTCAGGTGATGGCAGGCTTTGCCTTGGAGACAACCGACGAGCAGGCCAACGCCCGCCAGAAACTGAAGAAGAAAAATCTTGACTTCATTGTGCTCAATTCGCTGCGCAATGAAGGAACGTGCTTCCAGAGCGATGAAAACCAGGTGACTATAATTTCTGCCGAGGGCGAAAAGCAGTTTGACAAGAAAGCCAAGGCCGAAGTTGCCGCCGATATCGTCGATGAACTGGAGTGCCGTCTTAGCGCCGAGTAGTGACGCTGATGTAGCCGTAAGGGCCCGTGGTGGTGGCCAGATACTTTTCCATTCCAACATCACCGGCAATACCATTCAATACGATGCCACCGTTGTTCATATCGTAGCGACGGTGGCATTTGCTGCATGTGGCAATGCCGCTGGAAGCCATGCTGAGCGGATATTTGGGGCTAATGCTGTTGCCCGAAAGGCGCACGCAGTTGGCGCATTGCGCGTCGTAGGCAACAAAGCCGCCGTTGGGCTGGGTGTTGAGCGTCTGAAATCCGACGATGATGCCGTTGTTCATGCCGAGAATGTAACTGGCGCGCTGTTCTTGTGCCATCTCCTGCTTGCGGCTCTCTGTGTCGTTGTTGCTGCGGAAGACAAGCCAGCGTGCGCCTGCCTGGCTTGTCTCGCTGACGTGGCAGAAGATGCCGCGTGACTGGCTGTTCATGGCAGAGGCAAGAGTCTCGTCGAGGTAGAGACTATTGTCGTAGGCAAAACGACAGGCACGTGTGCTGTATTCCTCATCTGCCGAACAGGCGGCGAAGAGCAGCAGCAGGCAAAAGAGTGGCAGCAATTTTTTCATGACAGTAGTTTTGCCTCGGCAGCGCGGGCGCGCTCAAAGCCAAAGCCCTGCAGCGTGGCATCCATGAGTTGGCAGATGCGGTCGTTGCAGAGGTTGCCGATAGAGCCTTCGTGAGTGTGATGGATATTCTTGTCGGGCGTGAAGGTGCCGGCTTCGATGTCGAGGCCGACTTTCTTGTAGGCATCGCGGAACGGCATGCCTGCGGCAGCGAGCCTGTTTACTTCCTCAACGCTGAAGATGGCGTCGTACATGGTGTTGTCGAGAATGTCCTTGCGCACCTCTATATTATTGATAATGTAGGCGCAGATGCGCAAGCAGTCTTTCAACTCGTCGAAAGCAGGCAGGAACACTTCCTTTATTATCTGCAGGTCGCGGAAATAGCCTGCCGGCAGGTTGTTCATGATGAGTGTCACCTGCTGCGGCAGTGCCTGCAACTTGTTGCACTTTGCGCGGATTAGTTCAAAGACATCTGGGTTTTTCTTGTGGGGCATTATGCTCGAGCCCGTGGTACATTCTTTTGGCAGACGCACAAATCCGAAGTTCTGCGAGTTGAACAGGCAGGCGTCGAAAGCCATCTTGGCGAGCGTACCGGCTATAGTGGCGAGGGCAAAACCGACATTGCGTTCCATCTTGCCGCGCCCCATCTGGGCATAAACCACGTTGTAGTTCATAGTGTCGAAACCAAGAAGGTCGGTGGTCATCTGGCGATTGAGAGGAAAACTGGAGCCGTAACCTGCGGCAGAGCCGAGCGGATTGCGGTTAGTCATGCGATATGCTGCCTGCAGGAAGAGCATGTCGTCGGCAAGACTTTCGGCGTAGGCGCCAAACCAGAGTCCGAAACTTGACGGCATGGCTATCTGCAAATGAGTGTAGCCGGGCATGAGAACGTCCTTGTTCTGTTCGCTCTTCTCTATCAGTTCGTCGAAAAGCGCCTTTACGTCCTCTGCTATCTCACTCAGTTCGTGGCGGGTGAAGAGTTTCAGGTCTACAAGCACTTGGTCGTTGCGCGAGCGGCCTGAATGGATTTTCTTTCCCATGTCGCCCAGTCGCCGCGTCAGCATCAGTTCCACCTGCGAGTGTACGTCTTCCACTCCGTCCTCTATTCGGAATTCTCCGCGCTGGCATAGCGCATAGATCTCCTTCAGTTCGGCAAGCAGCGGCTTCAGTTCGCTGGCTTCCAGCAGTCCTATGCTTTCCAGCATGGTGATATGCGCCATCGAACCAAGCACGTCGTATGGAGCAAGATACAGATCCATTTCGCGGTCGCGCCCTACGGTGAAGCGCTCAATCTCTGCGTTTACCTCGTAGTTTTTCTCCCAAAGTTTCTTCATGTTTTATAAAGAGGAAAAAGTCCAACCTTCAGTCTTAACCCTTGGTGTTCTGCCGTTAATCTTAAATTCAGACATACGGCACCTGTGCCAGTGCGTCGGCAATCTTTTCCACGCCGTCCTGCAGCGGTCCGCTCACCATTCCCTTCAGCATGAATGGAATGTCGGCCTTTACCGTGACGCGCATCTTGCTTGTCATCTCGTCTACAGGCAGCACCTGTATCCACAGATTGAAAGGCATTGGCGATTGCTCGGTTTCAAACTTTACGCATTTCAGTTCTTCGCGCTCTATGATGCGCAGTTTGATAAGTCCCACGGGCGGAACGTTTACCTGTACGGTGTCGCGGTCGAACTGGAAGTCGCTTAGTTTGTCGCTTGGAACGCGGTCGCGAACGCGTTCAAGGTTGCTGAGGTCGCTGATGTTTCTATAGACATCGGCCACGGGATATGGTATCTGCTTTACGCTGCTTTCAAACTTGCTCATTGCGGTATCTTCGTTTGTTGATAGTCTTATTTTCCCCATTCTGATGGGTTCTTGCGCCACTCCTGAAGCACGGCAAGGTCTTCCTGGCGTATATAGCCTGTGGCAGAAGCCTGCTGAAGCACTGCCTCGTAGTCGCTCAGCGTCACCAGACGTACGCCGGCATTCTCAAAAGCCTCTGCGGCAACGGGGAAACCATAGGTGAACGATGCTACCATGCCCACCACCTCGGCGCCGGCCTGACGCAGAGCCTCCACAGCCTTGAGGCTGGAGCCTCCGGTAGAGATGAGGTCTTCCACAACTACTACGCGCGCGCCCTGCTTCAATTCGCCTTCCACCTGATTGCCCATTCCGTGGTCTTTAGGCTTTGGCCGCACATAGCAGTAAGGCAGTCCGAGTTCGTCGGCCACAAGTGCTCCCTGTGCTATGGCTCCCGTCGCAACGCCTGCCACGGCGTCGGCCTCGGGGAACTGCTGCTGTATGAGATGGCACAGTTCCAGTTTTACAAAGGAGCGTACCTCAGGGTAGCCCAGGGTCTTGCGGTTGTCGGTATAAATGGGTGAGTGCCAGCCGCTGGCCCACGTAAAGGGGTTGGCAGGTTGCAACTTGATGGCCTGAATGTCCATCAACTTCTGTGCAAAGAGTTTTTTGATAGTGTCCATTGTATATCTTTTTTTCTGAATTTGCTGAAAAATGTTTGCGACGGCAAAAGTACAAAGATTTTACATCACGAGCGAAAAAACTGTAATCTTTTGTATCATCGCTTGGTGAAGGCAAGGCTTAGGAAACTGACGCTCCTCGCCACGCCCTTCATGGCATCGGCGCAGGCAAGCATCGTGGCTCCCGTGGTACATACGTCGTCGACTATCAGCACGTGCTTCCCCATGATGTCGTCGGTACGGCGCAGCACGAAGGCGTCGGTCACATTGGTGCGCCGGTCCCATTTCGTCATCTTTGTCTGGCTTTTGCGGAATTGCCTGCGCTGCAGCGCACGGGCTGCGATGGGCAGTCGGGTCACTTCGGCTATGCCTTCGGCCAGCATTTTGCTCTGGTTGTAGCCGCGCTGCCACTGTCGGCGCCGCGTGAGTGGCACCGGCACGATGCAATCTATGTCATGGAAAAAGTCGTCGAGCATCATCTCCTCGGCCATCATTCTGCCAAGGTCGGTGCCTATTTCCGGCTGGTCGCCGTATTTCAGTTTCAGCACCATCTGCGCTGCTTCCGATTTAGGCTCGTAGAAAAACAGGGCTGCGGCGTGCTCCACGGGAGTGAGGTGCCAGAAACACCGGGCCATGATATTGTCTTTCGGGGAGTGCTGGAATGAAGTCCTGGGCAGTTGCATGTAGCACGGAGCGCATATCGACTGTTCGCTGATGCTCAGCCGTCGGCCGCAGACGCAGCAACTGCGTGGCGATATGACGTCGAGCAGCCTACTCAGAAAGTTCGTCTTCAGCATCGTCAAGGTCTTCGGGAACGTCAATACACTGGCGGATTATTGCAAAGTCGAAGCCGCGGCTAAGGGCAAAGCGAACCAGTTTCTGTCGCATCTCATAGTCGGATGCAGCGCGCGTGGAGCGCCGCTTCTGTTGCAGCAGAGGACGCAGCACTTGCAGATACTCGCCGTCGTCAATCTCGTTCATCACGCTGCGACGTATCTCTTCGTCGATATGCTTTGTCCAGAGAGCCTGTTCCACTTTGCGCCGTCCCCATTTGTTGTAGCGGATTTTGTCTTTTACCATGGCGCGGGCATAGCGTTCGTCGTCGACATAGCGTTCGGCTGTAAGGCGCGCCATCACAGCAGCCTGCTCCGACTCGGGCAACTGCCAGCGTCGCATCTTCTCAAGCATTTCATACTGGCAGTGCTCGCTCTGGGCGCAGAGTGCAGCCAACTGGAGGAATGCCTCGTTTTCGTTCTTTGGTGTCATAGTGTTGCGCGAATCATTCTACGGCGTCCGTATTGGTCGTGGCGTATCTCGATGTCGTGATAGCCGTTTCGACTTAGCATCTGCAGCGTTTCGTCGGCGAGGAGAGGGTTTGTTTCGAAGTACAGCAGACCGCCGCCGTTCATCAGCACTGTGCCCAGCCGGGCTATTGCGCGGTAGAAGAGCAGCGGATCGCTGTCGTCTACAAAGAGCGCTTGATGGGGCTCATAGCGCAGTACGTTGTCGCTCATGCGCGCGCGTTCCTTATTAATAATATAAGGGGGGTTGCTGATGATTAAGTTGATAGTTGACAGTTGACAGTTGACAGTTGACAGTTGACAAGTGAGGATGTCGGCCTGAAAGAAGTTTACGCTGGCGTGGTGACGCTCGGCATTGTCGCGTGCCACACAGAGGGCATCGGCAGAAATGTCGCAGGCGGCAACGGTAGCCGTCGGAATTTCCTTGGCAAGTGTTATGGCAATGCAACCTGAGCCGGTGCCGATGTCGAGAATGTTGCATGGCCTCTGGGGGGTCTCCCTCTGGCTGTCGATGACCCACTGGCAGAGTTCGGCTGTCTCCGGACGGGGTATCAGCACGCGGCGGTCTACGGCATAGCGCCGCCCGTAGAATTCGGCAATGCCAAGCACATACTGTACGGGTTCGTGCTGTTGCAAGCGCTGGCTAATTTTCTGTAGTTCTGCTTGGTCGTCTGTCGATAATTGCCTATCTTTGCCCATCAGAACATCGGCCAGCGACAGTCCGTAGCGGATGTCGAACACCATCTGTGCAATGGCTTTTGCCTCGGCTTCGTCGTAGAGTGGTATAAGAGTGTGCCACAACTGGCTGTAGGTCATAGTGCAAAGGTACGGATAAGCGAGAGGAATGTAAAATAAAAAAGCAAATTTTTTATTTTCATTCCCGAGCGAGAGTACTTTCAACGCAGTTAAAGGTACGGATAAGCGAGAGGAATGTAAAATAAAAAAGCAAATTTTTTTCGCAGAGAGATGAACCAAGAGATTACAGACGAGAGATACATGCAGCGCTGCCTGCAGTTGGCAGCCAACGGGCTGCACGGCGCGCGTCCTAACCCGATGGTGGGAGCAGTGATAGTGGCTCGCGAAAGGATTATCGGCGAGGGCTATCACGTGCGCTATGGCGAGGGTCATGCCGAGGTGAATGCCTTCAACAGTGTGAGGCCGGCCGACGAGCATCTGCTGCCGGAGGCTACTGTCTACGTTTCGCTGGAACCATGCGCGCACTACGGCAAGACACCGCCCTGCGCCGACCTTATTGTGCGCAAGGGAGTGAAGCGTGTCGTGGTGGGATGCGAAGACCCGTTCGCGCAGGTCAAGGGGCGCGGCATTGCGCGTCTGCGCGAGGCAGGCATCAGCGTCACTGTCGGAATTTTGGAGAAAGAGTGTCGCTGGCTCAACCGCCGCTTTTTCACCTATCACGCCGAGCATCGCCCGTATATCATAGTGAAGTGGGCGCAGACCGCCAACGGATTTATCGACGACGGTGGCCGCGCCATCCTGCTCAGCAACGAGCAGACGCTGATGCTTTCTCACAAAATGCGGTCGGAAGAGGATGCTATTCTTGTTGGTCACACCACAGAGGAGCGCGAACACCCACAACTCAACGTGCGCCACTGGTACGGCCCTTCGCCGAAGCGCATCGTGCTGACGCGCCAGCGCCAACTGCCTCAGTTGATAGCCGACCTGTATCAGCAGGGCGTGCAGTCGCTGATAGTGGAAGGAGGTAGGCAGACCCACGAGGCTTTTTTTGCTGCCGGAATGTGGGACGAGGTGCGCGTGGAAACAGCGCCCGTCGTGGTGGCAGGTGGTACGGTGGCACCAAAAGTTCCTACGGCAGTGGCGCTACGCAGTTTCACTACCGTGGGAAATAACACGATTGCCGTGTATACGCGCCAGGCGCCTGTCTCTACTGTTGCTGGTCAATGAGTTGCAGCGCGCGATTTACGATATCGCTCGTCTCATTGATAATGACAAAGTATTCCGTTGTCGACCAAAGGTCGCGCGCTATCAGTGCTTTCAACTGATTGCAAAGATAGGGCAGAGTACGTTGCAGTTCTTCGTCGTCCTTTGGTGTAATCTTCTGTTTTGCGGCTTCTGCCACTATTTCGTCGATCAGTTTCTGAGGTATCTCATACTCCCGATGGAATTTCTCGAACGTAGGATATTTCTTTTTCAGTTGCTTACGGTTGTTGTCGACATATCGCAGGTAAGCATTTATTGATATCGACTTTGCGTTCAACTGGCGGTTGAATGGTGTGTATTTTGTAGTGTCAAGCGGCACATAGTAGTCGGGCATTATTCCGCCTCCGCCGTATACTGCGCGATGCTCCTTGAGCGTGAAGAAGCGCAGCGAGTCGGCAAAGTGTATGCTGTCAGCGTTTGTCAGTTCGCCGCTCTTCAGCCTGTTGATAAGATCCATGGCGTAGTCGCGCTGGTTACCTTTTTTATATGGCTTCTGAATGCATCGGCCGACGGGCGTATAGTAGTGGGCCGTGGTGAGGCGTATCACCGAACCGTCGGGCAGGTCGAAAATGCGCTGCACAAGTCCCTTGCCGAAGGTGCGACGCCCTACGACTATTCCACGGTCGTGGTCCTGTATGGCTCCTGTCACAATTTCAGAGGCAGAAGCCGAGTAACTGTCGACAAGCACTATCACGCGTCCTGTCTCAAACATTCCGCCCGACGTGGCGATGTAGTCGTGGCGGCGCATCCTGCGCCCCTCGGTGTAGACAATCAGTTCGTTGTCGGCCAGCAGTTCGTCGGCTATCTCTACTGCGGCATGCAGATATCCTCCACCGTTTTCCTGCAGGTCGAGCACGAGTGTCTTCATGCCCTGGCCGAGCAGAGAGGCGAGGCTTTCCTTGAATTCGTCATAGGTTTGTGCGCCGAAATTGCCAATACGTATGTATCCAACTTCTGGGCGTATCATATAAGTGGCGTCGACAGACTTGAGGGGAATCTTGTCGCGTGTTATGACAAAGCGCAGAGTGTCGCTCACGCCGCGGCGCACCACTCCGAGCACTGCCTTTGTGCCTTTCGGTCCGCGCATGCGGCGTACCATTTCCTCGCGCGGCATTTTTACGCCGGCAATAGTGGTGTCATTGACGCTGACAACGCGGTCGCCGGCCATCACGCCTTTCTTCTCCGACGGGCCGCCAGTGATGGTCTGTATCACGAGCAGCGTGTCCTCCACCACGTTAAACTGTATGCCGATGCCTTCAAAGTTGCCCTGCAGCGGCTCGTTGGCGGCCTTCACCTCCTTGGCTGTCATGTAACTGCTGTGTGGGTCGAGTTTTTCTATCATGCCACGTATGGCATCCTCAACGAGTTTTTTCTCGTCAACGCTGTCTACGTAGAGATTGTTGACGGTTATCTCGGCTATCTGCAGTTTGCGCAGTGGTATGTCGTCGTTTTTCTGTGCTGCCAGTGATGTGCTGACAAGCAACATTGCAAGGACAAGTGTCTTACGGAAGAACATTTTTTTTAGTTGACAGTTGATAGTTGACAGTTGACAGTTTTCCATTGAACATTCTTTGACCAATGTCAAAGCGGCGGAGCCGAGCGGTCGCAAAAAGCAAAAGGAGTTGTCGTAAAAACTATGAATTATGACTTGTGGATTATTCTTCCTCTTCAGGGCGGTCTTCTTCTATCACGAGGTTGTCGATGATGAAGTTCTGGCGTTCAGGTGTATTCTTACCCATGTAGTATTCGAGCAGTTTCTGCACCTGGTCGTTCTTGTTGAGCGTCACCTGTTCGAGGCGTATGTCGGGACCGATGAAACCAGCAAACTCTTCCGGCGAAATCTCGCCAAGACCTTTGAAGCGCGTTATCTCAGGATCGGGGCCAAGGTCGTTGATGGCGCTGATGCGCTCTTCCTCGCTGTAGCAGTAGCGTGTCACGAAGTCGCTCTTCTTTTGCTGCGGCTGGCGTGCGGCCTGTCTGGCGTCTTCGTCGGCGAGCACCTTTTTGTTCTTTATTTTTGTGCGGCGGTTGCGCACGCGGAAGAGTGGTGTTTGAAGTACGTAGACATGGCCTTTCTTTATCAGTTCCGGGAAAAACTGCAGGAAGAAAGTTATGATGAGCAGACGGATGTGCATACCGTCGACATCGGCATCGGTGGCCACTATTACTTTGTTGTAGCGCAGCGTGTCGAGTCCTTCTTCAATGTCGAGGGCAGCCTGAAGAAGGTTGAACTCCTCGTTCTCGTAGACTACTTTCTTGGTCAGGCCGAACGAGTTGAGGGGCTTGCCGCGCAGCGAGAAGACAGCCTGCGTGTTGACGTCGCGGCTCTTGGTGATGCTGCCGCTGGCCGAGTCGCCCTCGGTGATGAAGATGCAACTCTCCTCCTTGCGCTCGTTCTTGACGTCGGAGAAATGGATGCGGCAGTCGCGCAACTTGCGGTTGTTCAGATTGGCCTTTTTGGCACGCTCGCGGGCCAGTTTTGTGACACCGGCCATAGCCTTGCGCTCGCGCTCGCTCTCTTTTACCTTCTGTTCTATCACCTCTGCCACGTCCTGGTGGATGTGCAGATAGTTGTCTACTTCCTGTTTTATGAAGTCGCCAACGTATTTGTTGATGGTTGGAGGTGCCGGCTGCTTGCTGTCATTAGGTATGGGAGCCATGGTGAGCGAGCCGAGTTTTATCTTGGTCTGGCTTTCAAAGAGCGGCTCTTCCACGTTGATGGCTATTGCGGCCACCATGCCTGAGCGGATGTCGCCATACTCATACTTGCCGAAGTATTCCTTGATGGTCTTGGCGATGTGCTCCTTGAAAGCGCTCTGGTGGGTGCCGCCCTGCGTGGTGTGCTGTCCGTTGACAAACGAGTAGTACTCCTCGCCATACTGGTTGGCATGGGTGAAGGCTATCTCAATGTCGTCGCCCTTCAGGTGGACGATGGGATAGAGTGCATCGTTGGTCATGCGGTCCTTGAGCAGGTCTTCCAGCCCGTGGCGCGAGATGATGCGGCGACCGTTGTACATTATTGTCAGCCCCGTGTTGAGGTAGGTATAGTTGCGGAGCATGGTCTCTACTGTCTCGTCGTGGAACTGATAGCCGATGAACATCGTGTCGTCGGGCTCGAAGAAGATGTATGTGCCGTTCTCATCCTGTGTCGGTTCGGTGGTGTCGCTCACCAGTTCGCCGCGCTCGAAGACGGCACGGCGCACCTTGCCGTCGCGAAACGAGGCCACCTCGAAGCGTGCGCTCAGCGCATTGACGGCTTTCACGCCGACACCATTCAGCCCTATTGACTTTTTAAAAGCCTTTGAATCGAACTTTCCGCTGGTGTTAAGGATACTTACGCTCTCTATCAGTTTTCCCTGCGGGATGCCTCGGCCGTAGTCGCGCACTGAAATGCGCAGCCCATCTTCAATATTCACCTCGATGCGCTCGCCGGCATGCATCTTAAACTCGTCGATGGAGTTGTCGAACACTTCTTTCAGCAGCACGTAAATGCCGTCTTCGGCCGACGAACCGTCGCCGAGCCTTCCGATATACATGCCAGGGCGTAGGCGGATGTGTTCCAGGCCCGTCAGGGTCTTGATATTCTCGTCGCCATAGTCGACGACGTCCTGTGGGATTATGGTTGTTTCGTCTGTCATAGTGGTTTCTTGTAGCAGCGGCGGCGCTTGTGTTGCTCATGGTCCAGATATTGCCACTGGCTCTGCACCTTGTCGTTGGTTTCCATCTCAACGTGGGTCTCGCCCCACTTGAAGCCGTATTTCTGATACCATGGGATGAGGTCGTAGAAGAGCAGCGAGTTGGCGCCTTTCTTTCTGTATTCGGGCAGCACTCCGATGAGGAGCAGGTCGACGACGTCGGTCTTGCGCATCTTCAATGCGCGCAGCACGTGCCACCATCCGAAGGGCCACAGACGTCCGTTGCGGCATTTCTGCAGTGCACGGGTGAGCGAGGGAATGGTGATGCCCACTCCCACAACGTCATGGCCGGGAGTGTTCCAGTCTTCTACGATGCAAAGCAGGTTCATATCGAGCACGGGATAGTACATCTTGACATACTCGTCAATCTGATGGTCGGACATTTCGGAGTATCCGTAGAGGTGGCCGAAGGTACGGTTGACGACATCGAACACCTTGCGTCCGTATTGGTCTTTGCCGAAAATCTGGCTGCGCTTTATCTTGACGGTATGCAGGTTGTAGCGTTTCTGTACCATCTCGGCAATCTTGAGAAACTTCTCAGGCATTCCCTCCTTTGGCACGTAGAGTTTGTATTCCACGTAGTCGTTGTCTTTTTCCCATCCTCCCATCTGTTCCATATGCTGCGGATAGTATGGATGGTTGTAACCTGTCGCCATTGTGCCGAGTTGGTCGAAACCGCGCGTGAGCATTCCCTCGGGGTCCATGTCGGTGAAGCCAAGCGGCCCCACTATTTCCGTCATGCCGCGCTCGCGTCCCCACATGGCAACGGTGTCGAGCAGCGCGCGGCTGACGTCTGGGTTGTCCTCAAAGTCGAGCCAGCCGAAGCGTACGCTCTGGCGCTGCCACTGCTCGTTGGCGCGGCGATTGATGATAGCGGCTACGCGACCCACGGCCTTGCCGTCGCGAAAGGCCACAAAGTAGTCTGCCTCGCAAAACTCAAAGGCGGCGTTCTTGTCCTTGCTGAAGGTGCGCACCTCGTCGCGGTATAGGTTTGGTGCGTCAAATTTGTTTCCGCGATACAGGTCGTAGTGCACCTGTATGAAAGTGTCGAGGTCGCGGCGTGTCGTCACCTTGCGTATTTCTATTGAAGCCATCTTTTTCTTCTTCGCTGTATTTATCTCAGCAAAGGTACGCATTTCCAGTGAAACGCTTGTGACGTAGAAACTTAAAAAAATAAAAAACACTCTTTTGCTTTTTTCCGCCCCGTGCAACAGCGTTTCCGACGGAAATAACTGCTTTGGCAAAAATTCTTGCTGTTTTTAAAAAAATTACAACAGCTGTGGCAAAAATTTTAGCTGTTTTTAAAAAAATTACAACAGCTGTAGTTTTTGCCACAGCTGTTGTAATGAAAACGGCAAGCGTACAGACGTCTTGCGCCCGCTCTTTCAGGATGGTCTCACGAGCGTGCCGCCTTGTGCCATTTGCGCCATCCGAGGATGGCAATCACTACATAGAGAGCATAGAGTGAGGCCTTGAACGGAATGTCTTTGTAGAAGTAGAGGGCACTGCTCACCACGTCGACGGCAATCCAGATGGCCCACTGCTCTACATATTTGTGGGCGAGAGCCCATATTCCGAGGATGCTGAGCGCTGTGGTGAAACTGTCGGCAAGCGGCACGGTGCTGTTGGTGAACGTGACGAGGAGCCAGTAGATGGTTGCCCACACCGCTGCGGTCAGCGCGAGCCACGGTGCTATCAGTCGTGGCGGAAAATGGGTGATGGGCTGTGGCTGGCGCCCGCTGCCGCCACGCATCCAGCGCCAGTAGCCATAGACGGTCATTGACAGATAGTAGAACTCCATGCCGCAGTCGGCATAGAGGCCCTTCTGATAGTAGAGCACAATGCCCAGCGACTGCATGAGAAAGCCTACGGCCCACATCCATACACTGGCGCGGTATTCCAGCAGAATGTATGCCAGACCAAGCACAGTGGTCAGGATGTCAAGCCAGTGGGATGAAAGGAATTCGTAAGCCATAATTTAGATTTTTTTTTTTACGACAGCCCCTTTCCTGTCAACTCAGTCAAAATCGCAGTGTCACGCTTCCCATCATGGTGAAGCCGGCAGAGGGGATGAAGCCTATCTGATAGTAGCGGTTGTCGTTGGGGTGGCCGCCGCTGGCGTAGATGGCAGAGTAGACCCATCCGCTGGCAGCGTAGTGGCGGTTGAACACGTTGTTCATGTTGAGGGCGAAGATGGCTTCCTTGATGCCCAGGCGGCGCAGCGGCGTGGTGTAACTCACGTTGAAGTTTGACACGCTGTAGGCTGGCAGTGAGCGCTCCTCACATTCGGTGTTGTCGAGATACTGGCGGTCGACGTAGGCGGTATGCCATGTGGCCTGCCATCCGCGATGGTGGAGACTGACAAAAGTATTGCTCAGCAGCGAGGGAGAGAAGGCCAGCGTCGAGCGGTCGTAGTGGATGGTCTGCGAACCGTTGTCCCAGTCTTCCACCACTTCGTCGAAGTCGTGAATGCTGTTGCGGCTGACAGCCATATTGTGGTCTACCGACAGCCACGGCGTTATTTCCAGTCCTGCCTGCAGTTCCAGTCCGAGGCGATAGGAGTCGTCGATATTTGTAGTGAGGTTTTCGCCGATGTCGCTGACCTGTCCGGTCTGAACAAACTGGTCTGTATATTTCATGTAGTAGACGTTGGCTCCGAAGCGCAGGCTGTTGGAGTTGTAGGTATAGCCTATCTCGTAGTCGGTAAGTTTCTCCGGACGCGGGGCAGGGTAGGAGCCGTTGTCGGTGAAGTTGTTGCGCTCAGGCTCGCGGTGGCTGATGGCGACAGAAGCATATGCAAGATGATTGCCCTGATGCCAACTCAATCCTGCCTTAGGGTTGAAGAAGTTGTACTGCTTGTCGATGTCGAGTTGCTGGTTATAATAGCCCGAGCCGTCGTCGTAGAACTTGTCGTTTATGCCGTCTGTGCGATAGCCGACAGAGCGCATCTGAATGTCACCGAAGACATCCCACTGGTCGTTGATGTGATAGGCGGCCTTGACAAAGTAACTATAGTCGTCTTTTTCGGCGTCAGAGTCGTAGTATTGGTAGTCGCCGAGCGAGAGGTATTTGGCAAGAACCCATGGATTGTCGGTATAGGTGACGTAGCCGAAGTGGTTGCCGCGGAACTGCTGTGCAGAAAGTCCAAGCACCACGTCCCACTGCTCGTCGCGGTAGTTGGCATTCCAAACTGCACCGCAGGTGTTCTGCGACAGACCTTTCTTGCGTATGAAATCAGCGCGCTTGATGTTCGAGCCGTCACCTGACGTTGCCGTCATGCCAAATTTCGACAGTTTGTTGCTGGGGCGGAGTTCGCGATAGTAGCCGTAGCCGTATGTATAGTGCAGCGAGGCGGTAGTACTCCAGTGTTCGTCGATGTCCCAGGCCGCCGACAGAATGTTATGGCTCTGCCAGAAATTGTCGGTGGTCTTGTCCCAGAGCGAGCCGTCTACCATGGTGTATCGCTCGGTCATGTAGTTGCCGTCGAGGTCTTGCAGGAAATTGCCGTTGGCGTCGTACTTCAGGCGTTCGTACAGCGTATTGTAGCGACCGAGGCCTTTCTGATAGAGGTCGCGGTAGGTGCGGATGCCAGTCGACGCGCCGTATGTGCCGTCCATCAGACTGAGGTCGTTGTCGCCTGCCGTAATGCCGTTCCATGCCTGTCCGGTCTTCTCGAAGTTGCCGATGTTCTTATAGCGTATCTGGAAATTGTCGCCCATCCATGTCAGACCGCCGTAGTATGAGCCGCTGCGTCCGCTGGTGCCGTGGATATATCCGTCGGTGCGCGTCTCGTGATACGCTCCGTCGAAGATGAGATGATTGAAAAGCAGTCCTGTTGAGAATTTCAGGCCGGCGTTCATCGTGTTGTACGAACCGTAGGCCGCCGAAACCTCAAGGCTGCGCGTGGTGAGCGGTGTGGCGGATGCCAGGGCTACCGTGCCGCCGAAGGCGCCGTCGCCATTGGTCGACGTTCCCACTCCGCGCTGTATCTGCACGCTTCCCAGCAGTGATGCGTACGAATTCATGTTAGCCCAGAAGACGCACTGGTCTTCCGGAGAGTTTAGGGGCACTCCGTCGAGCGTCACGTTGATGCGCGAATCGCCTGCACCGCGGATGCGCATGTACGTCGTACCGGTGCCAAGACCGTTTTCGCCCCAGGCCATAACGCCGGGAGTGCGGGCAAAGAGGAACGGAAGTTCGCGCCCTGTGTTGGAGAAGGCGTTGAGTTCCTGTTTGCGGATGTTGCTCACGGCGTAGGGCGCATTCTTCTGAGCCCTCACGCCCTTTACCACAACTTCCTGAAGGCGCTCCACGCGGCTGGAGTCGTAGACCACGGCATCTTGTGCCACGGCAGATGCTGCACTCATCAGTGCAACGGAAAACAAAAGTTTCTTCATTGTCTGGATATGTATGTTACGCGTTGTTTGAACATTCATCCCTACGTCGGCATTGTCCGCATCAGGTTAAGGAGGGTATTATCTCAGCCGCCAAAACAGGACGGCACCCCTTAATATTCGGCTGCAAAGGTAAGAAGAAGAGTGTAAACGCCAAAAGAAAAACCAGCCTTTTTTCTTCAGAAAGAAACTTTACTGTTGCTTTGTTTCCTTTCAAAGAAATTTTTTATCCTGTTTTGTTTCTTTTTGAAGAAGTTTTGGAATAAAAGTAAAAAAACGTTTTTTATTTTGTATTCCGCTCGCTTAATCGTACCTTTGCCTTACAAACAAAGGGAAATAAAGGAAACATATTTATGTCAAGAGTTCTAATGATCGGAGCAGGCGGTGTGGCTACCGTAGCGGCTCACAAGATGGCGCAGAATGCCGGTGTGTTTACAGAATTGATGATTGCCTCGCGCCGGCGCGAGAAGTGCGACGACATAGTAAGCGCACTGAAGCAGCGGTATCACAAGTTGCCGAAATTGCAGACGGCACAGGTGGATGCCGACAGCATTGAGCAGTTGACGGCACTGTTTGACAGTTACAAGCCGGAACTTGTCGTAAACCTTGCGCTGCCATATCAGGATCTTACAATCATGGAAGCCTGTCTGGCCAGCGGTTGCCACTATCTTGACACGGCCAACTATGAACCTAAGGACGAGGCCCATTTTGAATACTCATGGCAGTGGGCCTATCGCGAGCGCTTCGAGAAGGTCGGACTGACTGCTATCCTCGGCTGCGGCTTCGACCCGGGTGTGAGCGGCATTTATACCGCCTATGCAGCAAAGCACCATTTCGACGAGATGACGCAACTTGATATCATCGACTGCAATGCCGGAAACCACCACAAGGCTTTTGCCACCAATTTCAATCCTGAGATAAACATACGCGAGATTACGCAGAAGGGGCTGTACTATGAGGATGGCAAATGGCTTGAGACGGAACCGCTCAGCGTTCACCAGCCAATCGACTACCCGAATATCGGTCCGCGCGAAAGTTATCTGATGCACCACGAAGAGTTGGAGTCGCTCGTACTCAACTTCCCGTCGATACGGAAAGCCCGTTTCTGGATGACATTTGGCCAGCAGTATCTCACATATCTCGATGTGATACAGAATATAGGCATGAGCCGTATCGACGAAGTCGTTTACGAGGCCCCGAAAGCCGACGGCACCGGCGTGGAACGTGTTAAGATAGTTCCATTGCAGTTCCTGAAGGCCGTCCTGCCCAATCCTCAGGATCTTGGAGAGAACTACGACGGCGAGACAAGCATTGGCTGCCGCATCAAGGGCGTAAAGGACGGAAAGCAGCGCTCATACTATGTCTACAACAACTGCTCTCACCAGGCTGCCTACAAGGAAACAGGAATGCAGGGCGTGAGTTACACCACCGGCGTGCCTGCAATGATCGGCGCAATGATGCTGCTGAAGGGACTCTGGCGCAAACCAGGTGTGTGGAATGTCGAGCAGTTCGACCCAGACCCCTTCATGGAGCAGTTGAATGTGCAGGGACTGCCATGGCATGAGCAGTTCGACGGCGAATTCCCCGACGAATTGTAGCAGAAGCCTTTTGGCGGTAGCGTTTTGAGCAAGGCTGTGATTCACAGCCTTTTTTGTTGACCCTGTCGCGCGCGCGTATATATATTAATAATGTGGAGCACGAAATCCAGAACCCTGGACTCGTGCCCCACAATGTTTTTGCAATGCTCAGAGGCTTACTCTTCGACCGCTGTCTGCGCGGCGGCCAGACGGGAACTGATTATCAGTACATTACAGAGAATCTGAGAAACATTATGAGCATGAACTGCACATTCTGCAAATTGGCGTGTTTCCTTTTGGGTTTTAGCAAAATAACTCTGATTGGTTATGTGGACCGAATGATCTTTTTTGACACCCAGAGCCATCGGGGAAGTCTGGCTCTAAGGGCATTGTATCCTGACGAATGGAGCCAATTCAGGTTCAGGCATACGAATGCATGCCGCCCAGGAAATAGTTCACGCCGAAATATGTCATCAGAATGCTGAGGAAGGCCAGCAGCAGGTAGAGGTGATACCACAATGGCTTGCGGAGCCACGCGAATGTCTGGCGGTGGAGTGGTATGGCGTAGACCATCAGTGTGATTAGCGCCCACACCTCCTTCGGGTCCCATCCCCAGTATCGTCCCCACGACTGGTTGGCCCATATGGCTCCGATGAAGATGCCTGCGGCCAGACAGAAGACGGCGGGAAAGAGCAGCACC
>CALFIY010000106.1 GCA_937877595.1 uncultured Prevotella sp.
ATGCGGACGACTTCGTCGATGTTTGCGAGACAGATGAGTAAGCCATCGAGGATATGGAGGCGGTCTTCGATTTTGCGAAGGTCGTATTCGTAACCTCGTTTATATACCTCTTTTTCGTGGTCGATGTGGGCTTGAAGCATTTCTTTCCATGTGAATACTTTTGGAAAGCGGCCATTATCAAGCATTGTAAAGTTGATTGAATAATATGATTGGAGTGAAGTATTTTTGAATAGATATTTTAATACTTTGTTTGGGTTCGCGCGCTTCGTCAAATAGATTTTGATTAATGGGGTTTTACCTGTGAGGTCGTTAAATCTGTCAACTCCTGGGTTTTCCTCTCCATTAATTATTTCTTCTAACTCGCCACAGATTGTGTTTGTGTAAACGCCATATGGGATTTCAGTTACTACAAAACAATTTTCCTTTTTATCATAGTCTACTACGCTGCGCAACTTACAAGCGAAACCAAAGCCTTTTTTCGTTGAAGATTTAACTTCGTCTTCATTTAATAATACTGCGCCCGTTGCGAAATCTGGTGCTATGTATATATCTTCAAAGTCACAGTCTGGATTCAGAAGCAGATATTCAAGTGCCTTATTCATTTCGCAGAGGTTGTACTGTGGAATAGAAGCCGCAAGACCGACTGCGATTCCCATGCTACCGTTACAGACATTATAGTATCCCTTAGTTGGTAATACAGCAGGATATTGCTTAGTATTATCATAACTATCTTTCCATTCAGTAATGGTTTCTTTATCAATATCATTAAAATATATTTTAAAATTAAAACTACTGTTAGTAAAGGAACATATATTAGAGCACTTATTAGAGATATTGGAAAGAAGTTGGATGTTCCTGCGGTTATGAATACTTTGGTTAGGACTAGAATAGGTAACTTTACAATTGATAAGAGTTATACATTAGATGATATTAATAATGGTAATTATGAACTTATTAATATCTTAGAGGCTTTTCCTAATATAGAAAGAATTAATGTTAATAAAGATATCGCTTTTAAAGTTAGAAATGGTGTTATTTTAGATAAACTATTTGATAGTGATATGGCATTTATATTAGATAATGATAATAATTTATTAGCATTATATAAAAATTTAGATAATAAATGTAGACCTTATAAGATGTTTATATAGGTCTTTTTTGTTCTATATGTCGTAGTTTTCCCATAGGGATGCTTTTATAAAAACTATGGATAAAGATTTGAATCTACATCATTACATTTACTATTCATGAATGCATGTATATATTAGCAAATTTTGTTATGGATATATACTTATTTGATGTTTTTTGATATAATATTGGTGAAAAAAAGAGATGATTATAATGAAACTTACTATACAGGCACCGACTATATACATTTCATTGTAGGCTCTATTGAAATCAATATAGATATATCAGGAAACTTTATTCTTACAAATGGTAAAACAAATAGTTATATAAGAGAATTAGAAGGTTCATATTCGTATTTATCATGGAATGGTAATAATTTAGCATATAGTTCTTCATCTTCCAAACGTTATAAACATGGTATAAATGTGTTAAAAGATGAAAGTTTAAATCCTCACAAGTTATTAGAATTAAAGCCTGTTCAATTTATATATAATGAAGATGCAAAACTTCAATATAAAGATATGAAAGATCAGCTATTGCCTGGTTTTATAGCAGAAGAAGTAGCTGAAATATATCCAAGTGCTGTAATACATAATACAGAGACAGGTGAAATAGAGTCATGGGACGAAAGAAGAATTATTCCAGGTATGTTAGCACTTATTCAAGAACAGCACGAAAAGATTGAAGAGCAGACAGAACAGATAAAATCATTAGAAAACGACGTTGTGTTGCCTAATGGCTTTGACGATAGTTTTGTGCCTACGCCGTCAGCCAAGTTTGCCCGCAAGCGCAGAGCAGCGCGCCGCAAGTTGCTCAATGTTGCCTGCGCCCTTCTCGGCGAGCAGTTCGACGACGATACCCTTATCGTTTCTACCTCCGGACGTTACGAATTCCGCAACAAGGGCATCGACGTTTTCCTTGAGGCAATGAATCGCCTGTTGCGCACACGCGAACTTAAGAAGAAGGTTGTTGCCTTCATCGAAGTGCCCGGATGGGTGGGCGAACCGCGCAAGGACTTGCAGCAGCGCCTTCGCGAAGTTGAGACGACAGGTGCCTGCGCTTCTTCCGGCCCGCTCGAAGTTCCCCAGATTACCCACTGGCTTCACAACATGAGCCACGACAATGTCCTTGGCATGATGAAGTATTACGATATGCACAATCGTCCCGAAGACAATGTCAAGGTTATCTTCCTTCCCTGCTATCTTGACGGCAAGGATGGCATTATAAATATGAGTTACTACGACGTAGTGCTCGGCAATGACCTTTGCATTTATCCCTCTTACTACGAGCCGTGGGGCTATACTCCGCTTGAGGCCGTCGCCTTCCATGTGCCCTGCATCACAACTGATCTCGCCGGCTTCGGCTTGTGGGCAAACGGTGTGTTTGGCCATGACTGCGAACTTGAGGACGGCGTCAAGGTAATCCATCGCACTGATTATAACTACAGTGAGGTTGCCGATAATATCAAGGACACCGTTGCCCGCTTCTCAGGATTTAGCAAGAAGCAGATCGACGAGTGCCGCAAGCACGCTGGCGCTCTCTCCAAGAAAGCCCTGTGGAGCGAGTTTATCCATTACTATTATGAGGCTTACGACATAGCCCTGCGCAAAGCAGAGCAGCGCGCCACGATACCGTTCAATCCGCTGTCGTAGGGAAACCCCGTAATAACGAATCCCGTAATAACGATATCCCGTAATAACGACATCCCGTAATAACGTAATAACGAAATAACGAAAAAACTCTTTTTAAACATTGTTATATGAAGATTAAAGCCGATTATGCAAATGCTCCGCAGTGGAAGGAGTTGACCGTCAAGTCAAGCCTGCCTGCTGAGTTAAAATGTTTGGACGAAATTGCCCACAATATGTGGTGGGTCTGGAACTATGAGGCTCGCGACCTTTTCCGCGACCTTGACCCTCAACTTTACCACGAGGTTAAGCACAATCCCGTGATGCTGCTTGAGCGCATGAGCCTCCAGCGCAAGGAAGAAATCGTTAAAGACAAGGCGCTGATGAAGCGTATCAAGTCAGTCTACGAACTTTTCCGCAACTACGTAGACGTTAAGCCCGACAGCAAGCGCCCGTCTGTGGCCTACTTCTGCATGGAGTATGGCATCCACTCTGCCCTGAAGATTTATTCTGGCGGTCTGGGCATGCTGGCAGGCGACTATGTCAAGGAGGCCAGCGACTCCAATGTCGACATGTGCGCCGTAGGTTTACTGTATCGCTTTGGCTATTTCACCCAGAGCCTCTCTATCGACGGTCAGCAGATTGCCAACTACGAGAGCCAGAACTTTGCCTCGCTTCCTGTTGAGCGCCAACTCGACAAGGACGGCAATCCTATGGTTATCGACGTTCCCTATACCAATTATCAGGTTCATGCCTATGTTTGGCGTGTCAATGTAGGTCGTGTAAAACTCTACCTGCTCGATACCGACAACGAAATGAACTCTGAGTTCGACAAGCCCATCACCCACGCCCTTTACGGTGGTGACTGGGAGAACCGCCTTAAGCAGGAGATACTTCTTGGCATCGGTGGTATGCTGCTGCTCAAGAAACTGGGCATCAAGAAGGACATCTACCACTGCAATGAGGGACATGCTGCCCTCTGCAACCTGCAGCGCCTTGTTGACTACATCGAGGAAGACCACCTCACCTTCAACCAGGCTCTTGAACTCGTGCGTGCCAGCGGTCTCTACACTGTCCACACACCTGTTCCCGCCGGCCACGACTATTTCGACGAGGGTCTGTTCGGCAAGTACATGGGTGCCTACCCACAGAAACTCGGCATCTCCTGGGATGAGTTTATCGGCATGGGCCGCACCAATCCTGAAGACCACAACGAGAAGTTCTGCATGTCAACCTTTGCCTGCAACACCTGTCAGGAGGTCAATGGCGTGTCGATGCTCCACGGCTGGGTGTCGCAGAAGATGTTTGCACCCATCTGGAACGGCTACTATCCCGAAGAAAACCATGTTGGCTACGTTACCAACGGTGTCCACTTCCCCACATGGGCTGCTACAGAGTGGCGCAAGGTCTATGCCAAGTATTTCGACGCAAGCCACATGAGCGACCAGTCAAACGAAGAGATTTGGCACGGCATCTACAACGTTAGCGACGAAGAGGTTTGGGCTACACGCATGGCTCTTAAGCAGAAACTCTTCGACTACATCAAGGAGCAGTTCCGCGAGACATGGCTCAAAAATCAGGGCGACCCCTCGCGCGTCGTTTCGCTGTTGGATAAGATGAACCCCAACGCTCTGGTCATCGGCTTCTGCCGTCGTTTCGCCACCTACAAGCGCGCTCACCTGTTGTTCACCGACCTTGAGCGTCTTTCCAGGATTGTCAACGATGCAGAGCATCCCGTTATCTTCCTCTTTGCTGGTAAGGCACATCCTGCCGACGGTGCCGGACAGGGACTTATCAAGAAGATCTACGAGATTTCACAGCGTCCTGAGTTCCTTGGCAAGATTATCTTCCTCGAGGACTACGACTTCCTGCTTGCCCGTCGCCTTGTTTCGGGCGTTGATATCTGGATGAATACTCCTACACGTCCGTTGGAGGCTTCCGGTACGTCTGGCGAGAAGGCCGAGATGAATGGTGTTGTCAATCTTTCGGTTAAAGACGGATGGTGGCTTGAAGGCTATCGCGAAGGCGCTGGCTGGGCACTTACTGAGAAGCGTACTTATCAGAACCAGGGCTATCAGGATCAACTCGATGCCGCAACTATCTACGGTCTGCTTGAAAACGAGA
Source organism: uncultured Prevotella sp. (assembly GCA_937877595.1). GTDB lineage: Bacteria > Bacteroidota > Bacteroidia > Bacteroidales > Bacteroidaceae > Prevotella. The sequence goes on from CALFIY010000106.1 coordinate 4,881, forward strand.
TAGTTCCTCTCTACTATAAGAAGAACAAGAAGGGCATTTCAGAGGGCTGGATAAAGGTTATCAAGAATTCCATCGCCCAGATTGCTCCTCACTACACAATGAAGCGCCAACTCGACGACTACTATTCTAAGTTCTACGAGAAGCAGGCCAAGCGCTTCAAGGAGATTTCCAAGGACAACTACAAACTTGCCAAGGATATCGCCCAGTGGAAGGAGGCTGTTGCAGAGCGTTGGGATGCCATCAATGTTGTCAGCGCCGAGTGGGATTTTCCTGTCACAGGCTGTGATACAGGTACCAAGTACACCCTGCGCTACGTCATCAACGAGCAGGGCCTTGACGATGCTGTCGGACTGGAGAAGGTCAACATCCTCGTCAACAAGGACGGCGAGGAGCGCATCTTCTCTATCGAGCCGCTTAAATTCGTCGGCCGCGAGGGCAACAACTACACCTTCGAGGCTACGCTTGCTCCTAAGCAGGCTGGTCAGTACAAGAGCGCCGTCCGCATGTATCCTAAGAACAAGAACCTGCCTCACCGTCAGGACTTCTGCTATGTAAAATGGATTGAACTGCCACAGTAATGCCGCAGTTTACATAAAGCGAAGAATGTTTCTCCCGCGGGAGAAACATTCTTTTTTCTTGTGTCCTTATCTTGTCAGTTCGTATTCCTTTACCTTGCGCAGGCCGCTCACTCTGAGATAGGTCCCTTTCGTGGCGGTGATGTAGATTTGCCTGTTCCACAGTTGTGGATTATCCTCCAGGTTCAGTGCGGCGCGTATTTTCTTGCTGCAGTCCGTCAGGCAAACCGGCATCACTTCGTCGTCATATATCACCACGCTTCCGTCGGCCGGAAAGTCGGCCAGCACTATTGCCGTACTGCCCGTGAACGGGCTCGTATGGTCGAAGTTGCTCATGCTGCGTGTCGTTGATCCGACGATATAGGCTTTTATGCACACCTCGCTGCCGTCCTCCATCTGCAGTACCTCGGCCACGCTCTTTGCGCGCGCCTTCTCTATGGTGCTGACAGCATGTGTTGTCGCTGCAGGCTCCTGCGCGTCGTCGTCCTCTATTATTTCTTTCTCGCATGCCGTCAGCACCAGCAGCAGTGCTACCAGCGCCAAAAGCATTGAGAGTGATTTCTTTCTCGTCATCTCGTTATCTTCATCGTCCCGTTACATTCCGGGTATCTTGTGCAACTCCAGAACTCCTTGCCCGAGTTGATGCCTTTCCTTGCCATTCGTTTTATCATTGGCTTTCCGCATTGGGGGCAGAGAGGAGCGTTGTCTTCCGTGCTTTGCTGTGTGCGGTAGGCCAGGCGCTCGGCAGTGAGCCCCTCCGTAAATCCGCCTTCCGCCTTGAAAGTCTCAAGTTGGTGCTCTATGTGACGCGTTATCATCAGGATAAGCCGATTGCAGAGCACCAGCAGACAGTTCGCTGCCACACAGGAGTCTGTGCCGCCCAGCCAGTGGTCAAACTTATGCTTCTGAGCTAGGATGTGAATACTGCTCTGGTGCTGAATGTCGTCGTTGTATGTCGGGCGGTCAAGCGGCATGTTGCAAACCGCTTGATATTCAGCAGAGCGCACAGACCATGGAATGTTCTCCTGTCGCAAAAGCCAGTTAAGATAGTCGTTGGCAAGTTCGGCAAGACTGGCACGGGCCACGTCGGTGAGTTTCATTTCCGTCTCCCTCGATGTGGAATGGCGCGAGTTGCCCTCAGCGATGTTGGCAGGAGCAGAGCGCGCCGCCTGTGTCATCTGGTCAAACTGGCGTCCGCAGGGATCGTTCGTGTGGTTCAAGTAGCGCACGCAAAAGTCTTGCGTTGCCAGTTGTATCACGTTAGCGAACACCCATGTGTCCAGCCAGTAATAACCGAAGCGATGTATTTCCATAGTGAAAATTTTTTTAAAAAATCGTTATCTCGTAATGCCGTTATCTCGTCATTTCGTTATCACGTAATGCCGTTGTTTCGTCTTTCCGCCTGCAAATATAATAAAAAAGCCGCCGCCCGGCAAAGGGCAGCGACTTTTCTTGCTTATTGAAATGTTGCTTAGTCTTCAAAGAAAATTAATTCTGGTGCAAGCACAGGGTCGCTCGACTCGAAGTCGCCGCCGTCTAATGTTGGCGCATCACCAGAGCCAGCCAGCAGTTGGCCGCAGGCTTTCAGCACTATCTCGTCTGTAGTTGGAATGATATATGTCTTTTTCATAAAAGTATGCTCTTTAATGATTAATATTTATTTCACAATGATTTTTCTGCCGTTCTTGATATACAGGCCCTTCTTGGCATCGCTTACGCGCTGTCCGCCGAGAGTATAGATGGCGTCGGTGGCGTGCTCGGCAGCCCAGCGAGTCTGTTCAATGCCTGTGGTGTTGCCGAAGTCGAACGACAGTACAGGTGCACCGCTGGTGATGTGCAGGTAAGCCTTGCCGCTCTGCAGCGTGCCGCTGTTAGCCTGGTGGAACTGGTCTTCCTTCAGGAAGTAGTATTCGTTGGTGGCTGCAGTCGTGCCGTCGCCGGCCACGAGCAGGTTGCTCGATGTGTCTGAAGCGCTGGCTGTTGTGACAGGCACGTTCACCGTAGCACCCTTAGTGTCGGTCTTCACGATGATGGGCGTGCCTGCGGCAACCACGTCGACTTCTTGCAGCTCGACAGCAGTCCCACCAGCATTCAGGCCTGTAGCAATGTAAGCCGTGATGCCGTCAGCGCTGCTGAAGTCCAGCTTCCGTGAAGGAACATAAGATGCATAGTTACGGTCGGTGAGGGTAGAAACTGCCACTGTGGAATAGCTATAAACTAAACCATAGAAGCCCATCTTAGAGCCACTTACATAGCACTTATAGCTTTTACCGGCTTTCACATCAATAGTCTCGAAACCATAGAATTTTTCCGTTTTCTGGGTAAATCCAGACATGCCCTTGCCGTCTTCCTCTACAATCATGGTTTTGTCTTTGTTTATTGCGACAGCTATCTTTATGATGCCATCATATTTAGGAACGATAGTATAGAAAGTACCTCCGGCGGAATTGCCATTTGTTCCATTGCCTTCTGTTAGCGCATTGAAGGCAATGCCGTCATAAGTGGCGCCTCCCTTATTGAAAGTGAATGATTTGTATCCATCTCCGGACTCACTATATGTAATTGTTGCGACGGTTTCTCCGCTGTTTGTTATGTTGTCGCTTGCGCCTGCTGCAAATACGGTGTTAGAAGCTGGTGAGTAAGTGACGCTCTTGGCTGTTGGGTCAGTGACCGTCAAGGTGTAAGATGCTGAAGTATTGATGTAAGTAGCCGACCCTGAGATGGCAGCAGTGATTGTCGTGGTGCCAGCTCCAAGAATGGTGACAGCACCAGTGGAAGCATTCACAGTAGCCACATTCGTGTTACTGCTTGAATATGCAACTTCGCTTGTTGCAGCTACAGGACTAACAGTTAACGTTGGAGCAGTGAAATCCTCTCCAATATTATTGCTTGCTGTTGTTGGTGAGAATGTTAGTGTAACAGGGGTTCCAGTAGCTTCATAGGTAATGGTAATCTTGACCATCAATTGACTATTTTTACCATTATTGTAATTCGCGTCTTGGTTGTCGGTGATAATTTTGGAATTGTCGAAGGTACATGTAATAGACGATGTGGCTTCAAATCCAGACTTGTTTAAAGTAATGGGATTGTTTTTATCCGCAGGAAATTCGGTAGCATCCGATGCTGTTAGAATGTTTTCGCCACCATCTATACGCATTGTTGACATTGTTATAGTTGCACCACTATAACTGTTGTTCGAATAACCAACAACTTTAATACCAGTAATTTTATAACCAGTATTAACATTGAACGTCCATTGTGGAGTGTCCATGTTTGTCCTGACTTTGATGTAATTATTAGATGTGTTGTTTGTCATCATATTGGCACTTGTAGTAAAACTTGTACCCGAATAGGCTGTTTTGTCACTTGTAGCTGCCGCTAAGTCTTCAGTTGCCGCCCATGCCCCGCTGCATATACACAGCAGTAGCGTCAAAATAGTAAATAGTTTTTTCATGTTTTGAGTTTTTTGTTAGTAATGTTGTTGGTTCTCGTTGTTACTGTTGTTGGCCTGTATTAATTAATATAAAGGTGTTGTAATCCGCGCAGAAAGCGCACGCAAAGCATGAAAAAAAGAAAGCGTAGAATTATCGTAGTCTCTACATCTCTCAATTGAGGTCCTAGGAAAACCTTTGCACAAAGATATAATGATACAACAACTCCACGCCTGTCAGCGTGGAAGCCGCCATACGTCATCTTGTGTGCTCTTGAAATTTCCTAGGTTTCAATTGACAAGACGAAGCACAACGCTTCTCGTTTCCCGCAATGTCCTGATAACGGCACTCTTAGCCGCATCGCGGGCAAAATTACGAAAAGATGAGCGGAACGCAAAAGAAAAACTGTGTAAAAAATTGATACTTGTATGATTATTTACATAAAAGGTGTAAAAGGTGTACTTCCGTTCGGCAAAAAAAAGAATAAATTCTTTTGTTTTGCGCTCACTTAATCGTACCTTTGGCTTCACCGAAAGTACTTCCGTTCGGCAAAAAAAAGAATAAATTCTTTTGTTTTGCACTCACTTAATCGTACCTTTGTCCCCAAGAAATGCTAAGTATGTCGGCATATTTTCCTATTACCAGTCCTACGCTGATTTTCTTTGTAGTGTTGCTGATAATTCTGTTTGCCCCAATAATCATGGGCAAACTGCGAATACCACATATCATAGGAATGGTGCTGGCAGGCGTGATAGTGGGACGCTACGGCCTGAATATTCTGGAGCGCGACTCGTCGTTTGAACTCTTCGGGCGAGTGGGCCTGCTGTATATCATGTTTCTTGCAGGACTGGAAATGGACCTTGAGAGCGTGAAGCGCAACTCGCGCCGCTTCCTCGTCTTTGGCCTGCTGACATGCCTCGTGCCGCTGAGCATTACCTACGTTGCGGCAATATGGATACTCCATTACTCTACACAGGCATCGTTTCTGCTGGGCTGCATCATGGCATCGAACACGCTGATAGCCTATCCGATAATCTCACGCTACGGACTGGGACGGCACCCCAGCGTTATGCTCAGCGTGGGCTCGTCGATGCTGTCGCTCTTCCTGGCGCTGATGATGCTGGCGGCACTCGCGGCATCGTACGGCGAAGAAACGGGAGTGGGCTTCTGGCTGCTGTTCGTACTGAAGTTTGCCGTGTTCTGCGGAGCCAGCGTATGGCTGATACCGCGACTGGCGCGCTACTTCCTGCGGCGCTACTCTGACAGCGTGATGCAGTTTATCTTTGTGCTGGCGGTGATGTTCCTGTCGGCAGCAGGCTCGGAACTGGCAGGAATGGAGGGTATCGTGGGCGCATTCATGGCAGGACTGATACTCAACAGATATATTCCCAGCGTGTCGGCACTGATGAACAGGATAGAATTCACGGGCAATGCCGTATTCATTCCCTATTTCCTTATCGGCGTGGGCATGCTTATCAACGTCCGCACGCTCTTCAACGGATTTCACATGCTCTGGATAGTGGCGCTGATAGCCTTTTTCGGTACATTTGGAAAGGCATTGGCGGCTTATCTGTCGAGCCTGCTGTTCAGACTGCCGCAGTCGGCAGGCAACATGATGTTCGGACTGACGTGTGCGCATGCTGCCGGAGCAATAGCAATGGTGATGGTGGGCATGAGGCTTGAGGTGAGTCCGGGGGTGTATCTCGTGAGCGACGAGATGCTGAACGGTGTGGTGATAATGATACTCGTGACGTGCGTTGTGTCGACAATAACTACCGAGCGTGCAGCGCAGCAGATAATAATAGAAGAGAAAAAACACCTGAAGCAGAACGAAGAGCATGCTGACGACGAGCGGATTCTGCTCTGCGTGAAATATCCTGAGATAGCGCCGCAACTGCTGGAACTGGCATTGATGATGCGCAACAGACAACTGAACCGCGACCTTGTGGCGCTCAACGTGGTGTACGACGACACCACGGCGACGGAGAACAGACAGCGCGGACTCCAACTGCTGGAGCGGCTGCAACTGCAGGCTGCGGCTGCCGACGTGGGCATGCGTACACAGGTGAGGCTGGCGTCGAATATTGCCAACGGAATAAAGCACGCTTTCCGCGAGGCGACGACATCCGAAATCATTATGGGTATGCACGTGCATACGGAAGTGAACCCGAAATTCTGGGGCGACTTTATACAGAGCCTGTACAACGGACTGAACAGACAGATAGTGCTCTGCCGATTTGTACAGCCGCTGAACACGTTGCGGAGAATACAGGTGGTAGTGCCGTCGAGGGCGGAGTTTGAGCCAGGCTTCCACCGATGGCTGGAAAGACTGGCGCGCATGGCGGGAAACCTGGACTGCAGAATACAATTCCACGGGCGAAACGAATCAATGGAACTGATAGGCCAGTATATAAACAACCGCCATTCGGAGGTAAGGGCGGAGTATACGTATATGGCCCACTGGAACGAACTGCCACGGTTGGCGGAGAATATTAATGACGACCATCTCTTCGTGGTAATCACAGCGCGTAAGGGTACGATATCCTACAAGAACGCGCTGGAAAGACTGCCTAACGAGTTGAAGCAGCACTTCTCGGGAAAGAACCTGATGATTATTTTCCCTGACCAGTACGGCAGCCAGATGGAAGACAAGATGACATTCACCGAGGCGCAGCACCAGGAGGAAAGCAGTGTGTACGACACGCTGGCACGCTGGCTGAGAAGAGCGAAAAAGTGAAGAAAGAAGAGGAGACGTTCATCGATTGTATATTGTTTATTGTCAATGATAGAAGTAAATGACATAAAGAGGAGTTTCGGCGCGCTGGAAGTGCTGAAGGGCATTAGCCTCAAGATAGAACGTGGCGAGGTGGTGAGCATTGTGGGACCGAGCGGCGCAGGAAAGACGACGCTGCTGCAGATAATGGGAACTCTGGACAGACCAGACAGCGGCCGGGTAGTGATAGACGGCACTGACGTCACCACGCTTAACAGCAGGAAACTGAGTGACTTCCGCAACCGAAACATAGGGTTTGTGTTCCAGTTTCATCAGTTGCTGCCTGAGTTTACGGCAATAGAGAATATTATGATGCCTGCTTTCATTGCAGGAACTTCACAGCGGCAGGCGCGCCAAAGGGCGGAGGAACTGCTTGAATTTATGTCGCTTGCCGACCGCGCTCATCATAAGCCAGCAGAACTGTCGGGAGGAGAGAAACAGCGTGTGGCAGTGGCGCGTGCGCTGATGAACAATCCTGCCGTGATACTGGCCGACGAGCCGAGCGGGTCGCTCGACTCAAAAAACAAGGAGGAACTGCATCAACTGTTTTTTGACCTGCGAAATAAATACAACCAGACCTTCGTCATTGTTACTCACGACGAAGGCCTGGCCTTGCTCACCGACCGCACCATTAAGATGCGCGACGGAATGATTGAATAATTTTTTTTAGCGTTTAGCGTTATTGCGTTATAGCGCTACAACGATTTTCTTAAAGAATGCGTCCAACGATGCGAAGGGTCATGCTGGGATAGACGGAAATCTTAGAGATAGTCTTCAGCACGTCGCCACCGTCGCCACCAGCCTTGGTGTCTTCAAGTTGCTCGTTGATATAAGTCTCTGTGTTCTTGTTGTAGGTAGGAGCGTAAACCTTTGGAGTGCTCCAGAACTGTACGCCAAGGTCGAACTGGCAGCCAACGCGCTTCTTGGGAACTCCGCGACCGAAGCCAATGCCAATGTATGGGCGAACGCTGCTTACCTTGATCTTTGCTTCAACATCACCACGCTCTGCCGGATTAGGAGTGATGAAGTAGTCGCCAAGTTCTACACCAACGCGCTTCAGCCCCTTCTCTGCGATAAGGCTCTGAACGTCGGCATTGTTGCTCTGCCTTAACTTGTCGTAAGTTTCATTGTAGTCGGTGACGACGCGAAGAGCGCCCTGGTCTTCATTATAGACAGACACGACTTTGTCAGGACCGAAGTATAAACCTGTGGTGATGCGGAAACTGCTGCTCTTGGCAAATGGATAGATGTCAAAAAGCACGTGCCATGTGGTGTTGCTGAACTTACCTTCTACATTAATCTCGTTAGGAAGACCGGTACCGATGTCGAAGCCTTCAAGACTGCTCAGCGTTGGGTCGAGTTGCTTCAACTGTTCCAATTGAGTGTTGAAGTCTTGGATGTCTTGGTTGTACTGGGCAATGCTCTTGTTGATTTCTTCAACGCCAAGGTCGAGTTCGGTGTTTACCTTTATCTTCGGCATGATGTCCACACCTGCGCGGATGCCGATATAAGGAGTAACGAAGGTTGCGGCATCAATAGAGATACCGTTCATGCCTACACCTAAACCTACGCCAACGCGATTGAAAATGCCGTAGTCTTCAGTAGTGAGTTGGGCAGACGACTGGGCGATGCCGAATACAGCCATTGCACAAACTAATAAAACTTTCCTCATAATGATAGTTAATTTAAAAGTTAAAAATATGTTTATGGTTGCAAATATAAATAAAAAAATATGATGCTCCAAATTATTCGTAGACAAAATTGGAGCATCAGGGTAAAAATAATTACTTCTGTTACTTACAGAATATTATTTTGCGTGAAATGTAAGTCGGTTGTGTGTTTTTAAAACTCTGCACTCTTCGGCGTACGAGGGAATGGGATGACGTCGCGAATGTTCTGCATTCCGGTGACAAAGAGGATGAGACGCTCAAAGCCGAGGCCGAAGCCGGCGTGAGGGCATGTGCCCCAGCGACGAGTGTCAAGATACCACCAAAGATGAGTTGTGTCCATCTGTCGGCGCTCTACTTCCGACATTAATTTGTCGTATGACTCCTCGCGGACAGAGCCGCCGATTATCTCACCAATCTGTGGGAAAAGAACATCGGTGCCCTGCATTGTGGGACCAGGTGCCACCGCTCCCTTGTAGCCCACGCTGCCGCCGTCGGCAGTGTCGACATTCTGCTTCATGTAGAACGACTTGAACTCACGTGGGTAGTCGGTCATAATGACAGGCTTTTTGAAATGCTCTTCAACGAGGTAGCGCTCGTGCTCTGAGGCGAGGTCGTCGCCCCACTGGCATGGGAACTCAAATTTCTTGCCTTTCTTGATAGCCTCCTGCAGTATGTTGATTCCCTCGGTGTAAGGCAGGCGGACAAAAGTCTCTTTCAGCACTCCCTCAAGGCGCTGTAGGAGAGTCTTGTCAATCATTTGGTTGAGGAATTGCAGGTCGTCCTTGCAGTTGTCGAGAGCCCAGCGTACGCAGTACTTTATGAAATCTTCCTCGAGGTCCATCAGTTCTTCCTGGTCGAGGAATGCCACTTCTGGTTCTACCATCCAGAATTCTGCCAGGTGGCGCGGCGTGTTGGAATTCTCGGCGCGGAAAGTAGGACCAAAGGTGTAGATTGCACCAAGGGCCGTAGCACCAAGTTCACCTTCCAACTGTCCGCTGACGGTGAGGCTGGTCTGCTCGCCAAAGAAGTCGTCGTCGTAGATAATCTTGCCCTGCTCGTCCTTCTTGAGGTCATAGAGATTTTTTGTCGTGACCTGGAACATGTTGCCGGCACCTTCGCAGTCGCTGGCAGTGATGAGCGGTGTGTGGAAGTAGTAGAATCCATGCTCATGGAAGTAGGTGTGGATGGCCATGGCCATGTTGTGGCGGATGCGCATCACGGCGCCGAAGGTGTTGGTGCGCAGACGCATGTGGGCGTTCTTGCGCATTACCTCGAACGACTGTCCTTTCTTCTGCATAGGGTAGGAGTTGTCGCAGGTGCCGTACAACTCTAAGCCTGTGGCCTGTATCTCTGAGGTCTGGCCTGCTCCCTGGCTTTCCACAAGTGTACCGATAGCGGCGATGCAACTGCCGGTGGTAATCTGCTTGAGAAGTTCTTCGTCGAACTTGGCTGGGTCGACAACGATCTGTACGTTCTTTATGGTCGAGCCATCGTTGAGGGCTATGAAGTCGACGGCCTTGCTTGAGCGGTGCGTGCGCACCCAGCCCTTCACACATACCTCCGTACCGAAATCAGTACATTTAAGTACGTCGATTATTTTTGTCCGTTTCATTCCTATTATTAATTATAATTTTCAGGTTGTGAATTATAATTCTTGCGTTGTGAATTACAGTTTACGAATTATGAATTCTCATATCTACTCATATGCTCCCATGCGCAGGCGGTCTACCTCTTCTTCAGTAAGGTAGCGCCAGTCGCCACGGCGGAGATTTTTCTTGGTAAGGCCTGCAAACTGCACGCGGTCGAGTTTTGTAACCTTGTAGCCAAGGCTCTCGAAGATGCGGCGCACGATGCGGTTCTTGCCAGAGTGTATCTCAATGCCGACTTGCTTCTTGTCGACAGGATCAGCATACTGTATGTCGTCAGCACGAATCTCGCCGTCGTCGAGAGTGATGCCTTCGGCAATCTGCTGCATGTCGTGGGCTGTGACATTGTGGTCAAGATATACGTGGTAAATCTTTTTCTTCAAGAATTTCGGATGAGTGAGTTTTGAAGCGAGGTCACCGTCATTTGTAAGAAGCAATACGCCTGTCGTGTTGCGGTCGAGACGGCCAACAGGATAGATGCGCTCGCTGCAGGCATCCTTTACAAGATCCATCACAGTCTTGCGCTGCTGTGGGTCGTCGCTTGTGGTGACGTAGTCTTTAGGCTTGTTGAGAAGCACGTAGACTTTCTTCTCGAGCACTACAGGCTCATCGTGGAACTTTATGTCGTCGTTGCGCATGACTTTCGTGCCGAGTTCGGTGACAACATTTCCGTTGACGGTCACCACGCCTGCCTGTATGAACTCGTCGGCCTCGCGGCGGCTGCAAACGCCTGCGTTGGCAAGGAACTTGTTTAGGCGTACCGGCTCGTTGGGGTCGAAATGCTCTTCCTTGTATTCTATGCGTTTCTTGAAACTGTATTTTGCATTTGGATCATAGCCCTGGCGATGCTGTCCAAAGCCGCGCTGCTGATTGTAGCCGCCGCGTTGCTGGCCATATCCGCCGCGCTGCTGGCCGTAGCCCTGGCGTTGTCCATAGCCACGCTGCTGATTGTAGCCGCCGCGCTGTTGGCCGTAGTTGCTGCGAGGCTGGAAGCCGCCCTCTTCCCTGTTGTTGGGACGATAGCCGCCTTCTTCGTTGTTGTAGCGTGGACGATAACCGCCCTGACGCTGCTGGTAGTTATTCTGACCGTAGTTGCTGCGAGGCTGGAAGCCGCCCTCTTCCCTGTTGCCGGGACGATAGCCGCCCTCTTCGTTGTTGTAGCGTGGACGATAGCCGCCCTGTCGCTGCTGGCCGTAGTTGCTGCGAGGCTGATAGTTGCCGTCGTTATTGTTGTTATAACGAGGGCGATATCCACCCTGTCGCTGCGGTGTGCTGCTGTTTAGTCCTGCACCAAAGCCTTCGGGACGGAAGGCATCGTGTGACTCGTCGGTGCCGGCGGAGTAGTTGCCTTGACCGTAGGGGCGTGGCTGCTGGTGAATACGCGGACGTGGGGAGCGTCCCGGCTTGTAACCCTGATACCCTGAATGTTGGTAACCCTCACGGCTACCCGACGACTGCTGCTCCTGTGCAGACTGCTCGTCTAATCTTTTCTCGTTTTCGAAATCCATTGTTGTAAATAAATTGTTGTTGCATTGGCCTCACGGCCGTGTTGTGTTTAAATTCCTGTGTAATTCATTGGAGAGATTGACATGAGTTCCTCCTTTACTTCGGGACTTACGTCAAGTTGGGAAATAAATGTATGAAGAGTCTCTTCATTGACATGCTGGTTGGTACGCGTGAGTGCCTTAAGTGCCTCGTACGGATTGGGATAGGCTTCACGGCGCAGGATGGTCTGAATGGCTTCTGCCACGACAGCCCAGGTGTTCTGCAGGTCTTGTTCTATCTTTTCCTGATTGAGTATGAGTTTGCGAAGACCCTTCAGTGTGCTTTGCAGTGCAATCACGGCATGTCCCATGGGAACTCCGACGTTGCGCAGCACGGTGGAGTCGGTAAGGTCGCGCTGCAAACGGCTTACCGGCAACTTCTGTGCCAAGAACTGCAGTATGGCATTGGCAATGCCGAGATTGCCTTCTGAGTTTTCAAAGTCGATGGGGTTTACCTTGTGGGGCATGGCACTGCTGCCAACTTCGCCAGCCTTGATCTTCTGTTTGAAATACTCCATGGAGATATACATCCAGAAGTCGCGGTCAAGGTCAACAATGATTGTGTTGATGCGACGCATGGCGTCAAAAATGGCACCAAGCCAGTCGTAGTTGGAAATCTGTGTTGTCCATTGCTCGCGCTCCAGCCCAAGTTTTTCTGCAACGAAATGATTGGCTACCTCACGCCAGTCGTATTGGGGATAGGCCACGTGGTGTGCGTTCATGTTGCCTGTGGCTCCGCCAAACTTCGCCGTGATTGGCGTATCCTTGAGAGAGCGTAACTGTTCTTCAAGGCGGTAAACGTAAACCATTATTTCCTTGCCAAGACGAGTGGGAGAGGCTGGCTGCCCGTGGGTTTTGGCAAGCATAGGAACCTGTTTCCATTGTTCGGCATAGTCGTGGAGTTGCTCTATAAGTTCCTCGACGAGAGGATAATAGACATTGGCCAAAGCCTCTTTCACTGACAGAGGAACGCTGGTGTTGTTGATGTCCTGCGAAGTCAGTCCGAAGTGGATAAACTCCTTCGTGCCGGAAATTTGGGGATTGGCTGCGGTGAGCGCGTCGAATTTCTCCTTTATGAAATATTCTACCGCCTTGACGTCGTGGTTGGTGGTCTGTTCAATCTCCTTTACGCGGGCTGCATCCTGCTCAGAGAACTGGCGATAGATGTCGCGCAGGGAATCGAAAAGACTATGTGGAAACTGCTCTAACTGTGGCAGCGGAAGTTCGCAGAGTGCAATGAAGTATTCTATCTCTACGCGCACACGATATCTGATGAGTGCGTACTCTGAGAAATAGTCTGCCAAAGGTGATGTCTTACTTCTGTAACGGCCATCAATAGGAGAGATGGCTGTCAATGCTGTCAGATCCATATCTTTTTACCTTATTATAAATATATAATGCCGTTTTTCACAAACGGCATATTGTTAACTTTATCGTGCAACGCGGCGCACTCCAACATAGCGGCGAGAGTAGTAGCCATCGGTGGAGCGACTTACAATGACACCGTATTTCGTACTGGCATGGATGAAGGAAAATGTGTCGCTAATCGGATCGAAATCGACAATAATCCCAACGTGGCCGACACCGCGCCCGGATGCCGGGCTGGTGAAGAAAACCAAATCGCCCGGCTGCATTTCAGAACGCTTAACGGGTATGTTGCGCGCGTATTGGTCGCGAGAGGAACACCCAATGGAGATGTTGTCCTGCGCATAGACATAACTGGTAAAACCAGAGCAGTCGAAGGCGTGAGGCCCTTTGCTTCCGCTGCGATAGCGTGCCCCGATGAGCGAGGCTGCGCGGTCAAGTAAGTCGTTGACGAAATTGAAACTGAAGTCGCTGCTCTTATTGTCAGAAGCATACACAAAGTCGAAGTTGTCTATTTCTTCATAGACTACCTCTGTGCTTTGTTGCTTCTTGGAGCCTTTCCTTTTCCGTTGTGCCGATGCTGTATCAACAGTTGCTGCAAGCATCAGTACAATGCAAAATACTATCTTCAGTCTCATTTGTTGTTGTTAGTGGGCGGCATCACGCCGTACACATCTGCTTAGTTGTAGCGCAAAATCTGTCCTGGACGTATGCGCGTAGTCTTCTTTATGTGATTTAGACGGCAAATACCGTCGACTGTCATGCCGCGTTTGCGTGCTATTGACGACAACGTTTCGCCCTTCACCACCTTATGGAAGCGTGTAGCGCGGCTCTTACTGCCCTTGCTGCCATAGGTGCTGGCGGTGGCGCTGCTCTTTTCGCCGGGAATGTCAAGGTCGCCGTTCACTGCCACGCCGCCTACGCCGCGCAGACGTGTTGCCTCTGACGATTCGCGGTTGTATGTGGACTTACGGAAAACGTAATAGTCGTCGACAACGTCTTGATTGCGGAAGTCGAACATCAGCGCAGGATTTAATGCAACGCCGCAGAGACGTGTCTCAAAGTGGAGGTGCGAGCCTGTGCTGCGTCCGGTGTTGCCGCCAAGGCCGATAGGATCGCCGGCGCGTACATCCTGGTCTTCCTCAACCAACTGGCGTGACATGTGGCCATAGATGGTTTCCAGACCATTGTTGTGGCGTATCACAACATATTTTCCATAACCGCGCGGCTCGTATTTGACGATGCGGACACGGCCGCTGAAGGCAGCACGGATGGTGTCGCCAATGTAGACCTTGATGTCCAGTCCCTTGTGCTGTCTTCCCCAGCGTGCACCAAAGTTGCTGGTGATGACACGGCTGTCGGTAGGCATGGCAAAGTCTTGCAGGTTGATCTGGAATGTGTCTGGGAGATTTGTAGCCTGGTGGGCGTAGCGATTACTCCAGTCTGCATATAAGTCGCCAGCGGGAGTATCGTAGGATTCTGCTTGTATGAGTCTGTGAAGAGCCATGCTGTCGACGGCCTTCATCTTTCTGTCAATAGGAGCCTGACTTGCCAAAAGGTCCTGTGCCATAGTGGGCAATGCTAATGCGGAGGCTATAGTCAGTATTGCTATTGTTTTAAGTCGGTTCTGCATAATGTTTTTCGTGATTTCTGTCACTTTTCTTCCAAAATGGAAATAAATCGCTGCAAAGTTAGGAAAAAATGCCTAAAATGAACTACTTAGCGTGATTGTTTAAGATTTGTTTGGGCGTATTAACGTTTTTTTGCTATGAAATTGCGCCCCAGTTGATGCTGGTTTTGCGTAGTTGTTGCAGTCTGTTCCACAAAATTATGTTGCGCGGGTTGTTGCATTCCGGATCGGCGTCGACAATTTCGCGTGCTGTGTCGCGTGCTATCTGGATGATTTGTCCGTCTTGTGCGATGTTGGCAATTTTCAGGTCGAAGGCCATTCCGCTCTGCTGGGTACCCTCCAGATCGCCAGGGCCGCGCAACTTCAGGTCGGCTTCTGCTATGCGGAAGCCGTCGTTGGTGTCGCACATAATGTCAATGCGCTTGCGTGTGTCCTCAGCCAGTTTGTGGCCTGTCACGAGGATGCAGTAACTTTGGTCGGCACCGCGTCCTACGCGTCCTCTGAGTTGGTGAAGTTGGCTGAGGCCAAATCGCTGGGCGTCAAGTATCACCATGACGGAGGCATTTGGCACGTTGACACCGACTTCAATAACAGTGGTGGCAACAAGAATCTGTGTCTCACCGCTCACAAAGCGTTTCATCTCCGTTTCTTTCTCTGCAGGTTTCATGCGCCCATGTACCTTGCTCATGGTGAATTCAGGCAGTGCCTGCTGCAATGATAGGAATCCGTCTTCAAGGTTCTTGAGGTCTATCTTCTCGCTTTCTTCGATGAGGGGAAAGACGATATAGACCTGTCTGCCGGCATTGATTTGTTGGCGGATGCCATTGTAGAGTTGTGATATGTTGTTTTCATAGACGTGGCGCGTGACAACTGGTTTTCGGCCCGGCGGCAATTCGTCGATGACACTTACGTCAAGATCTCCGTAGAGCGTCATTGCCAGTGTGCGGGGTATTGGTGTCGCTGTCATTACGAGCACGTGTGGCGGATTGGTGCTTTTGCTCCACAACTTTGCACGTTGTGCCACTCCAAAGCGGTGCTGCTCGTCTATGACAACCATTCCAAGATGTGCAAACTGCACAGCCTCTTCGATTATGGCATGTGTTCCGACAAGAATGTTCACTGTTCCGTCGAGCAGGCCGTTGAGTATTTCCTGTCGGCGTCGGCCTTTCACTATGCCTGTCAGCATTTCCACGCGAAGGTCCATGCCGCCGAGAAACTGCATGATGGTCTGAAGGTGCTGCTCTGCAAGTATCTCTGTCGGTGCCATGATGCACGCCTGATAGCCATTGTCGATTGCTATCAGCATAGACATAAGTGCGACAAGGGTCTTGCCGCTTCCAACATCGCCCTGAAGCAGGCGGTTCATCTGCCGGCCCGACGCGGTATCTCTGCGTATTTCCCTTATTACGCGCTTTTGCGCCTCGGTGAGTGCAAATGGCAGATGGGCGTGATAGAAATCGTTGAAATATTTACCGATCTGCGAGAAGACATAGCCACGGAATTTCCGTCGCTGGTCGCTCGCGTACCTTATTATATTTAATTGTACATAGAAAAGTTCTTCAAATTTCAGTCGCAGTCGTGCCTGCTCCAGTTCTTTTGCCGTGGTGGGGTTGTGAATGTCGCGCAGAGCCTTGTCGCGGCTTACAAGGTGATGCTTGGCAGTGATGAAGTCGGGCAGGGTCTCTGAAATTGGTTCGTTAAGCATTGGCAGCAGTCTCATCACCATTTTCTCTATGGCACGTGAATTGATGCCTGCTTTTTTCATCTTGTCCGTTGTGTGGTAATACGGCAGCATCTTCATTGATGGCGTTATGGCGTCGTCAATATTCTCGATGTCGGGATGTACCACCTGTATGCGTCCATTGAAAAACTGCGGCCTGCCAAACACAATGTATTCTGTGTTTACCTTGTACTTTTTCTCAATGCTGTCGGTATAGTTGAACCAAGTCAGATCCATCACGTGTCCCGTGCCGTCAGTGAAGTGGGCCACCAGGCGCTTTTTGCGCGGACTCATCTTGAATGTCTCAAAACTCAGTATTCTTCCTTTCACCTGTATGAAAGGCATGTCGCTGCTCACTTCACTGATGGTGTATATCCTGCTACGGTCTATGTGCTTGTAGGGATAGTATTCTATCAAGTCGCCAAACGTGTTGATGCCCAGTTCAGTGCTGAGCATCTTGCGCCTGTTCGGTCCTACGCCAGGCAGAAATTGTATGTCTTGGTCTAACAGGGTATGACTCATCTTCAATAATACATTCTTGTTCTAATGATACATCCTGTTATTCTGATGCTTCATTCAAAATGCACTGTGCTATTTGCAGGTCGAAAGGAGTGGTTATCTTGATGTTTTCGCGGTCGCCTTCTACGAGGGTGATGTTCTGGCCGTAGGCTTCCACCACGCTGGCATCGTCGGTAAACATTTCGGTGTATGGCTGACGGTTGGCAGCCTTAAGCAGTTGTATGTCAAAAGTCTGTGGGGTCTGTACAAGTGCGTATTCGCTGCGTGGAACCGTCGTTGAAAAGTTTTCTCCCGATGCGATGTGGCGCAGGGTTTCTACCACGGGCACCACGGGGATGACAGCCTTTGCCGTGCGTGCCGTCTCGTAGCATTTGCTGATTACGCTGACGGCAGGAAACGGCCGCACACCATCGTGCACGCCTACTACGCCTTCTTCGTCGTCAGGAATAAGAGCCAGCCCGTTCTGCACAGAGTGGAATCGCGTCTCGCCTCCGTCCGCCAGCATGTATTCTATACTGAAACAATATTCCTTGCAAAGCGTTTTCCAGTATTCCTGCTGTGCTTTTGGCAGTACGAGGATTATCTTCAGAGTGGGGGAGTAGCGGTGGAATCTCTCAATGGTGTGCATCAGAACGGGTTTCCCTGCTACAGGAAGGAATTGCTTTGGGATGTCTGTTCCCATGCGCAGTCCTTTTCCGCCTGCCACGATAATAATGTAGTCGCTCACGTTTTCTCCAAATTACAGCATCGATCCTATGCCATCAGGTGCTTATAGCGCATTCCCTCTGCTATCTTGTCGGCTTCGTTCTTGTTTGTCAGTTGGGCGAGCAGTTCGTAGGCAAAGGGGAATGCTGCTGCTGGTCCTTCCGCTGTTGTTATGTTGCCGTCAACTGTCACGAGGTCGGCAGTGTAATGGGCTTCTGACAACATGTTCTCAAAGCCAGGATAGCAGGTGGCGCGCTTGCCGTTGAGCAGCCCAAGTTGTGCCAGCACCACAGCAGGGGCGGCGCAGATGGCTGCCACTTTGCGTCCAGCGGCAAACTGTTCTGTCACGGCCTTGCATACTCCTTTGTGCTCGTACAGGTTTTTTGCTCCTGGCATGCCGCCGGGCAGGAAAATAAGGTCTGCGTCGGAAAAATCGCCTTGTTCAAACATGATGTCTGCTTCGATGTTGACGCCATGTGCAGATGTTACGAGGGGAAAATCTGTCGTACTTACCGTTGTTACATCTACACCGCCGCGACGCAGAACGTCTACTGGTATCAGTGCCTCTACGTCCTCAAATCCGTCTGCTAAGAAAACATATACTTTTGCCATAGTTTTTTTTATTTATTACTTTAATGCTTGCAGGTATTGCTGTATTGTGTTGCGTAGTCCCATGTAGAGAGCATCGCTAATAATGGCGTGACCAATCGAAACTTCGTCAGTCCATGGTATTTGCTGGCTGTAGAAGTGCAGGTTTTGCAGTGACAGGTCATGTCCGGCGTTTAGTCCCAGTCCTATACGGCGTGCCTCTTCTGCTGCAGCGATGAATGGCGCTATTGCTTCAACTCTGTTGGCAGCATAACCTGAGGCGTATGGTTCGGTATAAAGTTCTACGCGATCGGCTCCGCACTGTTTTGCGCCGTTCACCATGCGTGGGTCGGGGTCAACAAAGATGCTTGTCCTTATGCCGGCGCTTTTGAACTCCTTGCATATAGATGTGAGAAAATCTGCATTGGCTATGGTGTCCCATCCGTGGTTGCTGGTCAGTTGGTCGTGCCCATCGGGTACAAGCGTCACCTGTGTTGGCTTTACTTCCAGCACCAAACTGATAAACGAATCAATGGGATTGCCTTCGATATTGAATTCCGTAGTTATTATAGGTTTCAACTGGCGCACGTCCTCGTATTTTATATGGCGTTCGTCAGGGCGTGGATGAACGGTGATGCCTTCTGCACCAAACATTTCCGCGTGGCGTGCCACGCTGATTACATCTGGGTTGTTGCCTCCCCGTGCATTGCGCAGGGTTGCCACCTTATTAATATTAACACTAAGTTTTGTCATTTTCCTATTTTGTTTATTCAATAATCATTTCAGTTTCTCCTTCCATATCGTCTTCCAGTCCGGAGTCGTCGTATTGGCACGGATTATATCCTTGTGGCAGATTGAATTTTGCCTGGTCGCTATATCCCAGTCGTTTGTCGGCGTAGACTCGCTTCATGTACATTGCCCAGATCGGTAGAGCGCCAGTAGCACCCTGTCCCATGCTTGTGGTACTGAAGTGAATGTCTCTGTCGTCGCCTCCAACCCAGCAGCCGCTTACCAGCGTTGGTGTGACGCCCATAAACCATGCGTCGCTGTTGTTGTTGGTAGTGCCTGTTTTTCCTCCAATCTCTCCTGTGAGATTAAATCTGAAGCGCAGTCTTCCTGCAGTGCCTCCGTCGACAACAGCCTTGAGCATGTACACCATCTTGTTGGCACTCTCTTCGCTGATCACCTCATTCAGACGTGGCTGGAACTGTGCTATCAAATTTCCTTCATTGTCTTCTATTTTTGTCACGAACAGAGGTGTTGCCCGTATGCCTCGGTTTGCAAATGTAGTGTATGCGCTTACCATTTCGCCGACTGTTACTTCACATGGCCCGAGGCACAGTGCCGGCGAAGGATGTATTTCCGGATTTGTTATGCCATATTCGTGCAGCAGGTTGACAAACATTCTTGGATTTAACTTGTCCATCAGATATGCTGCTATCCAGTTGTTCGACTGTTGCAGTCCCCATTTCAGTGTCACCATTTCGCCATATCGTGCATGGCTTCCGTTGCGTGGTGTCCAAGGGCGTCCTGCCACCATGTACGTCTGCTGCACGTTTGGCGCCTCATCGCATGGAGAGAAACCGTTTTCCATTGCAAGTGAATAGAGGAATGGCTTTATTGTAGAGCCAACTTGTCGTCGGCCGTCCATACACATGTCGTAGGCAAAGTGCATGAAGTCCAGTCCTCCGACATACGCTTTTACGTGGCCGTTTTGTGGCACCATGCTCATAAAGCCGCAGCGCAGGAAAGACTTATAATAGCGTATTGAATCGAGAGGTGTCATCAGTGTGTCGATTTCTCCGCGATAGGAGAAGACCGACATTTTTGTCTTAGTGTTGAAAGAGCGTATTATTTCCTCTTCGCTTGCTCCGGCATTCTTCATTTCGCGGTAGCGTTCGCATTGCCTGACGGAGCGCATAAGGATTTTGTTTACCTGTTCGGCTGATAATTGGCCAGAGTAAGGCGCATTCTTTTTTCCCTTATTCTCACGGTTGAATGCCGGTTGCAAGAATTTCACCACGTGTTCGTAAACTGCCTGTTCTGCATAAGCCTGCATGCGTGAGTCGATGGTTGTATAGACTTTTAAACCGTCAGAATAGACATTGTAATTCTCGCCGTTGCGTTTGCGGTTCTTGTTGCACCATCCGTAGAGTGGGTCTTGTTCCCAGTTGAGCGAATCCTGGTGGTATTTCACCGTGTTCCATTCAGGATAGTCTTTGCGCTCAGGTTTGCGGGCCATCATGTATCGGCGCAGAAAGTCGCGGAAGTAGACTGCTATTCCGTCTTTGTGGTCGGCGACGTGGAAGTTAAGTTTCATTTCCTCTGCCGACAACTGTGCATATTGTTCACTGGTAATATATCCGGCTTTCATCATCTGGCCGAGAACAACGTTGCGTCTGCTCAGACTGCGGTCCGGATGTCTTACGGGATTGAAGTACGACGGGTTTTTGCACAGCCCGATCAGTGTAGCCGATTCGTTTATGCTGAGGTCCTTTGGCTCCTTGCCGAAATACGTGTTGGCGGCAGTCTTTATGCCGACTGCGTTGTGCAGGAAGTCAAAGTAGTTGAGATACATCGTTATTATCTCATCCTTTGTGTAGTTGCGCTCCAGTTTTACGGCTATCACCCATTCTATAGGCTTCTGCAGCACTCGCTCCATTACGCTATGTGCTTTCTCCGAGTACAGTTGCTTAGCCAGTTGCTGTGTTATTGTAGAGCCTCCGCCTGCATTCTTTCTGCCGAGAATGCCACGCTTTATGATGGCGCGCCCCAGAGCATAGAAGTCAATGCCCGAGTGGTCGTAGAAGCGTTCGTCTTCTGTCGCCACAAGCGCCTGTACCAGGGAAGGAGACAGTTGCGAATAGTCAACAAGCACGCGATTTTCGCGGTTGTAGTTCCAGGTGCCCATCACTTTCCCGTCGGCACTGTAAACCTGTGTTGCGTATCTGTTAATTGGGTTTTGCAGTTCTTCTATAGGCGGCATATATCCTATCCAGCCGTTGGATATAGCCCAAAAAGCCAAAGCCGCTGTCAGTACTGAGGCTCCAATAAGAGCCCACAATACGTAGATTACAATCTTTCTCATTTGTTTCTTTCCTCCTATATATATTAATATATAATAGGTGTAGACGCTGCAAAAATACGTTTTTTCCATGATATATAGAAAAATTTGTTGCCAAGAATGTTAAATTATCGTTAAACGGGTAAATCTTATCGAAGATTGGGCAAAATATTTCTACTAATGCCAAATAAACATCTATCTTTTTTTTCTCGTTTTGTCGTAATTTTTACCTTTGCAGCGTGATTTTGACAAGTAACAATTCCAAATATAAATTATGAAACGATTTTTTTCAGCCGTAGTAATTGCTACCTCTCTCACAGCGTCTGCGCAGAAACAGTGGACGCTTGGCGAGTGTATCGATTACGCAATGCAGAACAACATCACTATTCAGCAGGCGCAGTTGCAGAAACAGTCGGCCGCTGAAGACCGCAAGCAGTCTGTCGCTGCCCTGTTGCCATCGCTTTCCGCTTCGACCAATCAGAGCGTTGGCTATCGGCCGTGGCTCGCTACAGGAACCTCTACAGTGACAAATGGCATGGTGAATACGAAGGTGAACAAAACCTACTACAACGGCAGTTATGGCATCAACGCCTCTTGGACTGTCTGGAACGGCAATCAAAACCGCAATCAGGTTCGTCTCAGTGCTGTTAGCGAAGAACAGGCCGACCTTAGCATAGCATCCACAGCCAATAACATTCAGGAGCGTATCGCACAACTGTATGTACAGATACTATATCTCAACGAGGCAATCGCCGTAAGCCGTCAGAGTCTTGAAACAAGCAAGAAAAATGAAGAGCGTGGCCAGCAGATGGTCGAAGTAGGCAAGATGTCGAAGGCCGATTTGGCTCAACTCACAGCCCAGCGCTCTGCTGACGAATACAATATCGTTGAAGCGGAAAGCAATCTTGCCAATTACAAACTCCAACTAAAGCAACTCCTTGAACTAACGGGCGAGGAGGCATTCGATATTGCCGTTCCTGCCACCACAGATGCTCAGGCCCTGGAATCTATTCCCTCTCTTTCTTCCGTCTACGATGCTGCCCTTCAGCAGCGGCCTGAGATACGCAATGCCCAACTTGGTTTGAAGTCGAGCGACTTGCAGTTGCGCATTGCCCGTGCAGGCAGTCTGCCCACGTTAAGCCTTTCCGGTGGTGTCGGCACAAGCACTTCGTCGATGAGCAACAACGGATGGGGTAGTCAGATGAAGACTAATTTCGACGCGTCGCTTGGTGCTTCTCTCAGCGTGCCCATTTTTGACAACCGTCGCACTCGCACTGCCATCAATAAGGCCCAACTGCAGCGCCAGCAGGCTCAACTCGAACTGCAGGACAAGCAGAAGCAACTCTATTCCACTATTGAGGGATACTGGCTCGATGCCCAGACCAATCAGCAGAAGTTTCGTACTGCCCAGGCCACTGTTGACAGCGAGCAGGCCAGTTACGACCTTCTCTCAGAACAGTTCAACGTCGGCCTTAAGAATATTGTCGAACTTATGACGGGCAAGGACAAACTTCTCACCGCCCAGCAGAATCGCCTGCAGTCTAAGTATATGACAATTCTCAGCCAGCAGTTGCTCCGATTCTATCAGGGAGAGAAAATGAATATTTAATACGGAAATAATAAGAAAAGATATGAAAAACAGAAAGTTATGGCTTGCACTATGTGCCGTAGCCGTTATCGCCGTCATAGCCTACAGCATCACTGGCGGTGCAAAGGAAGAACAGGTAAGTTTTGAGACTGCCAAGGTAGTAAAGCAGAACATTCAGACATCTATTACCGCCACCGGCACAATAGAGCCTGTCACATCTGTCACTGTCGGTACTCAGGTCAGCGGCATTGTGTCAAAACTCTATGTCGATTACAACAGTGTCGTAAAGAAAGGCCAGGTCATTGCAGAACTTGACAAGACCAATCTCATCAGCGAACTCAATACCGCCAAGGCCAATCTTGCTTCTGCGCAGAGTTCCCTTGACTACGAGCAGTCAAATTACCAGCGCTACAAGACGCTTTATGAGAAGGGACTTGTCAGTGCCAACGACTTCGACAACGCCAAACTTTCCTACGACAAGGCCCGTCAGTCTGTTGCGTCTTCGCGTGAAAGCGTGCAGAAGGCCCAGACCAATCTTGGCTATGCCACCATCACCAGTCCCATTGACGGCGTTGTCCTGTCGAAGTCGGTCGAAGAGGGACAGACCGTTGCCTCTTCATTCTCCACTCCAGAACTTTTCGTGATAGCGCAAGACCTTACCGACATGCGTGTTATTGCCGACATCGACGAGGCTGACATAGGTGGTGTGAAGGAGGGCCAGCGTGTGGCGTTCACCGTTGATGCTTTTCCCGATGATACTTTTGAAGGCCGCGTTACACAGGTTCGCCAGGAGGCTACTACTTCGAGCAACGTGGTTACTTACGAAGTTGTGATATCAGCGCCCAATTCCGATTTGAAACTTAAGCCAGGGCTTACAGCCAGTGTCACCATCTTTACCCTTGAGAAGAACGACGTGCTTACTGTTCCGGCAAAGGCTCTGCGCTTTACTCCCAATGAGGCGCTGCTTAAGAAAAATCAGCAAATAGTCGATTGTCAGGGTGATCATAAGTTGTGGACTCTCGACGGTGACAAATTTACAGCCCATAGTGTTGAGATAGCCACAACCAACGGTGTTCTGACCGAGGTGGTAAGCGGCATTGCCGAAGGCACAGAAGTGCTTACCGACTTCACCGTCACCGGCGGAGAGGAAGCACAGCAGGAGCAGGCCTCCAATCCGTTCATGCCGCGCCCAGGTGGTAATAAGAACAAGAAGAAGTAGCGCGATATGGAAAACAGGAAAGTTGTCATCGAGTTGAAAGACGTGAAGCGCTACTTCCGTGTCGGCTCTGAGACGGTTAAGGCTCTGCGTGGCGTGTCGTTCAAGATTTACGAGGGCGAATTTGTTACAATCCAGGGCACCAGCGGCTCTGGCAAGTCTACGCTGCTCAATCAACTTGGCTGTCTTGACACGCCGACTTCGGGAGAGTATTATCTTGACGGCGTATCAGTGCGCCAGATGTCGAAAAATCAGCGCGCCCATCTCCGTAATCGCAAGATAGGCTTCGTATTCCAGAATTACAATCTTCTTGCAAAGACTACCGCTGTCGAAAATGTGGAGTTGCCGCTGATGTACAATCCCGATGTTTCCGCCAGCGAGCGCAGGGAGCGTGCTGTTCGCGCTCTTAAGGCCGTTGGGCTCGGCGAGCGTCTTGACCATAAGTCAAATCAGATGTCGGGCGGACAGATGCAACGAGTCGCAATAGCGCGTGCACTGGTCAACGACCCTGCTGTGCTGTTGGCCGACGAGGCTACGGGCAATCTTGACACACGCACGTCGTTCGAAATGCTTGTTCTCTTCCAGGAGTTATATCGGCAGGGACACACCATAATCTTTGTTACCCACAATCCTGAGATTGCAGAATACAGTAGTCGTAATATAAATCTTCGCGACGGCAAGATACGCGAAGATACAATCAATACCAATATCAAGTCGGCTGCCGAGGCTCTTGCTGCGCTGCCCATTCCACAAGACGATTAGTCCCATGAACATACTCAATTTATTCAAGGTAAGCATCAAGGCTGTAGCCAACAACAAGATGCGGTCGTTTCTCTCCATGCTTGGCATCATTATAGGTGTGGCAGCCGTAATAATTATGATGGCAATAGGCCAGGGTTCTAAGGAAAGCATACGCCAGGAACTGTCGACCATGGGTACCAATCTGCTCACCATTCGCCCCGGTGCTGACACGCGTGGCGGTGTGCGTCAGGACCCTTCAAGCATGCAGACGCTGAAGATGGCCGACTACGAGCGCATTTTGCGCGAGAAGAAGTTTGTCACCAAGGTCTCCCCGGAGGTTACTGCCAGCGGCCAGGTGATTTATGGCAACAACAATACCAATACTACCGTTTACGGAGAGAGTCCCGACTATCTCAGTATAAAGCAGTGGACGATAGAAGATGGTGAGTGCTTCACGGAGGAAGACATAAAAAAGGCAGCCAAAGTCGCCGTGGTCGGCAAAACCATAGTCAACGAACTCTTCGGCGAGGGCATTGACCCTATCGGAAAGACCATCCGTTTCAAGTCCATACCTGTCCGTATTGTCGGAGTGCTTAAATCGAAAGGCTATAACTCATGGGGCATGGACCAGGACAATGTTATCATCGCTCCTTACACTACGGTGATGAAGCGCATTGCCGCCCAGACTTTTTTCTCGTCCATTGTCTGTTCTGCCGTGACCGAGGAACTTTCCGATGCAGCCATTGAGGAACTCACACAGATACTTCGCGACAACCATAAACTCAAGGCATCTGCCGACGATGACTTCACAATACGCTCACAGGCCGAAATGATGGAGACAATGTCGTCTACTATGGACACCGTAACCATAATCCTTGTCGTGGCAGCCGCTTTCTCGCTCCTCGTGGCAGGTATCGGCATTATGAACATCATGCTCGTCAGCGTCACAGAGCGCACCAAGGAGATTGGCCTGCGTATGGCCGTCGGCGCCACTGGAGCCGTCATCTCTCTGCAGTTCCTCATCGAGTCGGTATTGATATCCGTCACCGGCGGACTGCTTGGCATCATTGTCGGCGGCGGTGTCAGCAGCATTGTAGTGCCCATGTTCGGCATGCCGAGCAGCGTTCCTGCATGGAGCATCTATGTTTCTTTCCTTGTCTGCGTGTGCATAGGAGTCATTTTCGGCTATATTCCTGCCAGCAAGGCCGCCAACATGGACCCGATAGAAGCCATTCGTCACGAATAGACTGCTTATTCCTGCCACGACCATGAACAAGCAAATAGTATACCTGCTCCATATCGCGATATGGGCCATGATGTTTCTCTCGCCGTTGACCTTTCTGCGCCACGACGCCGACTTCTCCGTCCAGAAGTACATCATGTTCTGCGTATCGCCGTTGACGTTGATGATAACCTTCTACGTCAACTACCTATGGCTTGTTCCGCGATATTTCCTTTCTCCTGAGCGTCGCACCTACTGGATAGTAAATGCCATCATGCTCATTGCGCTCGGCCGCACCAATTATCTCCTTATGAGTTACGTCCACGACCATTTTTCCAGCGCTTTGGACACGCCTATGGAGCGTACCATCATCGAGATGGTGTTTTTCTCGGTGCGCGACATATTCAACGTTGCCGTTGCCGCTGCCTTAGCCACAGCCCTGCGGCTCGTCACGCTATGGCACCGCAACGAGGAGGCGCGTCTTGAGGCAGAGAAGGCTCGTAGCGAGGCAGAACTTAAGATGCTGCGCAATCAGATTAATCCCCACTTTCTGCTCAATACTCTCAACAACATCTATGCCCTTACGGCCTTTGATGCAGCAAAGGCGCAGGAGGCTATCCGGCAACTCTCGCGCATGCTGCGCCATCTTCTCTACGACAACGAGCAACCTACCGTGGCTTTGCGTGATGAAGTGGAGTTTCTCGAAAACTATATTTCGCTTATGCGCATCCGTCTGCCGGCCTCCGTCGATGTTGATTGCAAGTTCTCGGTTTCCAATCCGCAGATGCAGATAGCCCCACTGCTGTTTATCTCGCTTGTCGAGAATGCTTTCAAGCACGGCATATCGCCCACCGAGCCCAGTTTTATACATATTGTGATTACAGGAGAGAGCGACAGCGTATGCTGCGACATCACCAATTCCAACCATCCCAAGACCTCCGGCGACCATTCGGGCCATGGCATCGGCCTGCAGCAGGTGCAGCGCCGCCTTGACATTGCCTATCACGACAGCCACGAATGGCAGCATGGTGTTTCGCCTGACGGCAAGACCTATCGCTCGCTGCTCCGCGTAGTAACCCACCAGTAGATTTTTTCTTCCGATACTTACAAATTATGACCAACCAACTGACCTGCGCCGTCATTGACGACGAGCCCCTGGCCGCAGCCCTGCTTAAGAGTTACGCTGAGAAGACGCCTTTCCTGCATCTCATCGGCACATATGGCAGTGCCTTGGAGGCAATGAAGGAACTGCGCGACAATCCTGTCAACCTTCTGTTCCTCGACATACAGATGCCTGAGTTGTCGGGCATAGAGTTTGCCAAGATTTTGCCGCGCGAAACGAAAATCGTGTTCACCACTGCTTTTCAGCAGTATGCCATTGAGAGTTATAGCGTGTCGGCCATCGACTATCTGTTGAAGCCTGTCGCCTACGAAGACTTTCTCCGTGCAGCCAATAAGGCTCTCGACTGGTTTTCTGTCGCCATAAAGCAGGAGACCTACGCCCGCGACCGTTTCATGTTCGTCAAGAGCGACTACAAACTGATGCGCATCGATCTCGACGACATTCTCTACATCGAGGGACTGAAAGACTACGTTCGCATTTACCTTAGCGACGGTCAGAAAGTGATGTCGTTGATGAACATGAAGAAACTTGAGGACTATCTGCCGCGCCCCGAGTTCCTGCGCACGCACCGCTCGTATATCGTCCACATGCCGCGGGCGGCAGCAGTCGACCGATTGCGTATAGTATTCGGCGATCAGTATATCCCGATTTCCGATTCCTACAAGGACGATGTGCAGCAGTATTTCGACAGCCACATTCTGAGTTGACCGCAGGTGTGTGGCAGGCAAGCAGAAAAAACGTTAATTTCTTTGTTTTTTCACTGCATATCAGTACCTTTGCCCCCGTTTTTACAAAAAATAGAATCACGACAATGGGAATACTATCCAACATTTTTCATCGTAACAAGGAAGACAAGCAGAAGGCCGGCGGCATGGAAGACTTTATGACGCTCATCCGCGTTTACTTTCAGGCTGTCATTGCTGCCGACCTGGGCATCAGCAATCTCGCTATGCTTCCCGACCTGCGCGTTTTCAAGACAACGCTGCGCGTTCCTACGCAGAACAACCGCCTCGGACTGGCCGAGAAAGCGCGCTGCCGCAAGATGCTGACAGAGATTTACGGCATGAGCGACGGTTTTACGCGCGAGATAGAGCAGAGCATACGCCGCCGTTGCAAGAAAGTGCAGGACGTACAGACGTATATGATACAGTTCTCGGCTTTCTCGCAAGACATGATGATGCTTACGAGCAATCTGATGAAGTTTAAACTTCGCATCCCGAGCATTTTCAAGAGTGCCATACGCACTATGACAGAAAAGACGGTGAGCGACATTTTCAATAAGAATGACTATAGCGATCCGGCGGTTATGAAGACCGTTGTTGCCGTTCGCCAGTACAATCAGAAACTCGGCTTCTCGCAGCAGTGGATTACCGATTTTGTCTATCGCGTTGTTATGCTCGCCAAGAAAGAAAGCGGCAACACGACCGATGACGAAAAGAAGAAGTGATAGACAATTAAGAATTTTTTTTCACAAAAACGATACGACAATGAGAAAGACAATGAAGACTATTGCGTTGAGCCTCATGCTCATCGCTTCATCGGCAGCAAATGCACAGGATATAGGCAGCATTTTGGGTGGTGTGCTTGGCAACAGCACGTCGTCGGGCAGTTCGCAGACAGGCAGCCTCATTTCCACTTTGACCAGCATCTTCTCGAGCAGCAAGCAGGCCACGGCGCAAAAGATAGTAGGCACATGGAACTACAGCGAGCCTGCCATCGTGCTTCAGTCGAGCAACATCCTCACTCAGACCGTTGCCAAGGCTGCAGCCAACAAGATGGAGACCCAACTTCAGAGTTACCTGACGCGCTACGGCATCAAGCCCGGCACGTTCAGCATGACATTCAAGGAAGACGGCACATTCACCGAGACTCTCGGCACAAAAACCACGTCGGGCACGTGGAAAGTGCAGGACTCGAAACTCCTGCTCACCGTGGGCGGCATAAAGACAGTATCAGTCACCACCCAACTCGACGGCAACAACATGCAGTTTGTCACCGACGCCACGAAACTGCTCACTCTTTTCAAGACATTCGGTGCAAAGTCTACCAACTCCAATCTTAAGACCATCACTTCGCTGATGAAGAACGTCAACGGCATGCAGGCCGGACTGACGCTGAAGAAGCAGTAGACCGCTTTTCCGAAGCATTCTATTCCTGTAACTTTCCACGCGGAGAGTTGCAGGAATTTTTTTGTTTTCAATGAAAATTACAGGAGTTGTTTTGAAAGGTGGAAATAATTATGAATCTCTTTGATAACACTCTTCGGGACGGCGGTAATGTGGTGGGCCACGGCTTCAACGCCGAGCTGACCGTCAGCATCGTCAAGGGCCTGCTCAGCGCCGGGATCGTGGATATGGAGCTGGGCAACTGCAAGGGCCTGGGTGCCTACACTCTGAACGGAGCCACCAAGGCTTGCTCCGACGAGGAGTATCTGGACAGGAGCGTATTCAGCCACCTGGCGTCGAGGCTCCCGTGGCTCATAGCACTGATGTGCTCCTACATAGTGACAGGGGGCTGGGGCATATGCTGCGTCTACAAAAACTCATAGGACATGGCGGGTCGCGGGAGTGCTGGCTGCACCCTCACGACGAAAATCTTTGTGTCAAGGTTAAACTGAGGGCGGGCGTTTCAGCCCCCGATTCTGAGCGTGAGTTCCGCGTCTATGAGCGCGTGCGGCACTTTCTGCCTGGACGGGTAGCGCGGGTCTATTTCCCCCTTGTGGAGACAGACCGCGGCCCCGGCCTGCTTTGCCAGCTCCCGGGCGGAGTCCACGGCGAAGTAGCCCTCCACCACGGCGCCGATCTGCCGGACCGCCTCCTGGGGCTCCACCCCCTGGCCGATGAGGTTGCCGGGATAGAGGCAGCCAACGCACATGAGCAGCAGCACGAAAAAGGAGAGGGGCAGCTTCCCTTTCTCCGGCAGCAGCCCCCGGGCCGGGGCCCTGGGCAGCAGGGCGCAGAAAACCGGAAAGCCCACGGCATACATGGGAACAAAGGAGAGCGCCAGGGCATACCAGCTCTTTTCCGTCAGCTCCGGGGCGGCATGGCTCTGGATACCGCCGGGAAAGGAGAACTGCCTCACAAGCCGCCGAAGGCCCTCCTCATCCCGGCTGACGGAGGGGTAGGTTTCGCTCATGGACCCCTCCAG
>CALFIY010000107.1 GCA_937877595.1 uncultured Prevotella sp.
CTCATAGAAATGTTTTAGAAGAAGGTAAACATTCTACTAAATTAATTGATTTAAATATTGATGGTTCAAAAGAATTATTTGATCCAAGATATCATTCATTAATATATGATTATGATATGGATATATCATATGGAATTATTGATGTTGAACTTGGTTGGATAAAATATGATGAAAATGCAATTGTTACAATTACAACAGATAATCCTAAAAATAAAATAGATGGTAATAAAGTATATTATATTAAAGATGATGAAGGAACTATCTATGTTACTGTAACTTTACCTGATGAATATGTCGATGAAAATGATCCTGATACTAAACCAACTACATATGCAATTACTTATAATAAGAATTCAGGAAATTCAAATATATTTGGTTATACTGGACAATATCAAACATTTATTGCTTCAACAACTGGTGTATATCAAGTAGAACTATGGGGTGCCAAGGGTTCTAATAACGGTGGTAATGGAGCATATACTTCTGGTAAGATTTATTTACCTGCTGGTAAAACTTTATATGTTTACGTAGGTAATAGAACTGATGGTATGGCCGGTGGTTGGAACGGTGGTGGTAACGCCATAAGAAGCGATGGCTTCGGTGGTGGTGGAGCTACTGATATCCGTTTAATTAAGGCTAGCGAAACTAAGAGCGTTTGGAATGAAGTTACTTCATTAAGAAGCCGTATCATGGTTGCTGGTGCCGGTGGTGGTGCTATAACATGGTCTGGTGGTGCTCAAGGTGGTTATGGTGGTGCCTTAGTTGGTGGAAGTGGAGCTAATCGTGTAAGTGGAGGTTCTGCTAATACTCCTGCTACAGGTGGTACACAAACAACTGGTGGTACTATTGTTAGAAATGGCTCTGGTACGATGTGGTCTACATCTAACGTAGGTGGATTTGGTTATGGTGGTACTGTTACAAATGCTAGTGGTACTAACTACGGTGGTGGAGCCGGAGGATTCCAAAGCCCACTTCACAGTACTGAAGATGGATATGGTGCCACGCCCTGAGCTCCGCACTGGTGATGTAGGCTATATCATCAGTGGTATCAAGAACTCCAAGGAGGTGAAGGTGGGTGATACCATCACGAGTGTGGCGAACCCCTGCAATAAGGCTATCGAGGGTTTCCAAGAGGTGAAGCCGATGGTGTTTGCAGGTGTCTATCCCATTGATCCCACTGATTATGAGAACCTGAGAGCATCTCTGGAGAAACTTCAGTTGAACGATGCTTCTCTTACATTCACACCAGAGTCCTCTGTGGCTCTCGGCTTCGGCTTCCGTTGTGGCTTTCTGGGTTTGCTCCACATGGAGATTATACAGGAGCGTCTTGACCGAGAGTTTGATATGGATGTCATCACGACAGTACCCAATGTGTCGTATATGTGCTATACCAAACAGGGCGAGGTGAAGGAAGTACACAATCCTTCAGGTCTGCCTGACCAGACGATGATCGATCATATCGAGGAACCGTATATCCGTGCATCCATTATCACTGCCTCTGATTTCATTGGTCCGATTATGACACTCTGTCTCGACAAGCGTGGCGAACTGATAGACCAGCAGTATGTGTCGGGCAATAGGGTAGAACTGCGCTTTATGCTTCCGCTCGGCGAGATAGTAATCGACTTCTACGACAAACTCAAGAGCATTTCCAAGGGCTATGCGTCGTTCGACTACCACATAGACTGCTTCCGCCCCTCAAAGTTGGCAAAACTTGACATTCTTCTTAACGGAGAGTCGGTTGATGCTCTCTCTACGCTGACACATCAGGACAATGCTGTCACCTTCGGGCGCAGGATGTGCGAGAAACTCAAGGAACTTATCCCTCGCCAGCAGTTTGACATAGCCATCCAGGCAGCGATAGGTGCAAAGATCATCGCCCGTGAGACCGTCAAGCAAGTACGCAAAGACGTTACAGCCAAGTGCTATGGCGGTGATGTGAGCCGCAAGCGCAAGTTGCTGGAAAAGCAGAAGCGCGGCAAGAAGCGCATGAAGCAGATAGGCAATGTGGAAGTGCCTCAGAAGGCTTTCCTTGCTGTGCTGAAATTAGACTAAACGATATAATACAACACCAACACAAACTATCTGACTACTATGAATACGATTGGAATTACCCCACGTGATGTGGCGCGCGAATTGGCAAGGCGCTATAGCACTATGACTCACGACGAACTTGACGTGCTTGAAGGAATCCTTGTACCTTTGAAATATCAGAAGGGAGAGATGATACTCAAGGAAGGTGATGTGTGTCGTAACATTTATTGGGTGGTGCGTGGACTTGTGCGCCAGTTCTATACCAAGAATGGAAAGGAACTGACAGAGTATATGGCTACGGAGAACACGATTTGCATGTGCATTGAGAGTCTTTTCCACGAAGAGCCTACCCATCTTCAGATGATGGCTCTTGAACCAACGATACTTTATGCCATTCCCAAGGCATCGTTGGAGCAGCAGGCCATAAAGAACGTGAATATTCAGATGTTGTATCGTAAGATTTTGGAAGAGTCGCTTATCCTGTCGCAAAAGCAGGCCGATATGCTGCGCTTCGAGTCGGCTCAGGACCGTTATGCCAAACTCGTAAAGCGTGCACCCCAACTCGTGCTCCGCGCTCCGTTGGTCTATATTGCCAGTTATCTGCAGATGACTCCCGAAACGCTGAGCCGTGTGCGTACGTCGGCCCTCTTAGGGGGTGATAGGTAAAAAAAGGATAGTTTCAGGCAGAGGAATTTTCTGTGTCAGACAGGCTTAAGCCTTGGTTTTTCCTATAAGAACCAGCATGCGCTTGGCGTCTTCATCACCTGCTGCAGCGTCTTCCCTGATTTTCTTTAATACTTCAGCGCCGTCTTTTGGATTGTTGACTGCTTTTTTTAGCAAGACGCGTGCCTTGTTTTCGTCGGCAGTTACGCCTTTGCCTTTCAGGTATGCCTTACCTAACTGATACTGCCCATTGGCATTGTCTTGCTTTGCGGCCTTTTGAAACCATGAGACTGCTGTCTGGCGATTCTTTGTTACGCCCTTTCCCTCTTTGTAAAACATGCCCAGTCTGTACATAGCCTTGCCATAATCCTGCTTGGCCGATTTCATATACCATTGAGCGGCAACAGTTTCGTTTTTCTCTATGCCGTGTCCTTTTTCATAGCAACGTCCTAACCTGTACTGTGCTTTTTTGTATCCTTTTTCAGCAGACTTTCGCAGCAGGGGTAGGGCCTGTTTATAGTTCTTGGCATCGTAGAGTTCCTTGCCCTGTTTGTAGAGTTGCTTTGCGTCTTGGGCATCGGCCATCATGGCTGGTGCCAGAGCCAACATTATGAACAGAATAAAACGTGTCATTTTTCCTTCTTTCCGTGTTGTTTCAAAATACGATGTTCACCAGTTTCTTCTCAATCGAAGACGTGGCGGGAGTGCCGCTCACGGTAATTCGGTCGGCCGGTATGTCGCTGTCGGTACCGTTGTCGCATGCCCAACTCTTGTTGACCTTTGCGTAGAATGAGCCACCGCTGACGGTGATGCCGCTTCCTTTCACAGCCTTGGGCTTTGCGTTGATGTTTGAACCGGTGGTAACGGCCGCGAAAGAACCTCCGCAGATATTGACGTTGCCGCTGCAGTTTATTCCCTTGCCGCCGTCTCCGCTACTTTGCAAGGTCAGTGTGCCGCCGGTCATGTTGAAGTCGTAGTCGCACTTGATGCATGCTGCCGAACTAAAGTCGTTCTCTTCAGTGTCGAATACACAGTCGCCGCTGGTGCTAATGGTCGTGTTGCCACCAGTGATGTATATTGCGGAGTCGCACTTTATGCCACGGCCGGCATCGGAGAGCACGTCGATTGTCACAGTTCCGCCCTGAATGTACAGTCCGTCGTTCACCTTGATGCCATTTGAGCCTGTCGATGCTGTGGCAGTATTGATGACCACATTGTCCGCGATGCAGACATAGTCGTCGGATGCAATAGCATTCTTGCAGTTTGCATTGATGCTTAACTTGCCCGAGCCGCTGAAATATATCTGTCCCTCGCTGAAGAGCGTGCCTTTTTGCTGATATGTGCGCTCTGTGTATTCTGCTCCGTCGGCCAGGCTGTTGGATGTTCCGGCAGGAATTTTGACATACAGCGCCTTGCCGCACTGGTTGTTTATTGCAGGACCGCTTGGATTGGTTATTTTCACGTTGTTCAGCATGATGGCATAGCGTCGTGCCTCATTGCGGAAGACAAGCAGCGAGCCGTTGCTCGTGCTGCCGCTCAGCACGAGTAGCAGTGAGTCGGCCGTTTGCGAGTTCACCGTGACGTGTGCACCCGAGACGCTGACAATGCCCTGTGTGTCGCCTGTCACCGTGGCAGTCGTGCCGTTATAGTCGATGTATATGGCTTTTGGCGTAGTGTAATCGCTCATGTCTGTGTCGTCGTTCTGACATGCCGTCATGCATAGAGCCGCAGCCACATAAAATAGTAATTTCCTCATAACTTTAATTCCTGTTAGAACTTAAACTTATACTCAATTCCGATGTAGTGCATGTCAGGGTCGTAGTCGCTCTCGTCAGTATTGCGCGTGTCTTGGAACCGATAGAACACGCCGCAGGAGTGCTGCTTCGACAACCGGATGTCAGTACCTGCTGTATATCTCACCTTTTCAATGGCCCATGAGTTGTAAAGTTCTGCACTGACGTACGGTGTGAGCAATGCGCGTTTCTTATCGTACGACAACTCTATACGTGAGCGCAACTGGTTCTTTCCCTTGCCAGCGCGTATCTTGTCTTCCCACTGCGCCTCGTCAAAATCCCAGCGCTCTATGGTCTCCTCTGGGCGATAGGTGTACTGCCAGCGCTCGCGGAGTGACAGTCTGAACTTGTTGGTAAATTTGTATGAGCCTGTCAGTGAGGCGTATAACCGGTGCTTGCTCCCCCAGTAACTTGGGCGCCAGTGATTGTAGTTGCCGGATGTCTTATAACTGATTTTCTCACGGTTATTACAAACGAGCAGTTTGTATCCTGCATCAGCCTTCAGCCATTTGTTGAATTTGTATGAGGTGCTGACACCACCGCTGAAGCGATCCATGGTCTTGAAGTTATTGCGAGAGCGCATGTCGACTTCCAGCAGGCCGATGCTCCATTTCTTGTCTATCTTCTTCTCAACCTCCACACCGACAATAAGCCCACCTTCGCTTTGAGCGAGGATGGGCATGCAGGCAGTTGCAAGCAGTGCTAAGAGCAGAACTCTATACGTTTGCATAATCAGAATTTTTAAGTTTTATCTTGTTCTCTATCTCGCCAGCGCTTTTCCCGTCATAGGTGATGCGCAGCACAGCCATGTCACGCAGGAAGTCTATTGCTCCTACTTTTACGTCAAGCACTTTTATACCAAGGCGCTCTTCCAGGTCGGCAATAAGTTCTTGGCGGCGGTCTGGCTTCACCAGTTCAATACGGTCGTATTGTATCAGTTTTGTAGTCTCTACTTTCAGGAAATATTCAAAAACAATGATGGCGGCCATCACTATAATGTCGATCACAATCAGTTCGGCAGTCGGGGTGCCGATCACCTTTCCGTTGGCATCTACTCCCACCATGTCAGCCATGGCATGGACTACAGAGAGGCACACCACCACGAAGAGGTATGTCATCTCGCGTACAGGCATAGTGTCGGTGCGATAGCGCATGATAGAGAATATTCCGAAGAGGCCGAGGCCGACACCCATTGTCGCCTTTCCGCGATCCATGCCCATCATCAGATAGACAAGAAAGAAAATGGCTACGGAGATGATGATGAAAGTGAAATAGAAATCGCGTCGTGTGCTCTTTCTGAAATACAGGAAATGTACGATAATCCAGTTGACTGCCAAACAGATGGCAAATCTGAGCATTATGCCGACAAATCCGGCCGAGAAAAATTCTTCCATATGGTGTTTCTTTTGTTTTTTTTTTCGTTATTACGTTATAACGTTATAACGGTATTTCGTCATTTCGTTGTCTCGCCAATCTTATCCATTCACCATTTTCCCCACTTCTATCAGTTTTCGTTTGAAGCGGTTTACTGGCAGATGGTCTTGTCCTGTAAGAGCCGAGCCCATGCAGTATTTGGAAAAGCCGTGGGGCTGTATGCGCAGTTGGCGTAGCATTTCGAGAACGGGCGAGAACACCAGTCCGTCGCGTTTCAGTTCGATGATGACCAGGTTGCCCATGTCTATGTCGGTGCCATTCTGCATGTTGTGGAAGCGAAGTGCCGAGTCGATGGTAAGGCGTTCGGTCTTTCCTTTGTTGACAAGCGTGATGCGACTGAAATGGTTGTTCAGTGATGGCTGTAGTGTGTCTACGCTGTATCGCAGGTGCTTGTCGAGAAAGAGCCGTTTCGCTTCGTCGCCCAGGTCCATATCGGTCACCTCTATGCGCTTCTTCTTTGTGCGTCCGTGGTTGTTCTTGGTTTTCACTTCCATGAAACA
This sequence comes from uncultured Prevotella sp., assembly GCA_937877595.1. Classification (GTDB taxonomy): domain Bacteria; phylum Bacteroidota; class Bacteroidia; order Bacteroidales; family Bacteroidaceae; genus Prevotella. The sequence continues at coordinate 6,425 of CALFIY010000107.1, forward strand.
GAGGTCGGAAATGCAATAGGTGCGGAAGCGTATCTTCTGGCGGTTGGTGTGCCCCCATTGGTGCTGGTTGTACATGTCATAGTCGAACGTGTCGAAGTATGTGGTGTCGTACTCCAGGTTGCGCTTGCCGTCTATCTCCTGTATGAAATAGTCCTGCTGCGCCAACAGTAGTAGTTGGCGCAGTTTGTCCATGTTGGTAACAAATTTTGTGTCGGTGCGGTTCATCAGTTTCACACCGCTCATTTGTTCCAGCGAGATGGGGGCAAACGTGGAGAGCATGTCAGTCATGTGGAAATACGCGTTTTCTGATGGATTGTCCGGTTAGTTTGTGCAACCAAATCCGTTCCAGATGTTGCTCGTGATATTTGAAGCCGATGTGACCGACGGTGTGCTGGTCGATACAATGGTGGTGCTTGTTGCCTGCTTGCTGTTGGATGGCACTTTGAAGTAGAATTGCCTTGTGCCGCCGCTTGCAAAGGAGTACCAGTTGCCTTTTGTGACGGAGGCTGTCTTAGAGGTCACTCCACTGAGACTGCTGCCCGACTCCAGTCCGCCTATTGCTATGACATTGCCGCCAGTGATGTATAATTTATATCCGCCCTCTGTATTGGCATCGATGCCAACTTCAGGACTTGTCGTGGCCACAGCAAAAACGTTGCCTCCCTTGATGTAGAAGTTGCCGTTGGCGTCCAGACCGTCGTTGCCGCTGCTGTTTCCCATGACGTAGCCGCCGCTGATGGTGAAGTCGCTTGCTGCATTTATGGCGTCGTCGCCGGAGTAGGCGTATACATATCCGCCCGAGATGTCGATAGTGCTCTTCGACTCAATAGCCTCATGGCTGCTCGCACTTGCTATTACCGTTCCGCCGGTGATAACGATGCCGCCAGAGTAGGTGTACGTCTTGTTATTGCCGCCGCCACCGGGACCGCCACCGCCAGGGCCGCCGCCTCCAGGACCGAAGGCTGCTATCGACGATACCTCAGTGCGCACACCGGCCTTTATGGCCTTGGCCGATGCGGAGTAGTTGCCCGATGTGAAGTTGGAACCAGTAGAGGTGGCGTTGATGGTGCCGTCGTTGATGGTCAGTATGCCGTTCACTTTGATACCTTTGCCGCCTGTTCCCGTATTGGTGAGGGTGAAGGTGCCTCCGTTAATGGTCATATCGCCATCGGCATTGATGCCGGAGCAGCCCTTGCCGTCGCTCTCCGAATAGTCTATGGCGCCTGCTCCTGTGGTCTTGACATTTATTGTGCCGCCGGAAATCGTGATGTTTCCGCTGCCGTCGTCGCTGTCGGCTTTGATGCCCTTGCTGGCAGCACCGCTCGTGGTGATGTTGATAGTGCCGCCGCTGATAATCACCTCACCGGCTTTGATACCCTTGGCAGTACAGAGATATTTCGTGCTTGCCGAACTGCCGCTGTTGCTTGTGGCGCCGCTGCTGACGATGGTCAGCGTGCCGTCGGTCATGGTGAATGTGCCGCCGGCAACGGCAGCGCGTCCGGCTCCTCCTGTGACGTTTGCTGTTATGCTGCCGCCGTTAAGCGTGATATTGCTGTCGGCTTTGAGACCTGCGGTATACGAGATGTCGGCAAGGTTGGTAAGGTCGATGGCTCCGTTGGCATAGAGTTGTATCGTTCCGTCGCTGACAGTTATGCTTCCTGCACTCTTGATGCATTTTGCTGCTGTCGCGTCTGCTGTCGCGTTCAGCGTGCCGCCCTCTATGTAGATGTTGCCAGAGTCTTCGTCCTCATGGTTGGCGAGTTCGCCCGTAGAGGTCAGTCCGCCAAGGTCGCACTGAATGGCATCGTCGCCCACGCCCTTTATTGTCACGTTGCCGCTCTTCATCTGCAGGTATTCCTCGCAGTTGATGCCGTCGCTCACTGCCGACATGATGTTCAGCGTGAGATTTTTGATGGAGATGTATGAAGCACTCTTGATGGCGTGCTTCAGTTTGCCCGCAACGTTCAGTGTGCCGTTACCCTGCAGTTGCAGTTGCCCCTTCGAGTATATACATGCCTTTTGCGAACCGCTGCCGTCGGTCAGCGTGTTCTCAGTGTCCTTCTTTGCACTGAGTTGAATGCGCTTCGAGTTGGTGATGTTTATCGCTGCTCCACTGGGGTTTGTCAATGTCACACCAGCCAGCGATACGGTGCACTTGTATGAGCCGCCCAGCGTAAGCGAGCCGTCGGTGCTCGTTCCGCTGAGTTGATATGTTATCTCATCGTTGTTAACGGCTTCCGTGTTTGTCTGTGCTATGGTGACATGGGCACCGCTTACCGAGGCTGTAACGTATTGGGCTACATTGCCGGCTATCTTTACCGTGGCAGATGTGCCGTTGTATGCAATGCTCACAAGATTGTCGGTAACCTCGCTGTTGTCAACAGTCATATTGCTTATGTCGGCCAGCGTGAATACCTTACCCAGAATGGTAAGTGTCGTGCCGTCATTATAGGTCATCTCGCCTGCTTGTGCTGCGGGGAACTGATAGGTGACGTTGTCCGTGGTGACATTCAGTGTCTGCGCTGATGCTGCCACTGTCAGCATCAGCGTTGTTACGACTGCAAATATCTTTTTCATTTTGTAATGGTTTTTGTCGTTGTGTTGCCTTGCTTTATGATGTGCAAGCCCTTGGCGCCGCTCTTAATTCTGCGGCCATTTAAATCATAAACTTCCGGTGCAGAGCCATCGATGCCGTTCTTGGCACTCTTTATGGCAGTGTCATAACTGGTGCCATTGTAGGTACCGCCGTTGTGGCTTTCCGTTCCTGTAGCCTGTATCAGTGCACCTGTGGTGTTGCCACTTGCCAGACTTATGGTCAGTGTGCCACCGTCCTGATAGAAGTTTCCGCTGTCTTCATCCTCGTGGGCATCTACAGTCGCGGTTGCTGCAATCTCACCCGTCGAGACGGTGCCATTCAGCGCTACCTCTATGCCGTCACTGCCAATACTGCTCATGGTTACTGTTCCACTCTTCATCCAGAAGAACTCCTGGCAGTTTATGCCGTCCTTGGTAGCGCTGGTGATGTTCAGTGTTAGGTTCTTCACCTGCACATATTCCTTTACTTTGACGGCATGATAGCCATTGCCGGCGATGTTCAGCACGCCGTTGCCCTGAAACTCGACGTGGCCCTTGCAGTAGAAGGCGCCATTATATGTTGCAGTGCCAGTACCTGTCAGCGTGTTGGTGGTCTCTCTCTTTGCACTCACCTTTATTCGCTTGCCGTTCAGTAGCGTCATGGCAGGCCCGCTGGTGTTTGTCAGCGAAAGGCCTGCAAGCGATATGGTGCACTTGTACGAACCTGTCAGCAAAAACGAGCCCTTCTCCGAAGAGCCGCTGAGGATGTAGGTTATCTCGCCGCTTGTGTTGGTGTCCGTAGCGTTGACACCGGCGAAATTCGTATTCTGCACAAGTACCACGTCTGATGACGTACCGCTGCTTACGGTGACGTAACTGGCGATATTGTCGGCAACGGTAACGGTGGCCGTTGTGCCGGAGTAGACTACTGTCACGGTATTGTCATCGATGGCAAGGCTCTGCATGGCACCTGTCAACAGGGCAGCCAATATGATAATACATTTTTTCATTTCACGGCAATTTTATATGTTCCGTCCGTACCCTTTATCACATACACGCCTTCCTTAAGATTATCTTTGTTAACCTTGCGTCCATTCAGGTCGTATACGTCGGTGACAATTTCTTCACTCCTCATTCTTATTTCATCACTTATCCCTGTTGTCTCGTCAGATGTCGAGAAGTACATTTTGCTCAGGTTAGAAAGGGTAAACGACTGGTTGCCTGCCGTCAGCGTCGTCCCTGATATGCTGAGCGTCAGCGATGACACGGCCACTGATGTTCTCGTGCCGTCGGTAGTCTCAAAAGTCAGGTAGGCATAGTCGTCGGCTTGTGCTGCCAGTGTGCCTGCCATGAATATGAGAGAAAATAGTAACTTTTTCATATTTGTGGTGTTGCTTTTTAATATTGATTGTACGTTGCAAATGTAGCAAAAACAGGGGAATGACACAAAAAAAATCAGCGAAATCCCCTTTTTTTTCAACCAACACCAGGTTTGTCTGTCTCCTTTTTTCACATAAATACTGCCGCAGTAAAATTTAAAGCAGTGTTTATTTTTTTAAAAACAGCTGTGGCGTTTTTAAAAACAGCTGTGGCATTTTTAAAAACAGCTGTGGCAAAAATTAAAACAGCCGTGGCTTTTTTTAATAGCGTTTTTGCAGATTCCGAAAGTGCAGGAGGATGTGATGCAGCATTTCGGAGTCATGGTTAATGGCCTGTCAGGTGCTTGATGACGAGCCAGCAGAGACGAGGCCGATGTCTGGCTGGCCAAGGGAGGCTCTTGGACAGATGGGACAGTCGCTGTGTGGGCGGCGGGCAGTACGGACAGCGGAGTGTCGTGGATAGTGGAGACGGAGGGCAAGCGCATCTTCCATGCCGGCGACCTTAACAACTGGTATGCACGCTTTCTGCCCGATGCTGTGCAAGGGCAGACGATATACGGCGAAGACTTTCAAGAGTATAGCAACCCGATAGCCCACGAGAAGCAGTATCTGGGCGAACTGAAAGAAATAAAATAAAGGTATGTATATGCCATTCCGTCTCGGGTTATTTCTCCATTCTATATCGTTTTGGCGTCATGCCTTTCATGCGAGTGAAGAAACGCCCGAAACTGCTTTGGTCCGAGAAACATAGACACTCGGCGTAGAAACCAATATCGTGATGCTCTATGAAGTGCGCATTAAGCAGGCGCATAAAGGCAATGAACTGTTCCGTGGTACGCTCGCTGACTTGTCCCGAACCGATGTTCTCTGCCATGGCATCCATAAGATTCAGGATAAACTGAGTGAACAGCGTGCGCAGAACCTCATGCAGATAGCGGTGATGCGTGCGCTGATAGCGTATTATCTCATGCAGGTGTTGCCAGAAGTGTATTGCTTGCTGTTCGTCGAGATGTATGATGGGGCGGCCGAGTTCTGCTATCGGCTGATAGGCTGTGTGAATAACGTTGCGCAAGCCGAGAATCTCAAGTGCAGCCTGCTCGTCGATTATCAGACAGAGTGATAGTTCATCGAGCCGTTGATGATCCTGACTTGCACGCCGGGGGAGTAGATCAGCAGGTCACCCTGTTTGAGCACCAGCATACGATCATTGTAAAGCAGTTGCAGCCACCCGTCATGCACCAGTGTATAGGAGTAGCCTGCCAGCGTCTCCTGCATCTGGTTGGTGAGAAACGTCAGGCGTGTGTCGCTTTCTGAGCAAAACAACTCGTCGGAAGCCACGTCATCGTGCGATATGCCGAGAACTGATGTCAGGAAATCGCTTAACTTATACATATCGGTGGCGAAGTTACGAAAATTCTCCCTGTCTGTAGCCACTACGAATACTTTTCTGCTAAAATCACATAATTTTTTGCACTTTTTTATATAAAGCGGTGGACAAACAAATTATTTTGAGTAATTTTGCACCTGCAAACTCGCGCCATGCCGAATCCTTTTAGAAAGGACGGAGTGGCATTTGGAGGGAGCAACTACATATTGAGAAGTGTTTGCTAACGCTTTGACTTTGTCCTTTTGAACCTGAGAAATTCAAACCTGTAAACAAAGACATTGCAGAGGTAGGCACTGCGGGTAGGTATATGATACACCGTCCCGTC
>CALFIY010000108.1 GCA_937877595.1 uncultured Prevotella sp.
TCGAAGTCCCAGTAGAACAGGGCACGCCCCTCGCGGTGCAGTCGGCGGAACAGATGCTGCTCTACTTCCTGTAGCAGATTGAATCCTACAAAGATGTATCTGTCGTAGATAAAATCCACATTGTCATCGCTTACTACGCGTCTGTAGAGTGCTCCTTCATAGGCAAGCCCCTGCTGCTCAAGCCTGTTGTTGAAGTCGTGGTAGATATCGGCCAGGTGGCTCCAAAGCCTGATAAATCTTTCGCGGAGCATGCTGTCGTGCTGGTCGGAGAAATTGCTGAAGAACTGCTTGACGATGGCTCGCTGTTCTTCCGTGAGATAGTCTACGCTGTCCAGTTCGTGCAGGTCGCGAACGTTGGCAAACACGTGGTCGGCATCGGCCATGTGCTTGTCGATGTCGTCAAAGTCGGCAAGCAGCATTTGGCCCCATCCGTAGAAGCGGTCGAGCGATTCGTCGATGCCCGTGATGCCTGTAAACGATTTGTGCAGTTCGCAAATGGATTTTATCGGGTCAGCAACAGTCAGTGTGGAGTGATGGCGGAAGAGGTCGCTTATCGTGATATAGGCAGGGCTCCATATCGGACGCTTGGCAGCAATGGCAAGATAGTCGTTAAGAAACAGGGCAGCGCGCTTGTTTGGAAAAACTATTGCCGTACGCGACAGGTCGTGACCGTGCTTGCCGAGAATATCTTCGGCCACATATTCAAGAAAAGTCTTCATGGTTCTACGCTGATGATTTTGTTGCTGTATACATACCAGAGATAACCCTCGACATTGGCGTGCCCCATGGTGCTCAGGAGCGAGATGTATTCTTTCACCTGCTGCTTGTGCTCCTCGCGTGGCGAGCCAAACTTAAAGTCCACAACTATGGTGCGCTTGCCGTCAGTCATTACGCGGTCTGGCCGTCGCTCGTAGGGCTTGCCGTCGGCATCGGTGGCGAGGATGGTACACTCGTTGAACAGATTCCATCGCCCGGAGAACCATTCTGCCACACGTTTGTCTTCAAGCCGATGACGTATGAGTTCTATCAGTCGCTTGCTGTCGACACCGTTTGTCGGCAACACGCCGTCACATTCCAGTTGCTGAGTGGCAGCATCTATGTCGGCTGTAGTCCGGATGGTTGAAAAAACGTTGTGCAGCACGCTTCCAATCTGTATGTAGTCCTGTCCGCCGTCGGCAGAGTCATCGCCGGCAGCATCGAGCAGGAATTCCTTGCTTTTGTTGCTTTGGCGGAAGGCTACGTGGCTCTGCAGTTTCTCCATGGTTATAGGTAGCGGAGCGGCATGTTGCAGGAATACATTGTCGGTCGTCTTCTGTTCCTCTGCGGCAGGCGCCTCCAGTGAGCCGTAGCCGAAAGTTATCGGCTCGTCCTCGTTGTCGGGAATGTCCAGACTGCTGCCTTCCAGCATTGGCTGAATGTCGGGCAGCAGTTGCTCGATAATCATGGAGCGCCGTCCTTTTGATTTACGCTTCCCTATAATGAAGAGGCTCCTGCATGCGCGCGTCAGCATTACGTATAGCAGGTTGAGATTGTCGACGGTAAGTTGCAGCCGCTCGCGCTGGTAGTCGTTCTCGAAAATCGTTCCCTCCATCTTGGGACTGTATTCTATCGGCGTCACGGGCAACTGGCTGAACGGTTCCTCACGTGGTACGCACCATACTGTGTCACCGCGGTTTAGTGCCCAGTCGCAGAAAGGTGCTATCACGTGGTCATACTCCAGTCCTTTGCTTTTGTGGATTGTCAGAATGGTTATGCCGCCGGTGCGCTCGCCATGTATGGTTTTCTTGCAGAGGTCCTGTTCCCACAGTTCAACGAAGGCATCGATGTCAGTGCTGTTTTCTTGTACAAACTTGGTGAGATGGTCGTAGAAAGCACACACGTATGCCGTCTGATTGTTGATGCGATGCAGTTCAAAAGCGCTGTACAGTTTTTCTGCCAGTTCGTAGAGCGGTAGCCGCAGCAGTTCTTCTGTGTGCGCCGTGTACGCTTCTGGCAGTAGAGAGTCTGGATCGATGGTTCGCAGCAGCAGTTCGTCATCGGAACTGCTGTTCTGCATAACGTCACGCTGCCATCTTTTCACAAGATACGCTTTTGCCAGTACATCGCTGGGGTGGGTGAGCAGATGTAGTGCTGATACCATGATTACTACGGCTGCCGAGGCATCCAGGCGATAGGCTTCGTCGCTCACTAAAGGTATGTCTGGGCGATGGGCGGCGAGATAATTGGCAATCAGAGTGATTGTGCTGTTCTTGCGAACCAGTATTGCCATTTTGTCGTAGCCGATACCTTGCTGCTCAAGGCGCTCTATGGTCTGTGTTATCTCGCAGAGCATGGCCTCTTCGTAGTCTTTTCGCGGAAGCAGTCTCACCTCTACATAGCCGCTTGGTTTGTCGCGGCTGTCGCTCACTTGCTGGCAGACATCACTATAGGCTTTCTGCAGAGCCGTGGCACCTTCGGGATAGTCGTCGTCAAACGTAGTCTTTTCTGCCTTTACTGCCAGCGAGAAGAAAGCGTTGTTGAATTCGATGATGCGCCTGTCGGAACGATAGTTTGTCTGCAGAGGCAGCACATCCATCATCTCCTGTGGAAACTGGTCGTTGATGGAATTCAATAGTTGCCAGTCGCCCGAGCGCCAGCGGTAAATGCTCTGCTTCACGTCGCCGACGATAAGGTTTTCGGCGTCGCGGTGACTCATACATTCGTTCATCAGAACGCGGAAGTTCTGCCATTGTATTGTACTCGTGTCCTGGAATTCGTCAATCATCACGTGACGTAACTGTGCACCGATTTTCTCAAAGACAAATGGCGAATCAGTTTCGTGCATCAGTTGATGCAGCAGATGCTGAGTGTTGCCAAGCAAGAAGATATTTGCTTCGTCGTTGATGCATACCACCTGGCGTTCTATACTGTCAAGCAGACGCAGGTTGTTGAGGTTTGTAAGTGTGAGTTGTGCCGACTGAAAGATGCGCCATTGGCGTTCGCGCTCGTCTATAGCCTTGTGGAGCAGTGGCATGAGAACGCTGTCGGCCAGTGCCATGATTGCCTGACGCTGAGGATGCTTCTGGGTGCACCATTGACTGGCGTCTTCGAGTGCTTTGAGCGTCGTGGTATTGACGATTGAGGCGTCGAAAACGCCTTTGGTGAGTTTTCGGAAGAAACTGCTCACTCCGCGCTGCCCTCCCTTGATGTCGCTAACGTCAAGAAACTCTTCCGCCAGTGTGTCGAAGTATTCAGTACCAATATTTTTCATGCGCTCCTTGGCCATTGCGCGCATCTGCAACAGTTGTTGTGAATAGCGCTCAAAGAAACCTTCCTCGCGAAGTTTCTTGTTCAGTTGTTCGCGGTGCTCTTTGTAATGGTCGTCATAGATTTTCTTGCCGAAGTTCTTGATGCTTCGCAGAAAACCGTTGCGCTTGTCGTCGCTATTGCTCCATGTCTGCGATTCGGAAATATTTTCGAGAATGTATCTGACAAGCCATTGCAGCATTTTGTCCGTGTGCTGCAGGCTGTCGATCATTTGGTCTACGGCAAGTTCTTCTGCCTGATCGCCGTTTATTCCAACGCGCAGGTTGGCTGTAAGTTCCAGTTCGCGCGCTAGATTGCGCAATACGCTCTGAAAGAAAGCGTCGATTGTCTGTACGCGGAAGTTGTCATAGTCATGGAGTAGCAACTGGAGCGCCTGTCCTGCGCGTTGGCTTATTGTGGTATAGTCAAATCCAGTTGCTTCCATGACCTTTTTTGCGTAGTTGTCGGAGTCGGGCAGTTGTTGCCAAATGCCGTAGAGTTGGCTGATGATGCGCATCTTCATCTCTTCCGTTGCCTTGTTGGTAAAGGTAACGGCAAGGATGGAGCGATAACTCTGCGGATTCTTTACAAGCAGTTTTATGTATTCGGTGGCAAGGGTAAAAGTCTTGCCGCTACCGGCGCTGGCCTTGTAGACAATGAGAGGCTTCTGATGCTTTACCATTTGTCGAAGAGTTCTAATGTTAGTTTGCAGCCATAGTCCTGCAGGTGGGTGGAAAGGAAACTTGCGAAGAAGCCGACAGATATGAAGCGGCTGGAGAAACCATATCCCACCTCGGCATAGGGGCGTGTCTTGTCGATGGACAGTGCGCTGAGGTATAGGCGCTCAGTCTCTACATATCGTCCTGCGACGGGCAGCCACGACAGCCAGAGCAGTGGCGATTCGTATGTGGTGTTCAGGCGCGCGTAGTAGTTTGATTCGTTGTACCATCCAGGATTTAGGAGTTGAAACTGACCTGTCCAGTCGTCGTTCCAGCCGCCCGGGATATTCTCCTGATAGAAGTGAGAGAAGTCGATAAAGTAATTCGTTTTCTTATTAGTGTAGAAACCTGTTCCAAGGCGCATGCTTAAAACCCGTAGACATGGCATTCTGTGCTTATATGATGCGTCAATCTCCCATCGCTCGTATTCGAGGCTCGACTTAAGTATTCCCTTGATGCTCCGCTCGTAGTCAATGTTCAGTATAGGACCGTCGCCCCATGGGGAAAGCCTTACGTTGAGCACGGGAGCGAAACTGTTGTATGCTGTGGGCTTTCCCACGAGGCGCATTGTGCGCTTGTGCATTGATGTGCGGTGATGGTATACAACCCCGGAGCGCAGTTGCATCCACTCGTTGAGCATAATGTTGTTGGCTACTGAGAGCGAAGCGTCCTTGAAGAAGTACAGGTCGGTGCCGGTAAGGCTGTCGGCGCGCGCACCGAGTTCCTTGCGCACCTCTGTAGCCACGGAGGTAGAGGCAATACGGTTGCCGTTGGCGGCAATAACGTCGACAAATCCGCGCCGTTCCGGATTGTATGTCATGCGTAGCGGTGCAGTGATGTAGAGTTGCTCTATCTTGAAGTTGTAGCCCAGGCGCGGATTGAAAGTTAGGAAACAGCGGTCGCTCCATTTGTAGCACGCTCCGATGTTAAGCCTGTATGATAAGCCGCGGCTCGGACTATAGTTCATGTAAAGCGGATTGAACAGCGGCGAAAGCCTTACGCTCGCCACGTCGTTCTTTGCCTGCAACGGGCTTAGCAGGTTGTCGCCGATGACGTTCCATGCGATGTCCTTCAGACGGTTCAGTCGCCACAAGCGCGTGCTGTCGGCGGTGATGGAATCTGTTGCGGCATGTCGTGCGGCCTTTTGTTCGTAGATTGCGATGTCATTTGGCGATAGCGGCGTGGGCCGCAGACTGTCGATAAGTTCTGCGCTCTGTATCTCGTTGATGCTGTCGGGCAGGGTAGTTTCGCAGTCGTAGACGGCGTATATGTCGGTGGCAATGCGATTACCCAGGAAATTGAATTTTGCAGTTGTCTGGCATAACTGTGGAATCAGCGCAGTGTCGTCGCTGTTCATAATGGCATTTACCTTGAAGCCCAGCATGTCGAAATCGCCGTCGAAGGTTATGTAATGCAGCCGTCCTGTATTTGTGTCGACCAATGCCCGTCCCTGCACCAGTTGTGTGTTGCTGGCGCGCGGCCTGAAGGTGAGTAAAGCCCAGTTTTCGCTGGCAGGAGTAACGTTGTAGCGATAGAAACGACGGTTTTTGCGATGGAAGGGCGACAGCAACTGGTCGCCGTAGAGCGTATTGTTGTATGGCGTTGGCGTTACATATTGCAGTGCGGTGCGCATTACGCGGTGCGAACGCGGCAGCGTGCCACTGGTAACTTGTCTGTGCCAGTCGAAATGCTGGCTGTCGGTGAAGCGAATCTTGCCGTAAGTTTCGTTGAGGTACTGTCTGCTTCCGTGTGCAATGGGATAGAGATGGGGCACAAACCACAGCGTGAAGTTGCGGCGGTCTACCGACAACTGATTGCGCATGTATACGTTCTGTGTATTGCCTGTGGTGTCGGTGGCACGCGTGTTGCGATACTGCCACACCTTGTCGAGCAACTGCTGCTTGTCGTCATTGCCGGCAAACGCTGCTGAGGCAAACAGCAGAGTACACAGGGCCGTTGTGAAAGTCCTGTATGAGTATACAAACGGACTTGTTCTGAATGAAAAAAAATGTCTTGTGAAAACTACAGCAGTGTTTACAAAAATAAAAACAGTGTTTACAAAAATAAAAACAGTGCTGACGAAAAAAAACAAAGCACCTGCGAAAGCCATATGCCGAGAGAACTTCTGCTGATGGTAATATCCCGTTGACATACAGACTGTTAGCAAGTTTAATCCATGTTGCAGAATTTCAGGGCAACCCATTCGCTGTCCTCAAGCCGTTCTGTGAGGCAAAGGCCAAGTTCGCTGGCGCGCTGCTCAATCATCGGAATATCGTCAACGTAGAATCCGCTGAGCAGCAGGAAGCCCTCATGCCGGAGTACGGCGCAGAAACGGGGCATGTCGGCCAGCAGGATGTTGCGATTGATGTTGGCGGTTATCACGTCGTACTTCTCGTCAATGCCGTCAAGCAGTGTACTGTCGCCATTAAGTGCTGTGAGTTGCTGGTCCACACCGTTGATGACGGCGTTGTGGCGAGTGTTGTCGGTGCTCCACTCGTCAATGTCGTAGGCCAGTGCACGGGCTGCGCCCAGACGCAATGCGGCAATGCTCAGTATGCCCGTGCCGCATCCTGCATCAAGCACTGCGCATCCCTTGAGTGCCATGCCCAACAGAAACTGGCACATCATCTGCGTCGTAGCATGGGTGCCTGTGCCAAAAGCCATGCGCGCGTCAATCTCTATCTGTATTTGCGTTTGCGGCATGTCGGGCAGGTGTCGCCCGTCGTGTATTACGAGGCGTCCGTCGTCAATAACTATCGGCTCAAAGCCTTCTTTCTCCCACTCTGCATTCCAGTCGCGATCCTCCGCTTCGCTTACATCGTAGGTGACGGCAGTGCCGGGAAACGGGAAATCGCTTATCACGGCATCGAGGGCATTTCTGTCGAAAAGGTCTTGCCTGATGTAGCCCGTCAGTCCGCTTTCTGTGTCGCTGAACGACTCAAAACCGACATCTGCAACCAGTGCGGCCAGAATGTCGCAGCAGTCCTGGCTGTATGGAAGAATGTGGAATTCTACGCTATAGTATCTCATGGATTCTGCAGATTATTTATGTGCAAAATTACAAAAAATAGGGGAAAACCTACAAATGTTTAGGGTTTTTCCCTATTTTTGTGGCAGAAATAGAAATATATTTGCATCGTGAAACATTAAATTTTTCAGAGATATGAAGACTAAAGTTGTACTCTCAATGTTGTTTGCTGCAATGCCGCTATTGCAGTTGATGGCCCAGGATGACCTTTACTTCGTGCCTACAAAGGAGAATGTGGAAAAGCAGAAGGCCTCCTATGGCATGCCTGCTAATACGTACTATGCCGGCAGTTCGCGGAGCGTCGACGAATACAACCGGCGCAACTGGAATGTCGGTTCTGCTAACGATAGCATAGGCAATGACATAATCGATTTCGCCCCTGAGAAAGGCGTATACCCCGATTCGGTGATTGGCTCGGCCTCCGACTATCAGTATACGCAGCGTATGAGCCGCTTCGATGACTATACGCCATCGCGCGATTATTGGCGAGGATATTCAGATGGCTACAGGTCAAGCGCATGGAGCGGTTGGGTTTCGTCATGGTATTATCCGTGGTACGATGCATGGTATGATCCATGGTACGACCCTTGGTACTACAACTATGGAGGCTATTGGGGATGGCATTCGCCCTACTACTCTCCGTGGTATTACGGCCGATACGGATATTATGGCCACTACTGGTCTACACCTTATTATATATATGGTGGAGGAGGCGGATACGGACATGCCCACGCAGGCCGGTCGTGGAGCCGCACAGGCGCGAGCCATCACCGCAACATTGACGGCTCAAGTCAGAGAGGCACCAATCTCGGCGGATACCGCAGCAGTGTACAGGGGCGCAATGCCACGACAACCGGCACGACGTCGGGAACGCGCAATCTGGGCGGCAACCGCAGTTACAGCACGCCTCGCTCGTCATCGATAAGCACTGGCAGCAGCGGAGGCTCTTATAGCAGCCGCAGTTCCAGCAGTTCCTCCGGCGGACGCTCGATGGGCGGTGGACGCTCCTTTGGCGGACGCAGATAATAAAGTGAACAGGGATTTCAGAACTTAATACATTTGAACTATGAAGAAGTTATATATCTTAGCACTCTCGGTGCTGTTCGGAACAAGTGCTTTCGCACAGGAGGTTCCTGCCATTGTCGACAGTTATGACGCAGAGGCCATCGCCACTGAAGACCTCAACGGCACGGCACGCTATGTCGGAATGGGCGGAGCAATGGAGGCTCTCGGAGCAGACATCTCTGTCATGGGCACCAACCCTGCCGGCATCGGACTGTTCCGCTCCAACCAGTTGTCAACGTCGCTGAGCATTGTCAATCAGCAGGACGGCAAGACGTTTCAGGACGGCAGGAGTACCAAACTGTCGTTCGACCAGATAGGAATAGTGCTTAGCACACGCTCGGGCAGGACAGGATATCTGAACTTCGGCTTCAACTTCCATAAAAGCCGTAATTTCAACTACGTGCTCTCTGCCGTCAATGCGCTCAACGGCTCGGCACAGAACAGACAGACGCTTTTAAAGGACATGAATGGGCTTCTGGCAACAGACCATGGCACGCCGCTGGCGTATTCGCAACTGGACGACATCTACGAAGGCAATATGACGGTTGTAGACGGAGTTTTATATGAATATCCAGGCATCAATTACGAGTTTGACCGCGCACATACGGGATACATCGGCGAATATGACTTCAACCTCAGCGGCAATATCAACAATCGCGTTTATCTTGGACTTACCGTAGGCGTGAATGGCGTCCACTACAACAAGTACAGCGAATATTTCGAGGTGCTGAACAGTCCTACGGTGCCCGAGGTGCTCATCCGCGACAACCACAAGATATCCGGTTACGGCTATAATATCAAGGCCGGCATCATCTTCCGTCCTCTGGAAGAGTCTGCATTCCGCATTGGCGCATATTTCAGCACTCCTACGTTCTATAAACTCACCACCGACAACTATACCACCATTGGCTACGGCACCATCAGTCAGGAAGTGTCGGCTGCCTCGGAGGACTTCCGCTTCGACACTCCGTGGAAGTTCGGAATCAGTGCCGGACACACCATTGCCAACATGCTTGCGCTCGGTGCGACATACGAATACAGCGATCATTCCTCGTGCGACCTGCGTACGATTGACGATACCTACTACGACTGGTACAACGACTCGTACAGCGACGAGAGTTCGTCGGACGTCGCAATGAAACGGCTCACAGAGAACACGCTGAAGGGCGTCTCCACCATAAAACTGGGTGCTGAACTTCGTGCAGACAAGAGCCTTTCCATACGCCTGGGCTACAACTACGTCAGTCCTGCATATCAGAAAAATGCCGTGCGCGACCAGACAATACAGTCGCCAGGTGTCTATTACGCATCGACTACCGACTATACCAACTGGAAGGCTACGAACCGCATAACGGCAGGTGTCGGATTTACAGCAGGCAAATGCCGGTTAGACCTGGCCTATCAGTACAGCCAGCGAAGCGGCGAATTCTTCCCGTTCATGCCTTACTATTCGGCAAGTTACGACGAGTATGACGACGAAGGCAATACCACGGGCAATATAGTCACTCTGGTCAACCAGTGCCAGCCTGTCAAGGTGAAGGACTGCCGCCACCAGTTGCTCGGAACGTTCTCTATATCTTTCTAAGGCTTTGCAGCGATAATTAGAAACTGTATAATTTACATAGAAAAAGGAGAAAAAAGTAGGTGAGACACTTTTTTCTCCTTATCTTTGCTCACACAATTTTGCTTACACTTTTTTTACCTAAATAAAACAAATACTGCAATGAAGAAAAAGTTTATCTGCGCCGTTTGTGGATATATCTACGAAGGCGATGCTGCTCCCGAGAAGTGCCCCATCTGTAAGGCGCCAGCCTCTAAGTTTTCTGAACTGAAGGAAGAGCAGGCCTATGCCACCGAACACAAGATTGGCGACGGCAAGCCCGAGGGCGTCAGCGAAGAGATGATAGAAGATCTGCGCTGCCACTTCAATGGTGAGTGCGGTGAAGTTGGTATGTATCTTGCCATGGCGCGCCAGGCAGACCGCGAGGGCTATCCCGAGATAGCAGAGGCTTTCAAGCGCTACGCCTTTGAAGAAGCCGACCACGCTTCACGCTTTGCAGAACTGCTTGGCGAGTGTGTCTGGGACACGAAGACCAATCTGCAGAAGCGTGCTGCAGCAGAGGCTGGCGCATGCGAGGACAAGTTCCGCATTGCAAAGAATGCCAAGGCTGCAGGCTTTGATGCCATCCACGACACAGTGCATGAGATGGCAAAGGACGAGGCTCGCCATGGTGCTGGCTTTGCCGGACTCCTGAAGAGATATTTTGGAGAGTAGCAGGACAATAATAATAGGAAAAATCCGTTTTATCAACATGATGAAACGGATTTTTTTCGTGCTGTCGTGCTGCTGCATCGTGTTTTTCGCATCGTGTTCCGACGACGACCACTTTTCTGCCGACCAGAGCCTGATGCTCACGTTTCCTTCCGACACAATACGTATGGATACGGTGTTCAGCAGGGTTCCGTCGTCGACAAGGAGTTTCTGGGTGCACAATTATTCATCAGACGGAATACGCATTAGCGAAGTATTGCTTGAGCGTGGAGGAGAGTCGGGATTTCGCGTAAATGTAGACGGTAGTTATCTTAGCAACGTGATAACTGATCTGGAGGTGCGCAAAGGCGACTCTCTGATGGTCTTTGTAGAACTTACGGCCTCGGAAAACGGTTCTGTCGAGCCGCAGCACGTCACTGACAATCTTGTTTTCAGGCTTGAGAGCGGCAGGGTGCAGCACGTATGTTTGTCAGCCTACAGTTGGGATGCGCTGACAATGCATGACGTGACCGTAAGCAGCGATACCGCTATCTGCAGTGTCCAGCCAATTATAGTATATGGCACGCTGACGATAGCAGAAGGGGCGACACTTTCGCTGCAGAACACGAGCCTTTTCTTCCATGACGGTGCAGGAATGGAAATAAACGGTACGCTGCACGCCGACAGTTGTCTGTTCCGTGGGGACAGGCTCGACCGAATGTTCTCTTACCTGCCATACGACAGAGTAAGCGGACAGTGGCGCGGACTGCACTTCGCATGTGGCTCGCGCAACAACATTCTTACGCGTTGTGAGATAAGAAATCCGTCGGATGGCATACTGTGCGACTCGACATCGCAGTTGCAAATGCATGATGTCGTGGTGCATAATTGTCAGGGGGTGGGGCTTAAGGCTGTAAATGCCTCAGTCTCGCTGTCTTACTGCCGACTGTCGAACACAATGGGCGACTGCCTGATAGCAGAGGGCGGCGAAATGGACATAAACCGCTGCACACTGGCGCAATTCTTCCCGCTGATAGGCAGCACGCAGGTGGCATTCCGCTTCAGCAACAAGGCAGACCTGGTGCTGCTATGCGACTCTACCCTAATGACGGGATATGCCGAGGATGTCATTTTCGGTAACGAAGTAGACACTCTGCACAGTTACGAGTACTATTTTGCCGACTGTATACTGCGCACATCGGCGGTAGACGATACGCTGCGCTTCCAGCGTGTGATATGGGAAAAACCAGCCGACACCGTGCAGGGAACAAAGCACTTCCGACTTGTTGATATCAACAATATGCGCTACGACTTCCGTCTGGACAGCATCTCGCCGGCTTATCAACTCGGAATAGGGCGCGCCGAATAGTCAACCTTTGGCCTTTTTGCTTCTGCTAAGTTCTTCCTTGAGAAATTTTGGCGTGTAGCCACGTTTGCTGCGCGCCACTTCTTCTGGCGTGCCAGTGGCAAGTACTGTGCCGCCGCCGCGTCCGCCGTCGGGACCCATGTCAATGATATGGTCGGCAAGTTTTATCACGTCGAGATTATGCTCTATGACGATGACGGTGTTGCCTCTGTCGACAAGCCGCTGCAATACGTCCATCAGTATGCGTATGTCCTCGAAGTGCAGACCAGTAGTGGGCTCGTCCAGGATATACACAGTGCGGCCCGTGTCGCGCTTTGACAGTTCCGTAGCGAGTTTTATGCGTTGGCTCTCACCTCCGCTGAGCGTGGTAGAAGGCTGTCCGAGTTTGATATAGCCAAGTCCGACATCTTCTATGGTCTTTATTTTCCGCAGGATGTCGGGTACGTTCTCAAAAAAGTCAACTGCCTGATTTATTGTCATGTCGAGCACATGGGCAATCGACTTTCCCTTATATCTTACTTCAAGTGTTTCGCGGTTGTAGCGTTTTCCATGACATTCTTCGCATGGCACCTGTATGTCAGGCAGGAAGTTCATCTCGATAGTCTTGTATCCATTGCCGCCACACGTCTCGCAACGGCCGCCTTTCACGTTGAAGGAAAAGCGCCCGGGCTTGTAGCCGCGGATGTGGGCCTCGGGGAGATTGACAAACAGTGCGCGGATATCGCTGAAAACACCTGTATAGGTGGCAGGATTTGAGCGCGGAGTCCGGCCAATAGGGCTTTGGTCAACGTTAACCACTTTGTCGACAAACTCCAGACCTTCTATTTCATCGTAAGGCATCGGATTTTGGAGCGAGCGATAGAAGTGCTTGGAAAGAATAGGGTATAGCGTCTCATTTATAAGTGTTGACTTGCCAGAGCCAGACACTCCTGTCACAACGATAAGTTTGCCAAGGGGAAAGTCTACTGTTATATTCTTGAGATTATTGCCTTTGCATCCTCGGAGAATAATGTGCTGGCCGTTTCCTGCACGCCTTTTCTCCGGTAGCATGATGTTTTGCTGTCCGTTCAGATATTGTGCAGTGAGAGTAGATTGCTTCAGCATGTCTGCCACGGTGCCTTGGAAAACCACCTCGCCGCCTTTCCTGCCTGCTCGTGGGCCTATGTCAATCACGTAGTCTGCTGCAAGCATCATGTCGCGGTCGTGCTCCACCACTATCACTGTGTTGTTCAGGTCGCGCAGTTCTTTCAGCGAACGTATCAGGCGTTCGTTGTCTCGCTGGTGCAGCCCTATGCTTGGCTCGTCGAGAATATACAGAACGTTAACCAGTTGTGAACCTATCTGCGTGGCAAGTCTTATTCGCTGACTCTCGCCGCCTGAGAGCGATGCCGACTGGCGATTTAGCGAAAGGTAGTCCAGTCCGACGTCAAGCAGGAAATCCAGTCGTGTACGTATCTCTTTCAGAATTTCTGCAGCAATCTGTCGCTGCTGAGCGTCAAGACTTGAGGAAGCGACGGTGTCGCCGTTTTCTGTCGTGTCGAGCCACTGTCGCAATTCACTGAGATCCATTGCTGACAGTTGCGCAATATTCTTGTCGGCAAAGCGATACGACAGGGCTTCGCGGTTTAGGCGTTGCCCGTTGCACTCAGGACATACACATTCGGCGAGAAACTGGTCGGCCCACTTCTGTCCGCTGCTGCTGTCGTCGTTGTCCATGACATTGCGCAGGTATTTCACAACGCCGTCGAACGACACAAAATAGTCGCTCGACGTATGAACGAGTTCCTTGTCTATCCTGACGTTGTCAATAGTGCCATAGAGAATCTCGTTAAGCGCTTCTTCGGGAATGTCGGCGATAGCAGTCTTCAGCGTGCAGTCGTATTTTTTCAGGATGGCTTCGACCTGCCAGAAAATCATCTGGTTCTTGTATTTGCCGAGTGGTACGATAGCGCCGTCGCAGATGCTGTGTTTCCTGTTTGGTATTACCTTTTCCAAATCTATCTCGTTGATAAACCCAAGACCCTTGCAGCGCGGACAGGCGCCTTGCGGAGAATTGAAGGAAAAGTTGTTGGGGGCAGGGTCGCTGTATGATATTCCGGAAGTAGGGCACATGAGGCGGCGCGAGAAGTATTTTGCCTCGCCCGTCTCGTGGTCTACAATCATTATAAGACCGTCGCCTTGCTTCATGGCTGTCTGTACGGATTTCTTCAAGCGTTCGTCGGGAGTGGCAGAGCCTTTTATCGCCATCCTGTCAATCACCACTTCGATGTCGTGGTTCTTGTATCTGTCGACTTTCATGCCGCGGGTTATCTCCACGACTTCTCCGTCAACTCTGGCATTAAGATAGCCTTTCCTGCGCATGCTTTCAAAAAGTTCCCTGTAGTGTCCCTTTCTGTTGCGCACCACGGGAGCCAACAGTAAAATCTTCCTGCCGCTATAGTTCTGCATTATCATTTCTATAACGCGTTCCTCAGTATATTTTACCATTGGTTCGCCAGTCATATAACTATACGCGCGACCCGCGCGTGCGTAGAGCAGTCGCAAATAGTCGTAAATCTCGGTTGTAGTACCTACGGTAGAGCGCGGATTCTTGTTGGTAGTCTTCTGCTCAATGCTGATAACGGGCGACAGACCTGTTATCTTGTCCACGTCGGGACGTTCCATGCCTCCGAGAAAGTTGCGGGCATATGCAGAAAACGTGTCAATATATCTGCGCTGACCTTCGGCAAAGATGGTGTCGAAGGCCAGACTGGATTTTCCGCTGCCGCTAAGTCCTGTGATTACGGTGAGAGTGTGACGTGGAATGTTGACGTCGATATTCTTAAGGTTATGTACTCTCGCGCCCCATACCTTTATTTCCTTCTCGCTACTCATTAGCACCAGTCACCTCATTAAACTTTCTGATAAGATTGACGTCGCGCCGTATGGTGTGGTCGCGCCCGTCTCCTCCCTTGGCTTTCACCAGTACGAAGTATACTCCATCCTTGACAGGGCGGCCGTTGTGCGTTCCGTCCCATCCGCCGTCCAGCGTGTCCCATTCATAGATTTTCTGGCCCCATCTGTTGAATATTATGGCCCGGAAATCAATGATGTTCTGCGTTGTGTCCTTCACGCGGAACACGTCGTTGATGCCGTCGCCGTTTGGCGAAAAGGCATTAGGTACTTCTATTCGGCTGAGGACAAACGTGGAGCCGGCGGCTGTAGAGTCTGCGTCGGCCTCGTCGTCATTGTCGTCGTCGGCATGTGCCATGACAGGACAGAGAAGTAATGCTATCAAAAAGAATAGTAACTTGCCAATTTTTGTTTCCATGTGCGAATATTTTTGCAAAATTACAGAAAAAAGTAAACTTGTCATATCTTTTTTTGTAATTTTGTGGGCGAAAAGTAAAAAACCATGGCAAAAATCATAAGGCATACCCTGCTAACCTTGTTGCTTCTGTTCTTTGCAGACACACTTTCAGCACAGACCTCACATTTTCGTGAACTGCACAAAGTGAAGCGCCGCGAAACAATATTTGGCATTGCGCGTTCCTACGGCATCACAATAGATGAACTGATAAAGGCTAATCCGGAAATGAGTACTCCGGGCTATGAACTAAAAAAGGGCTCCTATGTCACTATCCCGTGGCCTGCGTCGGTAGAAAGCAAATCTGCGACTAACAATGTAGCATCTACAGGAGAAATTGCCATGCCGTCAAAGCCTGTGGCTGTGGTGAGCGATATGCGTACGCGAGAAATACGTGTCGGCGTGATGCTGCCCCTTCATACAATAAATGGCGACGGACGCAGAATGCTTGAATACTACAGGGGAGTGCTTATGGCCTGCGACAGTTTGCGCGCCAACGGAATCTCTACTGACATCAGAGCATGGAATGTAGCAGAAGACAGCGATATCTCCACTTTCCTGCAAGACGAACACGCTGCCGACCGCGACGTTATAATCGGTCCTCTTTATTCTAAGCAGGTTAAGGCTCTTAGCGACTTTGCCACCGAGCACGATATCCGTGTGCTTATTCCTTTTTCAATAAATTCGCACGAACTCTACACCAACAGGAATATTTTCCAAGTGTATCAGAGCCCGGTAGAACAGAACGAGGCTTTCGTCCGCACTTTCGTAACGCGTTTTGCCGACAGCCATCCTGTTTTTGTAGACTGCAATGACACCACCAGTCAGAAAGGTATTTTCACCTCCGGCCTTCGCCGCCGTCTTGAACAACAGGATATTAAATACAGTATTACGAATATCAAGTCGGGCGACGCCATGTTCACCAAGGCTTTCAGTACTACGCAACGCAATGTGGTGATTCTTAATACTGGGCGCTCACAGGAACTTAACATCGTGATGTCTAAACTCAACAGTTTGGCAATGTCGCATCCGGAATTAAAGATAACACTTTTCGGATATACCGACTGGATGTTGTACACACGCCATCAGTTGGAGAATTTCTACAAGTTTGATACGTATATCCCTGCTACTTTTTACATGAATCCTCAGTCGCCACGCACGAATAGGATAAATCTAAAGTACCGCTGGAATTTTCATACCGACATGATACCCAGTTGTCTTCCTCGTATGGGTATTACCGGATTTGATCACGCCTATTTCTTCATCAAGGGCCTTCATCTTTACGGCAAGCAGTTTACTGGCGCTTCCGGCATGGTGGGGTATACGCCTATTCAGACACCTCTTCATTTTGAGCGCATTGGCAATGGAGGGCTGCAGAACCGCAGCGTACTTTTCGTGCACTATATGCCAAGCCACAAGACAGAGACAATCTTTTTTTAATCGAATTACGTGAGACGCGAGAAGATAATCATATTTTCAGTTCTTTTTTCCGCTCTGTTCCATCTTACGGCGCGAGCACAGGTAGGCGAATATCGTACCGATATGGCTCTTGGCGTAAACGGCGGCTATGTGATGAGCACGGTGGGATTTACTCCTAATGTTCCGCAGAGCCAGTTCGGTGGCATGACGGGCGGCATCACCCTGCGCTACACCTGCGAGAAATATTTTAAAAGCATCTGCGCAGTCGTGGCAGAGGTGAACTACGTTCAGACAGGCTGGAAAGAGAAAATCCTTGACATCAACGACAGCCCTGTCTACTATTATGATGACGCTACGCCGCTCCATTATGAGCGCCGAATGAACTATATCCAGGTGCCGATACTTGCACGCATGGGGTGGGGGCGTGAGCGCAAGGGTCTGCAGGGCTTCCTGCAACTCGGCCCGCAGTTTGGCATGTTCCTCAGCGAGAGTACGAAGACCAATATCGTTGCCGGCTACGGCACAACGGTGCAGCGCGCCTCTAATATAGTGGCGCAGGATTCCATGGCCGTTGAAAACAAGTTCGACTACGGCATTGCCGTCGGCGTTGGCGTGGAATGGAGCATTCCGCGCGCAGGCCATCTTCTGCTGGAAGGCCGCTACTACTATGGCCTGGGCAATATTTATGGCAACTCAAAGAGCGACTATTTCGGAAAGTCGAATTTCGGACAGATAGTAATAAAGATGAGTTATCTGTTTGACGTTATACGCACAAAAAATAACAAAATAAAATAATTATGTTTGAAGGACAGCCAAAAGGACTTTTCGCGTTGGCATTGGCCAACACTGGCGAGCGCTTCGGCTATTATACCATGCTTGCCGTCTTCGCTTTGTTTTTGAGAGCCAACTATGGCCTTTCGCCCGCAGTGGCAGGCACCATCTATAGTTCGTTCCTCATGTTTGTGTATTTCTTCCCGTTGTTTGGAGGCATGCTGGCCGACAAGTTCGGCTTTGGCCGCATGGTCACCACGGGTATTCTCATCATGTTTGCAGGCTATTTGATGCTCTCCGTACCATTGGGCGGCGACACGGTGGCTCTCGTCGTGATGTTGGCAGCCCTGCTGCTCATCGGCTTCGGCACCGGACTCTTCAAGGGTAATCTCCAGGTCATGGTCGGCGACTTGTACAACGATCCGCAATATAAGGACAAGCGCGATTCGGGCTTTTCCATTTTCTATATGGCTATAAATATCGGTGCCCTGTTTGCTCCTACTGCAGCCATAAAGATAAAGGAATATGCCGAGCAGTCGCTTGGCTACTCCAGCAATGATGCCTATCATTTCTCCTTTGCCGTGGCATGTGCCTCGCTTATTCTGTCAATCGCCATCTACTATCTTTTCCGCTCCACGTTCCGTCACACGGAAGGTGGTAAGAGGAGCGCTGCCAAGGCCGCTGATGCTGCCCCTGTAGAAGAACTTTCCAAGGAAGAGACCAAGCAGCGCATCGTGGCACTCTGTCTTGTTTTTGCCGTTGTCATCTTCTTCTGGATGGCCTTCCATCAGAACGGCCTGTCGCTGACTTATTTTGCCGATGAGTTTACTGCACATACGGCAACAGGCGTTCAAGGCATGGCTTTCGACGTGTGGAATCTTGTGCTGGTCATCTTTATTGTCTATGCCCTCTTCTCTGTCTTCCAGAGCAAGACAGCCAAGGCCCGCAGCATATCGGCTCTTGTCGTCATTGCCGCTGTAGCGCTGTTGTGCTATAAGTATTCGCAGACAGGCGAGGTCAATTTCACTGCTCCTATCTTCCAGCAGTTCAATCCCTTCTATGTTGTAGCCCTTACCCCTGTTTCGATGGCCATCTTCGGAGCATTGGCCGCCAAAGGAAAGGAGCCTTCGGCACCGCGCAAGATAGCCTACGGCATGATAGTTGCTGCCATAGCCTATGCCCTGATGGCATTTGGCTCTCTCGGATTGCCTATGCCGCAGACGGAAATAGGTTCTGACGGTGAGCCTGTTGCAATGCATGTGGCCGACGTGACGCCAAACCTCCTCATTATGGTCTATTTGGTATTGACATTTGGCGAATTGCTTTTGTCACCTATGGGAATCTCGTTTGTTTCCAAGGTAGCACCTCCAAAGTACAAGGGAATGATGATGGGCGGATGGTTTGTCGCCACGGCCATCGGCAATCAACTCGTCGTCGTTGGCGGCCTGCTTTGGGGAGCAGTTCCCCTGTGGCTCTGCTGGTGTGTTTTCCTCGGCGTATGTCTTGTAGCAGCCGTCTTCATGTTTGCAATGATGAAGCGGCTTGAGAAGGTTTGCTAAGAAAATAGAGCAGATACGGAAATCAGAGAGGTGAAAAGTGAATAGTTTGCCTTCGCCATTCCTGATGAGACGTTCGTTGGTGTTATGTCTCATGCTTTCGCTGTCGGTAGCAAACTATTCACTTTTCACCTCTCACTATACCCTGCTGTCGGCGCAGACGTTGACCATTGCAGAACTGAACTGCGAAAATCTCTTCGACTGCGGCCACGACTCGCTAAAGCAGGACCATGACTGGCTGCCTGGTTCTGTCCGCTCTTGGACACCTCGGCGCTACTGGCAGAAACTTAACAACATCGGACAGGAACTTGTGGCCTGTTCGGAGACGCTTCCCGACCTCATCGCCCTCGTTGAGGTGGAGAACGACAGCGTCATGCGCGACCTTACGCGGCGCTCCGTGCTTCGTGGGGCGCGTTATGACTATCTTATGACGCAGTCCGACGATGTTCGCGGCATTGATGTCGCCCTGCTTTACCAGCATTTCACGTTCCGTCCTGTCTGCTACGATATGCTGCATGTCGTTCCACTGCCCGGAATGCGTCCTACGCGCGACATCCTTTATGTTAAGGGAGAATTCATCTCAGGCGATACGCTTCATGTTTTTGTTGTCCATGCTCCCAGCCGCTATGGCGGCGAACGCGCTACGCGTCCTAACCGGCGCGTCGTCGCAGATCGGCTGCTGCAGGCCGTTGATTCTGTCCGGGTATTGTCACCCGATGCAAAGATTATAGTTACTGGCGACTTCAACGACTATGCTGCGTCCCCTGCTCTGTGCTTTCTTGCCGAGCATCACTTCATTAATGTTACGTCTGGGGCTTCTGGCAGTCATGGCGCGCGTGCAACCTATCGCTATCAAGGGCAGTGGAACAGCATCGACCATGTCCTTGTCAATGCTCCGTTGCTGCAGCATGTCGATACGGCCTATATCTTCGATGCCCCGTTCCTTTTGGAGGAAGACAGACGCTACGGCGGCGTGAAGCCACTGCGTACTTACAATGGCTATCGCTATCAGCGAGGGTTCAGTGACCATCTGCCGCTGGTGGTAAGGCTTAAATTTTAGTGAGTATTGCGTTTCAGCGCCAGCGTCTTTGGCAGTTTCTGCCATTTTCCGTTTCTTGGCACTTTTATAGTGCTTCCTTTCGTCTGGTGCAAAACGTAGGTGGAGTCGTTCTCGCGTTTTAATATTGCCGTGAGGTCTTCGCTGCCAAAGTCGTTAATCATTTTCAGTTCAGCCTCAGTCTCGCTAATTACCTTGGCTGACGGTATTACCCAGCAGAATGAGTTGCGCTGCTTGCCAAGATAGCCGGGCAGTTCGCCATACAGTTCCTGTCCAGGTACGGTAATGTCCTGCTCGTAGAGATTTATCCTTAGAAAAACCTCATATTCTTTATTATATAGGTACGCGCGAAAGGGCTTGTCGGCCGACTGCGCTTTCATGCCGACTGCAACGGCTATAAGCAGTAGTGTAAGCAGTGATTTACGCATAAAAAACTCAAATAGTCTGCGGGCAAAAGTAGCAAATCCAAATCAATAAATCGGTGATTTTTAAGAAAATATATTGAAAAATATGCTACATTTAGGTTTTTTTACTTACCTTTGCCGCCGTTATACTCGTATTAGTAATGGGAAAAGAGAAGTTACGCCCCGACTATATTTTTGAGTCCAGTTGGGAAGTCTGTAATAAAGTAGGTGGTATTTATACGGTGCTTTCTTCGCGCGCCAAGACCCTGCAGCAGGAATTAAAAGATCACGTAGTTTTTATTGGACCTGACTTTTGGAAAGAGTCTGAGAGCCCTTATTTCCGTGAGGACAAGTCGCTTTTCTCTGCATGGCAGTGGGAAGCAAAGGAACAGGGGTTGGACATCCGTGTCGGCCGATGGCTCGTTCCAGGTGAGCCGATAGCCGTGCTCGTCGATTTCCAGCCGTTTTTTTCACAGAAGAACGACATCTACTGCTGGTTTTGGGAAAACTATGGAGTCGATTCGCTCCATGCCTATGGCGATTACGACGAGGCATCCATGTTTTCCTATGCTGCCGCCATTGTCGTAGAGAGTTTCTACAACTATTATCTCTTGCCCGACAATCAGCAATCCTCCGCATACCGCGTTGTCTATCATGCCAACGAGTGGATGTGCGGCCTCGGAGCGCTGTATATCAACAGCAAACTTCCTCAGATAGGCACCATCTTTACTACTCATGCGACAACCGTAGGCCGTAGCATTGCCGGAAACGGAAAGCATCTGTATGAATATCTGCCAGGCTACAACGGTTTCCAAATGGCTAACGAATTGAATGTTGCAAGTAAACACTCCATAGAACAGGCAGCAACGCAAAATGCAGATTGCTTTACAACCGTCAGTGCCATAACTGCCAGAGAGTGCGCACAACTCTTGGAACGTTATCCCGACCAACTCTTGCTCAATGGTTTTGAAAACGATTTTGTTCCAGAACCTAAAGAATTCCAATCTAAGCGATGGGCTGCCAGACGCAGGTTGCTCGATGTGGTTGGCAATCTGACAGGTTGCACCATGCCCGACAATACTCTGATAGTTTCGACAAGTGGTCGCTATGAATTTAGAAATAAAGGGCTTGATGTCTTTGTGGATGCCATGGCCCGATTAAGAGATTGTACGGAACTTAACAAACCAGTTGTTGCCTTTGTAAATGTTCCTGCTTGGGTGGCTGAAAGTCGCACAGACTTGGCCCAGCGCATGCAAACAAATGAAATGTATGAGGATGGCCTTGCCTGTCCATATATCACACATTGGC
>CALFIY010000109.1 GCA_937877595.1 uncultured Prevotella sp.
AAAGTTACAAACAGTTCTGTAAGAAATACCATCCACGCAGGGGCTACAAACTGTCACTCAAGAATCTCGCAACGAACGATTGTGAGGGAACAGCAACCATCAGCCTGCCGCTCTATCTGACATGGAAGATTTAATCTCTGCCCGATACTTGTCAAAGAATCATTGGAAGACGCAGGAAAATGAGCATTAGACCTGACTTTTGGATAAGAGGATAAAGTTTAAAGTGTATTTTTCTTTATGTTTCCGCTGAAAATAGAGTATTTTTTAACATAATATTAGCATTGTATAGTAATGTTATAGTAATGCTATACCAAATTATAGTAAAGCATAGCAAATAAAAGAAAAGAAAAGAAAAAGAAAGGAAAGAAATATTAGATAACTCTAACGAGTTATTGGGGAACTCGCCCTCTCCTTTCAGGAGTTTTCGCCCCCAAATCAGACAGGCGAACAGAGAAAACCCGAAAGAAAGTCGCGCGTGAGCGTGCGAGAGGCGACACCCTGATGACCCACAAACCGATAAGAAAATGACAAAAGGAAGCATTTACAAGGTCGTTTTTACGACACCGCCCCTGTCAGATGATGACAGAACCGAGTTTTTCTTTACCTCCATCGCAGCAATCTATGACACTTTCACGGTGGAACAGGTGGGCTGTGGTTACAGGCGGCTTTACAATCTGAAAGTTCCAAGCGGAACACCCTATAATGGTCGTCTCTGTCAGATAACAAGGGAGACTTTCAGACGTAAGACGCAAAACAACCCCTGTGAGGGTCGAAAAGAAAGCAGACGATGACTTACCAATTATCAGGCAAAAAGCGAAAATTCGTGATGTTTCGTACAAATAACTCACTATTTTTGCTAACTTTGCAACCAAAATCATACGATTATGACAAAAGAAGAAGAATTTGAAGCCCTTTGGGAACAGTCGGGCAAACGAGCAGAGAGAGACAAGGAAGAGTTTGAGACTTGGTATAACTCCTTGTCTCAATCAGAAAAAGAAAAAGTTGACAGAGAGACAGAGAACTCTCGCCTGTGGGAAGATTATACAGGCGAACGTTAAATCTCTGTCATATTGAATGTAATTCGACCATTGATGTTTGTAACTCCGTCAAAACGGACTTTCATCCCTCTGTCAAACAATACCTCATGCTGATTGGGTAAGCCGTTGCGCCCATTAAACATAGATAAATCTTCAATCGGATGTCCTGTCTTGCCCCTGATGACAAGCAGGACGTCTCTTTCGTTGTTATGCAAGGTCTTGGCTTTGCGTTTTATCAGTTCCTCTACGCTGTCAATACTTAAACTTGTTGAAGTGAATGCTTCCCAAGTCTGTGTCCCCTGTTTTTGTGCTGCTTCCAACCAAGCATTTAGGTTTGTTTTATTCAGGCGAATAGTCCTGTAAACAGTCTCTGATGTTGTCGGAAGTTTTGAAAGTCCCTGTGAGAGTAATTCCGATAATGCCTGTTCAAACTCTGACAGTTTACCTTTGCGAAGATGAAGATTCAAGTGCCTGAAATCTGATATGTCGCCCCTCGTATAGTCATAGATAGCAGCCATTTCTGTTGTCTCTAACTGTGGGTATAGTTTATGCAGATAGTCAGCCATACTCGCTTTCATTGCAGGGCTTGTATGATAGTGTCGGGTAAATGTGCGCTCTGCTGCTGAATAAGTATCGACACGGAAATTATCGACATATTGTGGGTTGTCTCTGACAAAGTAAGGCATAGTTTCCCACCCCTTTGCTCTTTCTCTGTTTTCCTCTATCCACTCATTAAATCGTTTTGGCACTTCGGTAACGGTGTTTACGCTGTCATCAGTCAGCGGCTCGCCAGCGAGTATGCGTCTGTTATCTTCTATCATTTCCTCTTTGGTTTTGAGGATTGACGTTGCGTAACATCGGCAATGTGGGTGCCACCCTGTAAACTTGAAGTCCTTTGGGTAGCGGCCTTGCAGTTCGTCGCAGATGTCATGGAAGGGATGCGGCTTGCCGTCACGCCCCTTGCAGGTGTGGTTGTTGGAAAGGTGTATCTCTATGCCTACGACAAAGTCCATTTCCTGCCAGCGCATGTGGTCGGAAGTCCTGTAGGCGATATTCCCCTCCGTAGCGGCCAGCCGTCGGGCGTTCATGTACGAGGAACGATAGACACCACGGCCAGGATGGAAAGCAGCCGCATGTTTCGAGAGGTGCAGCATACCGTGCTCGTCGCGCACCCTGCGGAAGAGCATATCGGGGTGCTGGAGGTACTGCCGCAGATCGTGCGTCATTTGGTCTGCTGACAGGCCACCCCGTAGGCCGAGGTCAAGCCCCATTTCTATTTCCTCCTTGAACTCGCCCGTGTACCGCCACACTCGGTCGGAGAGGTTCAGCCCTCGCTCCTTGCGCTGTAGGAAAGCGTCACGAGCAGCCTCATTGGTGCTGTAATAGCGTCGGTACTGCTCCTGTGTCAGCCGCCCTACATTGCGCCCGAATACGCGGTTGGCAAGTTCGTTGTTCTTGTTGTTAGCCAGCGTCCACTCGCTTTCCACTCCGTTCACGACGCACACCTCAACAGCAGCCTTGAAGCGGAGCATAAGGCTCTCGACGCGCTGACGGGTCAGGGGGTAATCGTCAAAGGTGAAAGGACGGTCAGCGTTGAAGTCGTTTATACTCACGCCTATTGCAGCGGCCTCACGGGTCGCCTCCATGTATATAGCGTCTATCTGCCGCTGCAACTGCTGTAGATGTGCGAGGTGCTGGCGGTCATACTTGTTTGTCGGCTTCGGCATAGTCGGGTCTCAGTTTGAAATGTTCGTCACAGGCAGGGTCTTTGAGGAAGATACAGAACTTGCCGCCCTGTTGCTTGTAGGGGCAGCGGCAGAGGAACGGCTTGCCGTCGTAGCCTATCTCGTGCCAGTCGTACGAGTTGGCGCAGTGGCGGCACTGGTATTTCGGCCGCTCCTGCGCTTTTCCGTTGCGTCTCGTTGGTTTCCGTAGTGCCATCTGATAAATCTCTTACTCGGTCAGAGAAAATGCGTCTAACGCGCTATCTTGGGCTATCTCGGCCAGCGTAGCGTCCACATCGTCAGAATGGCCGAACTCCTCGATACTCTCGCGCTGGCTCATAATTGGTTTATTACCGTTGGCCATCATCAAGTTGCTGATAGTGTCCTTTTCCTCCGTAATAGTGAACGGCGTAACGACATTCTCGACGGGGAGCGAGTCGATGGCTTCGTGATAGGCCTCTCCGAGGGCAATCTTCAGAAACGCCTTGACCACGTTCACCTCGCGGTCGAAGAACTCAATCAGACGGCCAGACTCGTCTTTCACTTTCAGCTGTGCGTCGATGAACAGCTGCTTCCGGCTCTCGCCACTCATGGGGTTGGCTTTCATGCTCTCATACGACCAGTCGGGGAGTTGCAACTGCGTGAAGAACGACTGCCGTAGTTCCGTGATGTGGTATTTCAGATTCTCGATGGCCTGTTGCCATGTTACATAGCCAGCGGTGCTGCCCTTGGGGTACTGGAGTACGCTCTTGAACTCCTCCTTTTCGTTGCCCTCGTTGTCATAGCGTATCTCCTCGTCGGCGAACACGCAGAACAGAGGCTTGGAGTTCTTACGCAGGTAGTTACCGTTACGGCTGACACTCCACTCGATTTCATAGACAATCTTGCTGGTGTCCTCCCAAATGGGTGTCGGTCGCCACGCATACACTCCTGGTATCTTGCCTATCTTCTCGATGTTGTCCTCCTCCAGCAGTTCCCAGCCGCCGCTACCGTTGTCAGCCCATTTGTAGTGGGCAGTAGAGGTGTAGGTGTCGAAGTAGGAAACGGTCTTGTTGGCGACCTTACGTTTGTAGCCGATAGAGAGGGCAATCATATCGCCCATTTCATCCATGAGGGGATAGAGGTTGTCGCCCAGCATGGGGGAGTAGTTCTTACAGCGGAACTTCAAAGGGCTGTCGAAGCCGTACTTGTTGTGTTTCTCCTCGACGGCATACCACAGCGTCAGCACCTCGCAACCAGCGAACAGCATAGCCAGCCGCTCGTTGTTCACGCAGTCGATGCGGTTGCGCATGAAGATTTTTTCGAGGTAGGTGCTCACTTCTTTCTGCTTCGCGTCACCGTCTGCAGGGGTGTAGATGCGCTTCACGGGGATGCCGCAGCAGAGTTCCGTCATGCGCTTCACGGCCAACTGCTGGAGGTTGTAGGTGACACGCGTAACATAGTCAATCGTGCCATCGTCCTCCACTACATCGGGGTAGAGCGACTTATTCATAACAGGGTGCTTTTTCGGGTCGTACTCACAGGAGAGACCTTTACGGCTACCGCAACTGCCCCATGCAGGGACGGGAAAAGACTTGTCTTTGAGGTCGGCAATGATTCCCGATGCAGGGCGTTCCTTACGGATGATTTCTTGGATTGTAGGCATAATGCAATGAATTTTGGGGTTGTTAAAATACTTTCTTTGCCGTCCGCGCCTTGTCTATCGGCTTGAACGGGTTGGCAATATGGTAGTCGATGGCATAGCCGAGAATATCTACATACTCGTCGTGAGGCTTGGCAGGGAAGCCGCAAATCTCATCCTCGAAAGCCTCATTCCAAGCACCGTCAACGAGTATCACACGTCCACCCTCAACCGTTGGCGAGGCGGCATAGAGGCGTGTTTCCTTGCTGTCTTTCGGGCTGGGGGTGTTTACCACGTTCAGCCCCGTAGTCTCTTTCAACTGGTCAATAACGGAGATACCGTTGGCTTTCGGCTCAATGCGGATCGTGGAGCGACGGCTGTAGCCATGTTGCTGCACATATTCGGGGATGAAGCGCAGGAGGTCGGGGAACTTCATCATCACCTTGTGGGCGTGAGTAACATACAGGTCGCCCCCTATCTTGCAGGTCGATATGATGCCCGTCGGGTCGTTGCTGGTTTTGTCGGTGAAAGCGGTGTCGAGGAAGAACACTATAGGCTCGTTGTCGTAGATGCGCTTGAACTCGGCCACCTTGATATGCTTAAACCACTCGCGCTTGATGATGTTACCGCCAGCGATGGTAGGCCGCTGCTGATACAGAGCCGCAAAGGTTCTCGGACTGCGTTTCTCCACGTCAAGCAGCCGCTCCAGCGAGTGCCTGTCCTCCCATAGTGCCTCTCCTACCTGTCGTGGGTCTTCGGGGAGGTTCATGTCCTCGCGTATGGCAGGGATAGACACCACCGTCCACTTTTCGGGTTCCCGTTCAAGCAGACGGCCAGCAAGGTCATCTTCGTGCCAGCGCGTCATGATGAGTATCTGCTTCGAGTTGTTATGCAGACGGGTGAGGAATACGTCGGTGTACCAGTCCCAAATGCGGTCTCGGTACGTCTGACTGCCAGCCTCCAGCGCGTCCTTTACGGGGTCGTCGATGATGCCGAGGTCAACGGGTGTACCCGTAAGGGAGCCACCGACACCGACGGCCTTATAGAAGCCACCGTAGCCCACCGTCTCGAACTGGTCAACATTACGGAGCCAGCCGCGCTGCGTATCTGTCTTGACGCGCATGTTGTTGAGGTAGGTGTTGGGGAACACCTCGCCGTACTCGCTGCCGTCTATCGTGCGCTGTATGGAGCGTGAGAACTGCTGTGCGAGGTCGGCACTATACGATGAGCCGACAATCTTCAGCAGGGGGTTGACACCCAAAGCCCACGCAGGGAACTTGCGGCTGACAATCTCGCTCTTGCCGTGCTGGGGAGGGACAAACAGCATCAGACGGTCGGTGCCAAGCGTACCCTCCAGGAGTTGCTGGCACTTCTCGGCAATGAGTGTATGAAACCACTGGCGGTCGTATGAGGGTGTGGTATAGTCGAGAAACACAGGAAAGCGCACCCTTGCGTCTCTCTTGTGCAACTCACGTTCCAGTTCAAGTAGTCTCATAGCCGTGCTGTAGTCCATGGTTCGCTGTTAGTGACTTCGACTTGCCTTGATACGCTCGATTTCAGCCTTTATCTCATCCTCGGACATCTTCTCGGCAGGGATGAGCGGTGTGCCGTCCTTGCCCGTCACCTCGGTCTTGGTGGCGGCATAGAGGCCAAGGAGTTTGCGACGCTCGGCCAGCTGCTGGCGTATCTCTGCCATATATGCAGGGTTGCCGAGGCCTATCACGTTCTCGCTCTTGTTCTCGCGCTTGACGGTGACAATCTCGGTAGCCTCGCCGCCACCTTGACCCTCGCCAGCCGGAACAGGGACACCGACGCGCTTGTTGTACTCGCGCACCCAGTCCTCCTTGCTCTTATCCCATTGCTCCCATAGTTCACATACTGCATCGTCGATACGCTCCAGTTCGAGTTGCAGCCGCTGGTCAACATCCTGTATTCGGGCTGCTCTCCATTCGTCCAGCAGTTCGTTGATGTCATTCCATACGGTACGGGTGGAACAGGTGGTATTCATCCGTGTGCGCACTTCCTCGGCTATCTTCGCTATGCTCCAGCCGCGCTTGTAGAGAGGTGCAATTATCTCCTTGCGCCCCTCCTTGATATGATTGCGTTTGCTTGTGTTACGGCTCATATTGTACGTTCTTTGTTGTAGGTGTAAATGATGTTTCCGTTCTCGTCTTTGCCCGACGGGTGCATGACACCCTCGAACATCTTGTAGGGCGACTGCCCAGCCTGTGGGTTGTTCCAAAGCCAGCGCATGTACTCGGCCATGCTCATTCCCCAGAACTGCGCCCGTTTCTCGCTGCTGTTGGCATTGAAGCCCGAAGCCCTGCCCCAGTCGTACTGGTGTAGGCTCTCGATGTCGGGCTTGATTTCATCCCACGTCACCTGTCCGTTTTTCTTGCAGAGTTGCAGAGCCTCGCAGAACTGGCCGTGCGAGTAGTTCCATGTGGAAGGGAGGCCACAGCACGATCCATTGTGGCATAGTTCCTTGAAGTGAGCGTCGGACACATAGAAGCGCATACCCACCTCGTCGCAGACCTGCTTCATGTTCTCGATGAAAGGACGCTTGACTTTCCTGTTCAGACGTAGGTAGCCCTGTGCGTAGGAGAATTTACGGTAGAACGCCATGAGGTCGAAGCCGCATAGTTCCGAGAGTTTCGGCATATACTCCTTTAGTGTCTGACTGCGCTGCTCTACACAGAAAAACTCCGTAGAGAGAGCCGTTGCGCCCCTGTCAGCGGCCTCACGTATCAGGTCGAGGTAGGTAGGTGTGGAAACGCCTATGATGAAAGGGCGCAGCCGCAGGGTAGCACCCCCAGCGTCAGCCTCGGCAATACGTCTGATAGCCTCCAGCCGCTCCATTGGCGACGGCACACCCTTTTCGATGACACGGGCTTTCTCCTCGTCAAGCGTGATAATGCTGAATTTGAAGTTCCAGTTCTTCTGCCCTCGCACCAGTTCCATGTAACGCTCGTCTTTAGTCCACCACGTCGCCTTAGTGGAGAAACAGAGAGGGTAGTCTATCTCCTTGAAAAAGCGCAGCAGTTCAAGCGTCTTGCCGTACTTGTGCTCGAAGCCGTCGAACTGGTCAGAGAGGCCTCCCCACTGCATGACACGCCGCTGCTTGATGTACTCGGCAAACTGCCCAGCGTACTGGTCGGGGTCAGTGAACATTTTCTTGATGCGCTCTACATTGACGGGGTTGACCTCCTTTGCGAGGTAGTGTTCCTTGGCACCGCCTATGCCGCGCTGGTACTGGCTGAAACAATACATGCAGCCGAAAGCGCAGTTGCTGTAGGTGTCAAAGGTCATAGGCATGGAGCAGTCGGCTATTTCCGCGCTCCACCTTGGGGATTGATAATATGCCATGATTACTTGTCTTGTTTGATTGTTAATTCCATTTCGTAGTCCTCACCTTTCACGTCCACGATACGCGCTCCGATATGAAGCCAGAATTTTTGCGCCTCTTCAACGATTGGGGTGCGGAATGTGAGTTTATACAGGCCAGCGGCTTTCATGCGCGAGAGGAGCCGGAAAAGTACCTCCTTGCCAAGCCCTCGGCCTTGATACCGGGAGCGGACGGCTATCTCAATGAGGCGCACATGGCTCTTGCCACGAGTGGCGAAGTAGAGAGCCTGGTCGCCGTAGAGTTCCGACCACACCTTGTCACCGCTGGTGTATAGCATCCTGCGGAAATAATTGTACGCTGCCTTGCTCACGGGAGAGCCGCAGTCGTAGCATATCTGCTTGGCTATCTTATCGTCGTAGGCTCTCCACATAGTTGCTCGATGGCTGTTAGTACATTCTGCAGTTCCTCCTCGATGCTCATCTTGGCCGTGTCTATCTGTAGCACCTTGACACCGATAGACTGCCATTTCTGCGCTGCCACCATGGCCTGTCGCTGCTTGCGTATGATAGCCGGCCAGTTGCGCTTGCCAGTACCATACTTCCCGTTGCTCCTACCACAGATACGCTCGTATATGGTCGTAGCGTCCGTATAGAGCGACACGATGAGGTGACGGTCAGCCTTGAATATGGCATTAGTGAGGTTCAGTCCGAAAGTATTCATGAACGACCCCTCACATATCATCACGTCGGCATGGCGCAAGCCCTCTTCTACGACTTCTGCCAACTTGGAGGTACAAGAACTGCCCTTGTCGTTGGTTATCCTGTCAACGCCGCCGTAGCGGTGGACTCCGTAACTACCAGCAAGGCAGATACTGCCCTCGACGCAGTAGGTCACGTCGTTGGTTATCCTATCCACGCCGCCGTAACGGTCGATGATAGCCCAAGCAAGGGCAGATTTTCCTACTGCATTCGTGCCTGTAATGAACACGCAGGTCTTAGGTCGTTGGCTCATGTCATTGTGCAAGTTGGTAAATAAGTGTTTCGTACTTGGTTCCCTTGGCCTCCTCCAGCATACGCTCCGTGTAGTAGCCATTCCAGCGAGTACCCTTGTTGAACTTGGCTACAGCGCACAGGCTCGTCTCGATTGCAAAAGCGTTGTCTCTTGCGTCGATTTTCGCCCGACTGAGGAACTTATCAAGCACGGCCTTTTCGTTGCTTCTCGTTATCGAGACGGCTCCTTTCGTGTAGTTCTCGTTGGATTCCCAGCCGTAGGCCACGTTATCCTCCCATTGTGGAGTGAACACGTTGCAGTACACTTCGAGGAAGAGGTAGGCCGCATAGCGTCCGAAGAAATACCATTGTTTCACTACGTCGTAGGCCTCCTGTGTAGTCCTTACGGTCAGCAGACGGTCGTACTTGTCATGGGTGAGTTCCTGCAGGAGTCGGGGGAAAGCCCCGTTGCAGCGTACATAACGCCTATCGGTACGGAAGTGCAGCCGCTTGATGTTCCTCTCGCCCTCTATCAGCATATCCAGCGCACTCGGTATGTGGTAGGTCATGGTGTAGAAGTATATGAGGCGAAAGGCATCCCAGCCCGAAAGCGCAAAGTGACGGCAGAGCGAGGCTATCATGCGTTCCTCGACTCCTGCGTCACCTTGCTTGTGGTATGCTATGTACTCTTCGTAGGTCATTACTCGTCTGCTGGCTGTTCCTCGGCTTTGGTGTCGGGGATAAGTTCATTGATGTTGTAAACGACCTTGTCGATTTTCTCCAGCCCCAGCAGCCGTGCAATCTCCTCGGTGCGCTCCTTGGGGTACACCAGTATGACGCGCTCCATGGCCGTGGCGTTGTCGCCCTCAATCTTCGGGAGGTCGTCGGGGTTGATGTCCTGCCCCTGTAGTTCGGGAGGGAGGTTGCTGCCGTCAAAGGGTGCTTCCCCTCCTGCGGCCTCCGCTGCTGCAAGGCCATTCGCGCCGCCGCCGCTGGAACTGCCCTGTGGGGGTTCGGGTTGCCATACGTCCACGCCCCAGTTCACGAGGTCGTTGCTGTCCCACTCGTTGGCCAGTTTGTCGTAGTCCCATTCGCCGAATGAGGCGTTGTCTGCAATGATAAACTCCTTCTTTTCCTCCTCGGAGAGGTCGGAGGCCTTTGCCACGCTCACGGTCGGTTTCTCCAACCACTTCTGCCAGTACTCCAGCAGTTTCTCCTGCTCTGCTTTCGAGAGCCGCTGGAAGTTCTTTGTCTTGGCCAGCACCTCGGCAATGTCCTCAATGGTCATGTGGCTAATGGTCATGAAAGCCCGTAGCCTCATGTTGCCGCCCAATGCAACAAAACTGCCGTCCGTGATAACGGGACGCAGGGTAATCATCTTCGGGAAAGCAAGCAGCCGCTCGACGAGCAACTGTAGTTTCCTGTTCGTAATGGTACGCGGATTGGCCGCATTTACTTTCAACTGCGAAAGTAGCACTTTTTCTGTTTTCATTATGTAACTAATTGGTTGTTAATATGTTATATTTTGGTCGCCTTATCTATGAGGTGAGCAGGGTCGGCTATTCCCAAGCCTTGTCTGCCTGGTACTCTCCGAACAGCCCCCAGCGGCACATAGAGGCGAAGATGGGCTTGTCGAGTCCGTAAGCCTTGCGCAGTTCCGCAGGGTCTATATCCCAACTGCCTTCTACCAGTATGTTGTCTGCCGCGTCTCGGATAGATACATCTACCTGTTTCTTGCCGATGCAGCAGGCAAGGGAAACGAACACGTCGCACTCGTAGGCCATGGCGTAGTTCTTTGCCAGTTTACGAGCCGCGAGGTTGAGCGTCAGGTCGGCCTTGGATGCGTCTTTCGTCCAAGGACAGCCGCCGCCTATCTTGCAGTTGCCTCCGTAGAAGTCCACGGCCAGTTTGCGGCCTGTAGTGCCGCAGTCTGCTATGCTGGAGTGCTGGACGTAGCGGCCTGTGCCATTGACGATGAGTTGGTAGCCTTGGAGTCCGCGTAGTTTGGACTTGATGAACTTCTTGACTTTCTTCATTGGTGTGTCGGGAAGCAGGGGTATAGCCACGATGACCTTACGGACACGGTTGTTGTCGGTCACGATCTGCGTCTTGATGTCGAGTCCACCGAGTCCGCTTTCAAAGAGTGCTTTACACAGGCGTTTAGCCAGCGTGTGGTCGTAGGGCATTCCGCATGTCTGCTTATCGTAGGAGGCCATGCCGAAGAATATGCCTTGGTCGCCCCAGCCGGAAAGTCCCTGTGCAATATCGGGTGACTGCTGCCGTATGAGTACGGACACATCGAGCAGGTCGCCGCAGATAGTGTTTTCGGCTCCCCATTTCGCCATGTACTCTCGCGTATAGCCGATGTCGTTCACGGCCTCGCGGACGTAGGCAGCAATCTCCTCGTCTGTGAACTGCGCCTTTGAGGACACTTCGCCTCCGAGCGTTACCTTGTAGTTTTTGATTTGTACTTCCACCGCATAGCGCGTGTCGGGGTCGCGTTCAATGTAACGGTCGAGAAGATACTGGCTGATGTAGTCAGCGATTTTGTCGGGGTGTCCCAGCGAGACAAATTCTGAAAATCTAATCATGGTTCAATTTTTATTTATTTGCATATTTGCTTGCAAAATTACACAAAATGCTTATAATATAATCATTTTTCGGGCAAAAAATCGCAATTTGGGGTGCAAAACGACCCCGAAATAGCATTTTTTAGCAAAAGTATGGTCGAGTTCGTGAGTAGTTTGTCGGGAGTGGTGCGGAATACGCGCCAGCCGAGCAGGGTAGCCGTGTTGTACTTCTCGATGTCACCGAGGAAGCCCTGCGGCCTTATGTGGCGACCTGCCGTCCATACACCGCCCTCAACCTCAACGGCAATCTTGTAATGCGGCAGGGCATAGTCGAAACGCCACTTGCGCGGCTGGTAGAAACGATGTTCCTTGACACACTCGACATGGAGGTGTGAGTTACACAGCCTCGTAAACATATCGTTCTCTGTCTGCGGTGGCTGGTGGATAGTTATTTTTCTCGAATTTTGGCGAGAGCGCGTTTTCTTCGCTCCGCTGGTAAGTTCCTTGGTCATGGGTAAAATCGTTGTTTCTCGTTGTTTTCTCGCCCTCTACACGGCTTATCGGGGCAGGTGTTAAGCCTTTCCCCGATAAGTTCCCGTAGAGAGAATGTCGTTTCGCGTCAGAACGGCAGGTCATCGCCGCTGGTGTCTAACTGCTCAAAAGGCACTTCGCCTCCGACCTGCATAGACGGCTGCGGTTTGGGCTGGATAGGCCGCATGCCTCCGAGAATGGGGAGGGCACGTTTCTCCTCCTCTGTGAGGGAGTCGCGTTTCTCCTTGGGGAGGTCGCCCTTGATGCAGTGGGTGTCGTTGTACTGCGGGTTTCCCATTTCAATACCCGTCATGTTGAGATAGCAGCCTTTCTCTCCGAGGAAGATGCTGTCGCAGTCGTCAACGGGGATAATAAGGCAGCGTTTGGTTGCGGTTGTGCCTTTGAGGTTCCGCATGAATGCCCCCTTGATTTTGAGGAGGTCAATCCTGATACCGAAGTTTGGCATAGTTGTAAAAATGGTTTGAATTGTTAATACTCCTGCTTCTCGTGATAGAGTTCGCAGTATGACAGGGGCACGATGCCGTCGGTGTCGTATGGCTGTGCCTTTAGTACGATGAAAGAGTTACGGGGGTTGCTTTTCAGCGTTTCCTCCCACTTCTTTTCGCAGTAGTCCGTGATGCGCTCCTTGGCCTCTCCTACGTCGTGAGACTTGATGATGTAGGTGTGGTTGCGCTTCTCTATGTCCTCGTCGAGGTCGTTATAGAAACGGCTCTGCACCGTGACCTTGAAATAGTCGAAGTCTGCGTCGTAGTCCTCGGGAGCGTTTACGGGAATGCACTCGTCGCTGTCCTCGATGATGTGATAGTCGCAGTTCTTAACCGACTTGACGGAAGTCCAGCCCGTCAGTCCGAGGTACATGCCAGCGTATTCGAGGGAGATAGTGATAGCCTGCTCGACGCTCTGCGCCCTCACGAGGTACTGACGTTTCAGTTCGCCCGTCTTTCCGGCCATGACCGACACCTCCCAAGGGAAGAGGCCGTTGGTAATGAAGCGCAGCACGTCATAGGGAGTGTCGGTGACGGCAATGTTCTCGATCTGCTCGGCCTGTATAGCGAACATGACCTCTGAAATCTTGCCCTTGTCGAGGTATGTTCCGCGCTCGAAGAGTTTCTGCTTGCGCTCGATGCTTACCACCTCCTTTGTGTCCTCGTCGATGAAGTCCTCCGTCCATCGCTGGTACACGTCTTCGGCTATGTACTTGCGGTACATGGTGTTTTCGCTGGCCGTGCGCGTCACTTTGATGTCACAAGGCCGCTTCCATTCCTGCTTTGCAGGGTCGTTCTTTTTGTCTGTTTTCTTTGCCATAATTGAATTGATATTTGATTACTGAATAGCCTTTATCTGTTCCTGCAGCGCAAGGTACTTCCGTTGCCAGTAACTTGCCATTTCAGCGGCAGCGTGCCAAGCCCTCATGTACTTCTCACGCTCGTAGCGCAGGTAGTTGTTTTCCTTGATGGCCTTGTCTGCGTAGGCTCTTTCGGGTGTGGCGAAACGTCCTTTGGAGTCTCGGCACTTCATTACGGGGTCGTGGTCGAAAAGCCCCTCTTGCTGCTTTGGTTTCATTGTTTGTATAATTTGGATTGATAAATGCGTATAATTCGGAGTCGTTTCTGTGCGGCCCTCTGTTAGTGGTAGTTGCGACGCGTCGGGTTGCTTCGGGTGCGAAGCCAGTAGTGCCTCTGCTGGTAGTCCTTACGGGGGTGCAGACTCTCACGATAGGGAGGCGGTGGAAAACTCATGTGCAGTTGTTCGTACCAACTGGCATTCATGTATTCCTCCATGAGACGGACGGCCTTTGCCAGTAGTTTTGAGTATCTCATTTGGCACCTCCTTTCTCCTTGCTGTTGCGCCTTGTCTCGGCTCTATGCGGAGCGTCGTAGGTATTGTGGCACTTCTGACACAGGGCTCTGAGGTTGGACGGTTCGCAGTTTTCGGGCGTGTGGTCGAGGTGGGCGATAGTTAGTACTACCTTTGAGCCGTTTTCCCTTATGGTGTAGTTCGGTATGCCGCAGAACTCGCAGCAGTTTTTAGCCCGTTCCAGTATAGTGGCGCGTATCTGCTTCCAGTTCTTGGGGTAGCGGCCTTTGTTCTCTGCTTTTATTGGCATGGCTGACCTCCTTTCTTCTCAGGCTCATAGAGCTGACAGGCTGGGAGCGTGACCTTGATTTTCAGAAGGCCGTTCCTTGTGCGCCTGCTCTTTCTCACTCCGCAATACTGAATCCACGAACCGCCACATTGCCACCTCTCACGGTGCTTGCAGGTTCGGCAGGTTGCCGCTGGTTTTTGCGGCTCGACCCATCCGTATCCGTCGAAAAGGTCTGTCACCTGGTTGTTCCTGTCATTCATCGCTGGCCTCCTTTCTGTTCGTGGAACGCCTCATATTCCACCGTGTCGGAGAATATCTTCCGCATCAGCTGAATGATGTCTCTCTCCCTGTGATACTTCCGAATCTCATGGAGCGTGTCGAGGAACATCTTCTCTCGCTCATACTCTCTTGGTGTCATCATACCCCAGCCTCCTCTTCCATGCCCGCACCGAGCGCGGCGACTATGAGCGCAGCAAACAGCAACACCCCGAATAACAGGACAGCCGCCGCGATGACCGTCAGGCCAATGCAAATTGCTTTCATACGCTTAATACCTGAATTTAGTGAAGTGAATAATAGCGAGCGGCTGGCTCAGGTCATAGTCCTTGAACCACTCCACCCAATCAATGAGGCAG